>JAGRLZ010000044.1 GCA_020441545.1 Xanthobacteraceae bacterium | reverse complement strand
TCGTATGGTCTGGCCTGTATGGCTTTGGTCCGGATGGCCCGGTTGCGTTGTCGAACGCGATCGTGTCGAACGGCTTGACGGTTTTGGTCGCTCCCGCTTCAGAAAGCAGGTTCATGCCCACAATTGCCCTGGTCGATGACGACCGCAACATTCTCACCTCCGTGTCGATCGCGCTGGAAGCCGAAGGCTACCGCATCATGACCTACACGGATGGCGCCTCCGCGCTGGACGGCTTCCGCACCAGCCCGCCCGACCTCGCGGTGCTCGATATCAAGATGCCGCGCATGGACGGCATGGAGACGCTGCGGCGGCTGCGGCAGAAGTCCGACCTGCCGGTGATCTTCCTGACCTCCAAGGACGAGGAGATCGACGAGTTGTTCGGCCTCAAGATGGGCGCCGACGACTTCATCCGGAAGCCGTTCTCCCAGCGGCTTCTGGTCGAGCGCGTCAAGGCGGTGCTGCGCCGCTCGGCGCCGAAGGATCCGACCGCGGTGCCGAAGGAGAACGACGCCAAGGCGCTCGACCGCGGTCCGCTGCGGATGGACCCGGAGCGCCACACCTGCACCTGGAAGAACGAGCCGGTCACCCTGACCGTGACCGAATTCCTGATCCTGCAGGCCCTGGCCACCCGCCCCGGCGTGGTGAAAAGCCGCAACGCGCTGATGGACGCGGCCTATGACGATCAGGTCTATGTCGACGACCGCACCATCGACAGCCACATCAAGCGGCTGCGCAAGAAGTTCAAGGTGGTCGACGAGGAGTTCGAAATGATCGAGACGCTCTATGGCGTCGGATATCGTTTCAAGGAAATCTGAACCGGGCGGCCCGACTAAACCGGGCTGCCCGATCAAGCCGGGCGGGCGGATTGTTAACTGACGCGCCCGCCGGTCTGGGATAGACTGGGCGTGCGCGCGCCGCGAGCGCCCCAGGACAACAACCCCGGCGGTTTTGCCATTGCTGGATCGAACGCAGCCTGATCGACATCAAGGTGGTGGCTATGCGGCGGCGCTCCCGGCGTCGGGCGACGCCGGCGCAAGCCATGGCGGCTGGCGGCGGCCGCTCGGCTGGTTCCGCCGCGCCGGCCAGTTCTTCTTCACGGTCACCTTTTCGAGCCTCACCCGCCGCATCGTCTCGCTCAATCTCGCCGGCCTGATCGCGCTCGTCGCCAGCATTCTCTACCTGTCGCAATTCCGTGCCGGCCTGATCGACGCCCGCGCCCAGAGCCTGCTGGTCCAGGGCGAAATCATCGCCGGCGCGATCGCAGCCTCCGCGACCGTCGAAACCAATGCCATCACCATCGATCCCGACCGCCTGCTCGACCTCAAGCCGGGCGAGTCCTACGGCCCGCCGGACGAATTCGCGGGGCTCGATTTCCCGATCAACCCGGAGCGCGTGGCGCCGGTGTTGCGGCACCTGATCTCGCCGACCAAGACCCGCGCCCGCATCTACGACCGCGACGGCGTGGAAATCCTCGACAGCCGCGGCCTGTTCCGCCGCGGCGACGTGATGCGGTTCGAACTGCCGCCGCTGGTCGACGTCAAGCCCGGCCTGATGGAACGCGCGACCATCGCGATCCGCACCTGGCTCAATCGCGGCGACCTGCCGCTCTATCGCGAGCTGGGGCCGGAGAACGGCAGGGGCTATCAGGAGGTGGCGGATTCGCTGCGCGGGCAGAAGGCCAGCATGGTGCGCATCAACGACCGGGGCGAGATCATCGTGTCGGTCGCGGTGCCGGTGCTGCACGGCCGCGCCATCCGCGGCGCGTTGATGCTGTCCACCCAGGGCGACGACATCGACCAGATGGTCACCGCCGAACGGCTCGCCATCCTCAAGGTGTTCGGGGTAGCGGCCATCGTGATGATCGTGCTGTCGCTGCTGCTCGCCAGCACCATCGCGGGGCCGGTGCGGCGGCTCGCCGACGGCGCCGAGCGCGTGCGTCACCGGGTCAAGACCCGCGTCGAGATTCCGGATTTCACGCAGCGGCGCGACGAGATCGGCCACCTGTCCGGCGCGCTTCGCGACATGACCGAGTCGCTCTACAACCGCATCGAAGCCATCGAGATGTTCGCCGCCGACGTCGCGCACGAATTGAAGAACCCGCTGACCTCGCTGCGCTCCGCCGTCGAGACGCTGCCGCTGGCCAAGAACGAGAACAGCCGCGGCCGCCTGCTCGCCGTCATCGAGCACGACGTCCGCCGCCTCGACCGCCTGATCTCGGACATTTCCGACGCCAGCCGGCTCGACGCCGAGCTGCAGCGCCAGGACGTCACGCCCGTGGACGTCCGCCGCCTGCTGACGACGCTGACCTCGGTCGCCAACGAAACCCGGCTCGGCCATGACGTCGCCGTCGAAACCCGCTTCGAGGGGGGACCGGCCGATACCTTCTCGGTGCGGGGGCACGACTCCCGCCTCGGACAGGTGATATCGAACCTGGTGGTCAACGCCCAGTCGTTCTCCGAACCGGGCGGCAAGGTCCGGGTCGCCTGCCGCCGCGTGAAGAACGAGATCGAGGTGACGGTCGACGACGACGGCCCCGGCATCCGCGAGGATGCGCTGCAGCGGATTTTCGAGCGCTTCTACACCGACCGGCCGCATCAGGGCTTCGGCCAGAATTCGGGGCTCGGCCTTTCGATCTCCAGGCAGATCGTCGAGGCGCATCGCGGACGGATCTGGGCGGAGAACCGCGCCGGCCCGCCGGACGAGGACGGCCTGCCGACGGTAGCCGGCGCCCGCTTCGTGGTGCGGCTGCCGACATGACCGCCACGGCGCGCATCCCGGACCGGACAATCCACGCATCCGCCGTCAAGGTCGGCGACACCGCCGTCCTGATCCGCGGGCCGTCGGGAAGCGGAAAATCCCGGCTCGCCTTCGACCTGATGCTGGCGGGCCGCGCCGGGCAGCTGCCGCCCGCCGTGCTGGTCGGCGACGACCGCGTTCACCTCGCGCGCCGGGACGACCGGCTCATGGTGCGTCCGCCCCCGGCGCTGGCCGGGCTGATCGAAATCCGGGGGCTCGGCATCCGTCGCTGCGACCATGTCGCCGATGCGGTCGTTGGCCTGGTCGTCGACCTGGACGCCGCCGACGCCGGCCGCCTTCCCGTCCCGGAAAGCCTTGTCATCGAGCTGTTCGGCTTCATGCTGCCGCGAATCCCGGTCGCGGCGGGCTTCCACGCTCTGCCCCTGGTTGCCGGATTCATGACGACAACCGATGCGCGAAACGATGCCGCCATGCCCCCCGATTGCCGGAAAGAATTTGGTAACCATATAGAACCCACTATCGCCACCAAATCGACCCGCTCCGGTTCCCCGCATTGTGGCAAAAATCGGGGAGAATTCTGATGCTGCCCCCTTGCGCTGGGCGGCTGGATGGTCAAAGTGGCCGGTTCGTGCGGTGCATCAAAGGCACCCACGTGGAGTTCTCGATGATTGGTCTGGTACTTGTGACCCATGGGCGCCTTGCCGATGAATTCAAGGCGGCGCTCGAGCACGTAATGGGTCCGCAAAAGCAAATCGAAGCGATCACCATCGGTGCGGAAGACGACGCCGATTTGTGTCGCAGCGACATTATTGAAGCCGTCAACCGGGTCGACAGCGGCAATGGGGTTGCTATCCTCACCGACATGTTCGGCGGCACCCCCTCCAATCTCGCGATCTCCTGCATGAGCCGGCCCAAGGTCGAGGTCCTTGCCGGCATCAATCTGCCGATGCTGGTCAAGCTGGCCAAGGTGCGCGCCGAACTGCCGCTGCCGGAAGCCATCGCCGCCGCCCAGGAAGCCGGGCGGAAATACGTCACCATCGCCAGCCGGGTGCTTGCCGGCAAATGACGATGTCCGCTGACGATCCCGCAAATCCGGACGGCGGCCAGACCAGCGCCGTGCCGTCCCCGCCATCGTCCGCCACCAACACGCGCGAACTCCTCATCATCAATAAGCGCGGCCTGCACGCACGCGCCTCCGCCAAGTTCGTCCAGCTGGTCGAACGCTTCGATGCCGAGGTCTCGGTGTCCCGCAACGGCGAAACGGTCGGCGGCACCTCGATCATGGGGTTGATGATGCTGTCCGCCAGCCCCGGCTGCACGATCACCGTGTCGGCCACCGGCCCCGAAGCCGAGGCCGCCGTCGCCGCCGTCGCCGAACTGGTCAACGACAAGTTTGGCGAAGGCGAATAGCGTTTATTTCGATCGGATCGGATCGTTCCGGCACCGCGTGCTCCCTCTCTTCTCCGGGGAGAGGGTCGGAGGGATTGAACCTGCCGATACGCTCCATCCCCTCACCCGGATCGCTACGGCGTCGGCGCCACGAGATAGATTTCCCAGTTCACCACCGGACCCGGGACGCCGCTGAAGAAGCGGCGCGTCGAGATGTCGAGATGAAACGCATCGGGGACGTTCGCCTTCATCCAGTCCCGACACAGCTTGTGATCCCATGATGTCGGATCGCAGATCCCGATATAGCCGCTGCGCGAAGCCTGCGCCAACGTCATGAGTCCCGACGACCATTTCTCATAAGGCGTGAACGGCACCGGGTGATCGATGCTGTAGAAGGCCATCAGGTCCACCGTGGGCCGGGGGCCGGCGACGACGGCCCATCGCGTCCCGAACCGCATGCGCCAGATATTGGTGAGTTCACGCGCCAGTTCCGATCGCGCCTGGTAGACCGGATTGCTCTGTGCCTTGTGCGCGATGTTGTAGCTGACGATACGCGGCGTCAGCAGCAGGAATCCCACCGTCAGCACCAGCCAGGCCACCACGACCTGCACCACCGCGATGCGTGGCAGACGCAATGCCGGCATCGCAACGATCGCCAGCGGCGTCAGGAAGAACAGCGGGATACCCCAATCCGTCTTCATCAGCACGGCGAAGGCAATGCCGCCGAGCGGCGGCCCGAACGCGACGATGATCTGGATCGCCCAGATCTGAATCGCTTCCGGGATGCGGACGGCCGGACTGGGCGCGCGCGACCAGTTGGCCCATATGTGCGCGGCGCGCCATCGCCATGGCGCCAGCACCGGCACGAACCGCACGGCCAACGCCGCAAGCAGCACCGGCAGGAGCAGCAACGCAAAATTGTGGCCGAGATAGCCGGTCGCCGAATGCAGCGACCGCCACCGATTGTGGGTCTCGTAGCTGTCGCCGGCATAGGTCAGCGGCAGGAAATCGACCTGCTTCAACCACCACAGGTGCGGCGCCATCGTCACCAGCATCGTTGCGATGGCCACCCACGGCACCGGCGACCGCAGGAAGCGCAGGCGCTCCGGATGAAGCAGCGCCGCAAGGCCGATGGCACCGATCATGGTCAGCGCCCAGTACTCCGTCATCAGGGCTGTGGTGCCGGCGAGCCCCAGGAGAACCCCGGACCACACGTTGCGCTTGTCGAAAGCATCGAGATAGGCCAGCACCAGCAGCGGCAGCGTCGCCACCTGCAACAGGTCGGCATTGTATTTGTAGCCCTTGACGTTGAAGATCGGGTACAGCGCCAGCATGGCCACGCTGAGCACGGCGCGGCGGCGATCGACGATGCGCAATGCGATCCGCCAGCAGACCCAGATGCCGAACCCCGTCACCGCCATCGCCAGCGCGTAGCTCGCCCAGTCCGCAACCGGAAACAGCCGGAACCAGACGCCGGCGACCCAGCCGGACAACGGCGGATGCTTGCCGTAGCCCAGCAGCGCCTGCTGCCCCCAGGCATAGGCTTCGGCGGCATCGAAGTGGATGTCCTGCCCCCGCTTGAGCACGGTCAGGATCACCGTCCACAAAACCACGTGAAGCAGCACGAAACCGGCCACGAAGCGGTCGCCGGTCCTTGGATCGCACGCCGACGCCGCGACCCACGCCGCCAGCCTGCGGATCGGAGAGGCACGCCGGGACGACCGGACAAGAGACTGCGGCATTCGCAACGGTTCCCGGCAAGAAGGCAGTGACCCGCAGCCGGTCCCGCCCGTTCAAGAGCCGCCGGACCGTGCGGATCCGAATCGCGTCGCAACGGTCGATTCTGGAAATCGACCCGTCCCTACCCTGTTTTCACGGACAAGAAAATCACCCCTTGGCCGGAAACCTCGCGGGAGAGTTGCCGCCCCTTGCCGCGGGTGGTAATCCCCGCGCCCATGAGCGCCAAACCCATTTCCAATATCCGCAACTTTTCCATCGTCGCCCACATCGACCATGGCAAATCGACCCTTGCCGACCGCCTGATCCAACTGACCGGCGCGCTCGACGCGCGCGAGATGGCGGGCAAGGAACAGGTGCTCGATTCGATGGATATCGAGCGCGAGCGCGGCATCACCATCAAGGCGCAGACCGTCCGGCTCACCTACAAGGCCAGGGACGGCAACGCCTATGTCCTGAACCTGATCGACACCCCCGGCCATGTCGACTTCGCCTACGAGGTGTCGCGGTCGCTGGCGGCCTGCGAGGGCTCGCTGCTGGTGGTGGACGCCTCGCAAGGGGTGGAGGCGCAGACGCTCGCCAACGTCTATCAGGCGCTCGACAACGATCACGAGATCGTGCCGGTCCTCAACAAGATCGACCTTCCGGCCGCGGAGCCCGACAAGATCAAGCAGCAGATCGAGGACGTGATCGGCATCGACGCCTCCGACGCCGTGATGATCTCGGCCAAGACCGGGCTGGGCATCGAGGACGTGCTCGAAGCCATCGTGCATCGGCTGCCGCCGCCGAAGGGCGACCGCGACGCGCCGCTGAAGGCGCTGCTGGTCGACAGCTGGTACGACGTCTATCTCGGCGTCGTCGTGCTGGTGCGGATCGTCGACGGCGTGATGTCCAAGGGCCAGCGCATCCGCATGCTGGGCACCGGCGCGGCCTATGACGTCGAGCGCAGCGGCTACATCACCCCGAAGATGGTCAATGTGGCCGAACTCGGCCCCGGCGAGATCGGCTTCATCACCGCCTCGATCAAGGAGGTCGCCGACACCCGCGTCGGCGACACCATCACCGACGACAAGCGGCCGGTGGCGGAGATGCTGCCGGGCTTCAAGCCGGCGATCCCGGTGGTGTTCTGCGGCCTGTTCCCGGTGGACGCCGACGACTTCGAGACGCTGCGCACGGCGATGGGCAAGCTGCGCCTGAACGATGCCAGCTTCTCGTTCGAGATGGAAACCTCCGCCGCGCTCGGCTTCGGCTTCCGCTGCGGCTTCCTCGGCCTGTTGCACCTGGAGATCATCCAGGAGCGGCTGTCGCGCGAATTCGACCTCAACCTGATCGCGACCGCGCCGAGCGTCATCTACAAGATGCGCCTGACCGACGGCCAGGAGATCGAAATCCACAACCCGGTGGACATGCCGGACGTGGTCAAGATCGCCGAGATCGAGGAACCCTGGATCGAGGCCACGATCCTGACGCCGGACGAATATCTCGGCAGCGTGCTGAAGCTGTGCCAGGACCGCCGCGGCGTGCAGAAGGAGCTGACCTATGTCGGCGCCCGCGCCATGGTCAAATACGAACTGCCGCTCAACGAGGTGGTGTTCGATTTCTACGACCGCCTCAAGTCGGTCTCGAAAGGCTACGCCTCGTTCGACTATCACCTCACCGAGTATCGCCCCGCCGACCTCGTGAAGATGCAGATTCTCGTCAACGGCGAGCCGGTGGACGCGCTGTCGATGCTGGTGCATCGCACCCGCGCCGAAGGCCGCGGCCGCGCCATGGTCGAGAGGATGAAGGAATTGATCCCGCCGCACATGTTCCAGATTCCGATCCAGGCGGCGATCGGCGGCAAGGTGATCGCGCGCGAGACGGTGCGGGCGCTGCGCAAGGACGTTACCGCGAAATGCTACGGTGGCGACATCACCCGCAAACGGAAACTTCTGGAGAAGCAGAAGGAAGGCAAGAAGAAGATGCGGCAGTTCGGCAAGGTCGAGATTCCGCAGGAAGCCTTCATCGCCGCGTTGAAGGTGGACGGCTGACGCAGCCGCCACGGCCGCGCCCCTGCGCCAAAAGGTCGCTCGCACAACAGCCTTGCACGGATGCGCTTGCTACCCCCTGACCTCTCATCCAAGCTGCCGCCACTTCTCAATAAGAAAAGCTGGAGGCACCATGAGAGGCACTTTCCGCGCGATCGCCGCGGCGACGTTTTCCCTTTCCCTGACGATCGGAGGCGCCGCGCAGGCGCAATCCGACCTGCCGCTGAAGATCGGCGTGCTGGCCGATTTCTCGTCGGTCTATTCGGACATCGGCGGCCAGGGCAACGTCGAAGCGACCAAGATCGCCATCGAGGAATTCGGCGGCTCGATGTTCGGCAAGCCGATCGAGGTGATCTCGGCGGATGCGCAGAACAAGCCGGACATTGCCGCCGCGCTGGCGCGCAAATGGTACGGCAACGAGAACGTCGACATGATCATCGACCTTCCGACCTCGGCGACCGCGCTGGCGGCGATGCAGATGTCGAAGCAGTTCGAGAAAATCATGATCGTCACCGACGCGGCGAGTTCCGACATCACCGGAAAATCCTGCTCGCCCTATACCGCGCACTGGACCTATGACACCTACGGCAACGCGCACACGGTCGGCAGCGCCATCGTCAAGCAGGGCGGGGACAGCTGGTTCTTCATCACCGCCGACTATCTGTTCGGCCACTCCATCGAACGCGACGTCAGCGCGGTGGTGAAGGGCGCCGGCGGCAAGATTCTCGGCGGCGCGCGGCATCCGCTCAACAACGCCGACTTCTCGTCCTTCCTGCTGCAGGCGCAGGCGTCCAAGGCCAAGATCGTCGGCCTCGCCAACGGCGGCGGGGACACCATCAACACCATCAAGCAGGCCGCCGAATTCGGCATCGTCGCCGGCGGCCAGAAGCTCGCCGGCATCGTGATGTTCATCTCCGACATCCACAGCCTGGGCCTGAAAATGGCGCAGGGGCTGGTCATCACCGAAGCCTATTACTGGGACCAGAACGACCGCACCCGCGCCTTCGGCAAGAAGTTCTTCGAACGCATGAAGCGGATGCCGACGATGAACCAGGCCGCGACCTATAGCGCGACCCTGCACTACCTGAAGGCGGTGAAGGCGGCCGGCACCCGGGACACCAAGGCGGTGCTGGCCAAGATGCGCGAGACGCCGGTGCGCGACGCCTTCACCGACAACGGCCACTTGCGCGAGGACGGCCGCATGGTCCACAGCATGCTGCTGCTGGAAGTGAAGAAGCCGGAAGAGTCGAAGTATCCCTGGGACTACTACAAGATCCTCGCCGAGGTCCCGGGCGACCAGGTGTTCCGTCCGCTGAAGGACGGCGGCTGCCCGCTGGTGAAATAGCCCGGCCGCATGCGCCCGTCCCGGCAGACCATCGCGCTTGCCTGCGCGATGGTCTCCACAACGTGTCCGATGACGGCGGCAGTTGCGCCTTGACTCGCGGTGGCCGGCATCGAACCCTGTCCGGCACTGCAAATTCGATTCGCTTTCGGGAGGAGAACGAGATGGCCTACAAGTTCGAGGTCTACAAGGACAAAGCCGGCGAATTCCGTTTCCGTTTCAAGGCTTCGAACGGCGAGACCATGTTCGGGTCCGAAGGCTATGTGCAGAAGGCATCGGCCTTGAGCGCGATCGAATCGATCAAGAAGAATTCTCCCGGCGCCGACGTCGACGACCAGACGAAATAGCTTTCGCCGTTCGTGCGACGCGGCGCTTGCGGATCCGGGCAGCCTTGGCTGCCCAGCCCGGTTCATCGCGGGGGTATGATTGCTTCGATGACCATGCGCCCGCCAACTCCCGGCCCGCCGATTCTCCGTCCGTGGCTTGCGGGCGTCGTTGCGGCGATCTTTGTCGCCGTAGCGCCCCCCGCATCGGCCCAGCAGAAGGGTACGCTGCACCCCAGGCCGCTGCCCGCCCTCGCCAATCCGAACGACCCGCACCTGGCGGCCAAGCAACTGTTCGGCCGCAAGACAAAGCCGTCGGCGCAGAAGCCGGACGCGATCGGATTTTACGCCAAGGGCTGCCTCGCCGGCGCCGAGGAACTGCCGGCGAACGGGCCGACATGGCAGGTGATGCGGCTGTCGCGCAACCGCAACTGGGGCCATCCGGACATGGTGGCGCTGGTCGAACGCCTGTCCGCCAGGGTCCACAAGGTCGCCGGCTGGCCGGGCCTTCTGGTCGGCGACATGGCACAACCCCGCGGCGGCCCGATGATTACCGGCCACGCCAGCCATCAGATCGGGCTCGACGCCGACATCTGGCTGACGCCGATGCCGAACCGGATGCTGTCGCGCAACGAACGCGAGGAGATGTCGGCCGTGAACATGGTGCGGACCGACAAGCTCGATATCGATCCCCGTGTCTGGACGCCCCACCACCTTCAGGTGATTCGTGCCGCGGCACTGGAGCCGCGCGTCGAACGAATCTTCGTCAACGCCGCGATCAAGAAGGCATTGTGCCGGGAAGCCCACGGCAATCGCGCCTGGCTGTCGAAGGTGCGGCCGATGTACGGACACAATTATCACTTCCACATCCGCATCACCTGCCCGCGCGGCGACCACGGCTGCACGCCGCAAAAGCCGCCGCCTGACCGCGAAGGCTGCGCGGCCTCCGATCTCGCCTACTGGTTCAGCGATGCGGTGCTGCACCCCAAGCCGCCCAAGAGACCGCCCAAGAAACCGCCGAAGCCGCGCCACCAGATCACGCTCAGCGAACTGCCGCCGGCCTGCCGCCAGGTGCTGGCCTCGCCATAAGAAGTCCCACATTCATGGCAGAATGCACCCACGGGCCGGTTTCTGCTCCCGCCGGATCATCGGCGGCCGCGCGGCTCCACTCCTGCGATTGATGTCGAGGCATGCCTCGTTGATGACGTGCCTCGCTCGAGAATGCGGGAGCGATTGCGCTTTTGCGGAAACCGATCGCATTCTGGCTTTCGCCGCAATGACGGGAGTCGTGGTCGAGGCGAGAACCCATGAAGCAGAAGACCGCACTCATTTCCGGCGCCGGCATCGCAGGCCCCGCCGCCGCCTACTGGCTGAACGCCGCGGGGTGGCAGGTCACGATCGTCGAACATGCGGGCGCTCCGCGCGACGGCGGATACGTGATCGACTTCTGGGGACTCGGTTACGACCTTGCCGAGCGCATGGGCCTTCTGAACGAAATTGAACGGGTCGGCTATCACGCGCGCGAACTCAGGGTGATCGGCGATCGCGGAGAGCGGCTGGCCGGTTTCGGAACGAAGGTGTTCGATGAACTCACCGGCGGACGATACGTCACGCTTGCACGCCGCGATCTTTCCCGGCTGCTTCTCGCCAAGGCCGCGCCGGTCGCGGAGATGATCTTCGGCGACGAGATCGTGATGTTGCAGCATGACCCTGCCGGTGTCACCGCCAGGCTGCGAAGCGGGCCGGTCCGCCGCTTCGATCTGGTGGTCGGCGCCGACGGATTGCATTCGCAGGTGCGTCGGCTCGCATTCGGACCGCACGAACAATTCGAGAAACCGCTGGGTTATGCTGTCGCGGCGTTTGAAGCGCGTCACTATCAACGGCGTGATCCGGACATCTATATGATGCATACCAAGCCGGGACGCATGGTCGGCCGCTTTACGTTGCGCGACGACCGGAGCCTCTTCCTTTTCGTGTTCACATACGACGGCGCACGCCCCGCGACGCTGGAGCAGCAGAAGACGCTGCTGGCTTCACTCTATCGGGCCGATGGATGGGAGATTGCGGATATCCTGCAGCGGCTCGACGAGGTGCAGGAACTCTATTTCGATCACGTGAGCCAGGTTGTCGCGCCGACATGGTCCAGCGGCAGAAGCGTGCTCGTCGGCGACGCCGCATTCTGCCCCTCGCTGCTTGCCGGCCAGGGATCGGCGCTGGCCATCGTCGCCGCTTATGTGCTGGCGGGCGAGCTTGCGCGCGCGGAAGGGCACATCGAGGAGGCTTTCGCCGCCTATGAGCGGCGGCTACGGCCTTACATCGCGACGAAGCAGGCTGGCGCCGCACGGTTCGCCAGCGCATTCGCACCCCGGACCGCCTTCGGGGTCTGGTTCCGCAACCTCGTCATCCAGTCTTTCGCGATTCCCGGCCTCGCAAAACTTGCCGTCGGCAGGGAGATGATCGACAGGCTTCGCCTCCCAGACTATCGCCTGGGGCCAATGCCATCGACGATGGAGCGCCGGACCAGCGATCCCGGCTAGAGCCGTGCGATCCGTCCGGCTCCCGATTCCGGGGACTTTACCCGCGCCGCCAGCCTGCTAAAGTCAATGGCAAGCGACATCCCGAGAGGCCGTAAGCCTGTCGGATTTGCCGGAACGGCGCTTCCGCCCGTCGCCCTCCACTTACCATCTGATATCTGCATCGCGTGCGCGTGGCGCCGCGAGCCTGATTCGGAGCGCCAGAATGCAACGTCTCGCCGGACTCGTGACCGCCTTCCTGGTCCTCGCCGGGGCCGTCCATACGCCGGCGCAGGCGCAGGACAAGATCCTGACCGTGTTCGCCGCCGCGTCGATGAGAAATGCGCTGGATGCGGTCAATGCCGCCTACACCGCCAAGAACGGCGTCAGGAACGGCGTCAGGATCAGTGCCAGCTACGCCGCCAGTTCCGCGCTTGCCAAGCAGCTCGCGCAAGGCGCCCCCGCCGACGTCTACGTGTCGGCCGACATGGCCTGGATGGATTACGGGATCGAGACGAAGGCCATCGATCCCGCGACCCGGGTGAACCTGCTCGGCAACGCCATCGTGCTGATCGCGCCGAAGGAGTCCGGGATCGACGACGTCGCCATCGGCCCCGGCTTCGACCTTGCCAGGCTCGCGGGCGACGGCCGCATCGCCACCGGCGACGTCAGGGCGGTGCCGGTCGGCAAATACGCCAAGGCCGCCCTGGAAAAGCTCGGCGCGTGGAAAGCCGCGGAGCCGAAATTCGCGATGGCGGAAAACGTGCGCGCCGCGCTGGCGCTGGTGGCCCGCAACGAGGCCGTGCTCGGCATCGTCTACGCAACCGATGCCAGGGTCGAACCCGGCGTCAAGGTGGTCGGCACGTTCCCGGCCGGCTCCCACCCGCCGATCATCTATCCGGTCGCCGCCACCGTGAACGCCAGGGCCGAGGCCAGGGACTATCTGGCCTTCCTGCGCACCTCCGAAGCCAAGGCAATCTTCGAGAAGTTCGGCTTCTCGTTCCTGATCCGACCGACGTCGTAACGTGCAGCATCTCTCGCAAGCAGAGTGGACGGCGATCCTGCTGTCGCTCCGCGTCGGCATCGTCGCCACGCTGGTGGCCACTCCGATCGGGATCGCTTTGGCCTGGCTGCTGGCACGGCGCGAGTTCTGGGGCAAGTCCCTGATCGATGCCGTCATCCACCTGCCGCTGGTGCTGCCCCCTGTGGTCACCGGCTATCTCCTGCTGCTGACCTTCGGGCGCCGCGGCCTGGTCGGGGAATGGCTCGCCGACCATCTCGGCATCGTCTTCGCGTTCCGCTGGACCGGCGCGGCGCTGGCCTGCGGCATCATGTCGTTTCCCCTGCTGGTGCGGCCAATCCGGCTTTCGATCGAGGCGGTGGATCGCCGTTTCGAACAGGCCGCCGCCACGCTCGGCGCGCCGCCGTGGCGGGTGTTCTGGACCGTCACGCTGCCGCTGGCGCTGCCGGGCGTGCTTGCCGGCATGGTGCTCGGCTTCGCCAAGGCGATCGGCGAATTCGGCGCCACCATCACCTTCGTCTCCAACATTCCCGGCGAGACCCAGACCATCTCCGCCGCGATCTATACCCTGACCCAGGTGCCGGACGGCGACGCCGCCGCGCTCCGGCTGGTGGTCATCTCGATCGTCATCGCCATGGCCGCGCTGGTCGCGTCGGAGGTGTTCGTACGCCGCGCCACCCGCCGCCTGCACGGGACCTGACCATGCTGGAGGTCGAAGTCCGCAAGCAGCTCGGCGAATTCGCGCTCGACGTGTCCTTCAGAAGCGAAGGCCGCGTGACCGGACTGTTCGGCGCCTCCGGCGCCGGCAAGACCTCGCTGGTCAACATCATCGCCGGCCTGCTGAAGCCGGACCACGGACTCATCGTGGTCGACGGCCAGGTGCTCGACGATACCCAAGCGGGCCGGCACACGCCGGCGCATCGGCGGCGGATCGGCTACGTCTTTCAGGACGCGCGGCTGTTTCCCCACCTCGACGTCAAGCAGAACCTCGACTACGGCCGATGCATGAACCGCCTTTCCTTCGACCCCGCCGCGCAGGATCGCGTGGTCGCCCTGCTCGATATCGGCCATCTGCTCGACCGGCGCACCGGCCAGCTTTCCGGCGGCGAGCGGCAGCGCGTCGCGCTGGGCCGCGCTTTGCTGGCGCGGCCGCGGCTGCTGCTGTTCGACGAGCCGCTCGGCGCGCTCGATGCCGACCGCAAGGCGGAGATCCTGCCCTACCTGGTGCGGCTGCGCGACGAGACCGGCGTGCCGATGATCTATGTGAGCCACGACGCCGACGAGCTTCGGCGCCTGGCGACGGATGTCGTCGTGCTCGAGCGGGGCCGGGTCGCGAGAGCCGGAAGCCCGGATCTATTGGTTGAGCGGCCGCCGGCCTCGCCGGAACTATGACAGCGTTTTCGGCGGAGACATCTAGATTTAGATTCCGGCCAGCGACGACCACAGCCGCGACAGCCGGCCCTTGACCGTCGCCAGGCGGCTTCGCGGCTGCGCCGTTTCCTCGTCTTCCGGCAACCGCAGGCCGACGACATTGACGCGGCCGCCGCTGATGCTGCGCGCAACGAGAATCAGCGAGTCCAGCGGCAGGGTCGCGCCGACCTTCGGCGCGCGGTCGAGATGGATGTCGAAATAATCCGCCAGCGTCAGGTTGGATTCGTCCTCGCGCACCGTGATGCCGTAGATTTCGGCGAGGTCGCCCAGCACGATCTCGCCGGAGACGACGAAATCGCCGAGGAGATGCGGATCGGGCAGGACCGACGGCTGCATGTCGGTGAAGAAGCGATCCAGCGCGTCGGCCTTTTCCGGCGGCGCCAGCAGATAGAGATAGTCTCCCGCCGCCACCGGGTCCGCTTCCGCCGGCGACAGAATCTTCTCGTCGCGGATCACCAGGGTCGGGCGCGACCACGACGGCAGCAGCCCGCGCTTCAGGAACAGGCTCTTGGGCCGGACCGGATAGCCGACCAGCTGCTGTTCGAGCTGGCCCGGCAGGTCCAGTTCGACGCGACGCGCCCGCTGTTCGGTGCGCGGCAGCGCCACGTTGAGACGGCGGGCCGCGGCGCCGAGGGTCCATCCCTGCAGCAGCAGCGAGATAATCACCACGACGAAGGCCACGTCGAAATACAGATAAGCCTTCGACAGGCCGACCAGCATCGGGATCGAAGCCAGGAAGATCGCCACCGCTCCACGCAGGCCGACCCAGGCGATGAAGACCTTTTCCCGCCAGTTGAACGAGAACGGGGCAAGACAGAGAAAGACGGCGACCGGCCGCGCGACCAGCATCAGGGTCAGCGCGATCGCGATCGCCGGCAATACGCTGTCGCCCAGCCGCTGCGGCGAGACCAGCAGGCCGAGCAGCACGAACATCACGATCTGGGCCAGCCAGGTTGCCGCATCCAGGAAGGTCAGCACCGAGTTGTGCGCGCGCGTCGGCCGGTTTCCGATCATGATCCCGGCCAGATATACGGCCAGAAAGCCGGATGCGTTGGTGATCTCCGCCAGCCCGAAGATCACCAGCGCCGCGGTGGTGACAAAGGGCGCATGCAGCCCCTGGGGCAGTTCGACCCGGTTGAGCGCAACGATCACGATCCAGCCGCCGACCACCCCGATCATCAGGCCGAGCACCGCCTCCTGGAAGAACTCCGCCAGCACATGGGTCGCCGAGCTGCTGCCGAGCGAAATCAGCTCGACCAGCATCAGCGTCAGGAACACCGCGAACGGATCGTTGGTGCCCGACTCGACCTCGAGCGTGGCGCCGACGCGCGGACGCAGCCGCAGCCCCTGGGCATGGACCAGCAGGAACACGGCGGCGGCATCGGTGGAGGCCACCACCGCGCCCGCGAGCAACGCCTCGGTCCAGTTCAGGTCCAGCGCGACCTTGGCGATCGGCGCCGTCAGCAATGCGGTCACGAGCACGCCGGCGGTCGCCAGCAGCATCGATGGCGCCAGGACGGTACGGATGCTCTGAAACCGGGTCTTGAGGCCGCCATCGAACAGGATCAGCGCCAGCGCCACCGAACCGACCAGGTAGGTCGCATGGACGTCGTTGAAGTTGAGTCCGCCCGGGCCGGAATCGCCGGCCAGAATGCCGATGAAGAGAAAGACCAGCAGCAAGGGCGCGCCGAACCGGAGCGCCAGCAAGCTCGACAGGATGCCGACCATGACCAGGGCCGCACCCAGGAAGATCGCGATGCTGACGGTGTCCAGCGACGTCATGTGTGGCAGGGATCCTCGAATTTAGGGCATGTCCATCCATATCTTTGCGATTCGCGAGCGCCAACCGATTTTTGGCCGCAGGGCATGTCCCGCGCGTCGACGTCCGCCTTCGGCAACCAGGACGTGGCCGACGCCCCGGCGTTCTGGATCACCGATCCGGAATCGGGCATGGATGAGCGGCCCCCGTCCTCGCCCCAACCACCCCGATCGTGCGCCGATGAAATTCTCCTCCGCGTTGATTCCGGCGACGCTGCTGCGTCGCTACAAGCGATTCCTCGCCGATGTCGAACTGGCCGACGGCCAGACGCTGACCGTCCATGTCGCCAATCCCGGCGCCATGACCGGCCTCCAGGCCGCGGGCGCCCGGGTCTGGCTCTCGAAGTCACAGCTCAAGACCCGCAAGCTGCCCTATTCGTGGGAACTGGTGGAGGCGGATTTCGGCTCGGGGACCGAACTCGTCGGCGTCAATACCGGACATCCCAACGCGCTGGTTGCGGAGGCGCTGGCTGCAAACCGGATTCCGGAGTTTCGCGGCTATGACCGCATCCGCCGCGAGGTCAGATACGGACAGGCGTCCCGGGTCGATTTCCTGCTCGCGCGCGACGGCCAGCCGCCGTGCTATCTCGAGGTCAAGAACGTGCATCTGATGCGGCGCAAGGGCCTCGCGGAATTCCCGGATTCGGTCACCGCGCGCGGCGCCCGGCACCTCGCCGAACTCGCCGCGATGGCCGGCACCGGCGCCCGCGCCGCGCTGCTTTACGTGGTGCAGATCGGCTCCGCCGGTTCGCTCGCGGTCGCCGAGGACATCGATCCCGCCTACGGGCAGGCTTTTCGCCTGGCACGGCGGAACGGGGTCGAAGCGTTGGCCTATACCTGCCGGGTCGGGCGCGACGGAATCACGCTGGCAAAGGCGATTCCGATTCTGCCGTGAGCCGGGCAGAGCGCCGTCATGTGCTTGCACCGGCAGCACAACTCACTAGATTAGGCGAAATCCCTTAAACCCCGGATCTAAGTCCTGCATGAGTTACGTCGAAGCCTCCGATACCGCCCTGCGCAAGACCGGCCAGATCAAGCTGCACGGCCCCACCGGCTTTGCCGGCATGCGCAAGGCAGGCGCGCTCGTCTCGCAATGCCTCGATGAGCTGACCGACATCGTGACGGCGGGCATCCCGACATCCCGCATCGACACGTTCGTGCGCGAATTCGCCTTCTCACACGGGGCGTTTCCCGCCACGCTGATGTATCGCGGCTATCGCTATTCGACCTGCACGTCGCTGAACCACGTGGTCTGCCACGGCATGCCGGGCGAGCGCCTGCTCAAGGAAGGCGACATCGTCAATATCGACGTGACCTTCATCGTCGACGGCTGGTACGGCGATTCCAGCCGCATGTATGCGATCCAGCCGATCGCGCGGAAGGCCGAACGGCTGATCGAGGTCACCTATGAGGCGATGATGCGCGGCATCGCCGCGGTCAAGCCGGGCGCGACCACCGGCGATATCGGCCATGCGATCCAGAGCTTCGTCGAGCCGCAGCACATGAGCGTGGTGCGCGACTTCTGCGGCCACGGTCTCGGCCGCATGTTCCACGACGAACCGAACATCATCCATGTCGGGCGGCCCGGCGAAGGCGTCGTCCTCAAGCCGGGCATGTTCTTCACCATCGAGCCGATGATCAATCTCGGCCGGCCCCATGTGAAGATCCTGTCCGACGGCTGGACGGCGGTGACCCGCGACCGCTCGCTGTCGGCGCAGTTCGAGCATTCGGTCGGCGTCACCAAGACCGGCGTCGAGGTCTTCACGCTGTCGGCCCGGCACCACGAGCAGGCCCCCACGGCGACCTGAACGGCCACCTGAACGGCCACCTGACCGGCGCCCCCCATCGCGCGGCCTGCGTTTTTCAAGCAGTGCGCGCGAATGCTGTTGCAAATGTCGCCGGGAGCGGCATGGTTGCACGATCCCTGAATCATGCCCGCATACGATGCCGACCGACACCCCCCCTCCGCGAAAGCCGCCCGGACTCGCCGAAGCGCCGCATTATCATGGCCATCGCGAGCGGCTGCGCGAGCGTTTCCGCGACGCCGGCGCCGATGCGCTGAGCGACTACGAACTGCTCGAGATGGTGCTGTTCCGTGCGCTGCCGCGCCGTGACGTCAAGCCGCTGGCCAAAAGCCTGATCGAGAAATTCGGCTCGTTCGCGGAGGTGATCCATGCGCCGACGCCCCGGCTGCTGGAAATCAGCGGCCTCGGCGAATCCGCTATCACCGAGGTCAAGCTGATCGCCGCCGCCGCCAGCCGCGTCGCCAAGGGACAGCTCAAGCACAAAACGGTGCTGTCGTCGTGGTCCAGCGTGATCGACTATTGCCGGACCGCGATGGCCTTTGCCGACAAGGAGCAATTCCGCATCCTGTTTCTCGACAAGCGCAATCAACTGATCGCCGACGAATTGCAGCAGGTCGGCACCATCGACCACACGCCGGTCTATCCGCGCGAGGTGGTCAAGCGCGCGCTGGAATTGTCGGCGACCGCGATCATCATGGTCCACAACCATCCGTCCGGCGATCCGACGCCGTCGACCGCCGACATCCAGATGACCAAAACCATCGTCGGCATCGCCAGCCCGCTCGGCATCTCGGTGCACGATCACATCATCGTCGGCAAGAACGGCCATGCCAGCCTGAAGGGCCTGCGCCTGATCTGAGCGCGGCGCGCGCTCACGTCACTGGCGGAGCAGGATCATCGGATTGGCGCTGTCCGGCACACGACGCCATTGCGCGTTGTCGTCGGCCTCGAAATGCCAGGTTTCGCCGCGACGGGACATCAGCAGGATCTCGCCGCGCTCCAGCCGCCAGAAGGCCGGCGCGAAGTTCTCGACCGCCGGATCGCATCGCGGCTTCAGGTACACATCGAAGCCGTCGGCCGAGGTTTCGGTGTTGGTCAGGGTCAGCCGGCAGATGGTGTTGCCGTTGCCGCGCACGATCGCCCAATCCCCGATCATCTGGTCCATCGGGCGCACCGAGGCGCGGGCGGCCTCCAGCGTCTGCAGCAGATAGATGCCCTCGCCCGCACGCTGGCCCTCGAAGATGCCGCTCTCGACTTCGGTGAGGTCGATCACCGATTGCCCGGATGCATCCTGCAGGCGCACGATGTCGAGCCCCCGGATCGCCCAGTTCACGATCTCCTTCGTGAACGGCAGCGCCTTGCCGCAACCGGGCTCGAGTTCCAGCCTGAAGCCTTGCGGCACCGCGTCGGCCGCGAGCGTGACGACGCAGGTCTTGCTGCGTTCGGTGGTGGACAGCTCCCACTTGCCGATCATCTGGTCCTTCATGGACGGTGCCGGCTGCGATGGTGTTGTCGGCTGCGATGATACCTGCTGCGCGCGCACCGGCATGCTGGAAAGCATCCCGGCCAGCAGCGATATGGCCATGAGCCAGCGGCCGGGAGGCATCGTCATCGGCTAGCGGTCCTTCACCGGGGTTTCCGCGATCGGCGTCAGCGGCGGCTTGCCGGAAAACCACGCCTTGAGATTGTCGACCACGAGCTGGTCCATCGCATTGCGGGTCACCAGCGACGCCGAACCGATATGCGGCAGCAGCACCACGTTCTGCATCGCCTTGAGTTCATCCGGAACCTGCGGCTCCCTGGCATAGACGTCGAGCCCGGCCGCGAGGATCGTGCCGGATTTCAGCGCCGCGATCAGGGCCGGCTCATCGATCACCGAGCCGCGCGCCATGTTGATGATGACGCCGCGCGGCCCCAGCGCCTTCATCACGTCGGCATTGATGAGGTTGGCGGTGGCGGCGCCGCCGGGCGTAATCACGATCAGGGTATCGACCGCGGTCGCCATCTCGATCAGGCTCGGATAGTGCTGGTGGGAAACGCCGGCGGCCGGGTTGCGGGAATGATAGACCACCGGCACCCGCGCGGCATCGAGCCGGCGGGCGATCGCCTGTCCGATCCGTCCCATGCCGACCATGCCGACCTTGCGGTCGCGCAGGCTGCCGACGCTGAGCGGATAGTCCTGCGTGGTCCACAGGCCCGAACGCAGGTAGCGGTCGGCCTTGACGAACTCCCGCAGGGTCGCGGTCAGGAGCCCGATCGTGGTGTCGGCCACCTCCTCAGTGAGCACGTCCGGCGTGTTGGTGACGACGATGTCGCGCTCGCGCGCATGGGCGGAATCGACATGATCGTAGCCGACGCCGAAGCTCGACACGATCTCCAGTTTTGGGAAGCGCGACAGCACGGTGGCATCGGTCGGCCGCAGGCCGGTGACGGCGATGCCGCGGATGCGCGCGGCGACATCCGGGGACAGCCCGTCGAGATCGTCCTTGCTTTCCACGTTGTGACGGACGAAGCGCTCGGAGAAGCCGTTGTCCACCACCGGCTTGCGCGGACCATAGATGAGCAGGTCGATTTTCCCGGAACCAGCAGTCGCCATCAGCCTTCCTTTCCAAGCGCGCTGTCGTGCCAGCGTCGCAGCACGAGATATGACGCCAGCGCCAGCAGCATATAAATGACAACACCCGCAAGCGAGAGCAACAACAGCGCGGCGAACATGCGTGGTATGTTGAGCCGGTAGCCGGATTCCGCGATGCGGTACGCAAGCCCCGAGCCGGCCCCCGCGGCGCCGGCGGCGATCTCGGCAACCACCGCGCCGATCAGCGACAGCCCGCCGGCGATGCGCAGGCCGGTGAGAATGTGCGGCAGCGCCGACGGCCATTTCAGATAGCGAAGCGTCTGTAGCGGCGACGCGCCGTAAAGACGGAACAGGCCGGACAGGTTGCGGTCGACCGACTTGAGGCCCTGCATGGTATTGGCCAGCACCGGGAAGAACGCCACGATCCAGGCGCAGATCACCACCGCGGTCTGTTGCGGCAGATAGATCAGCAGCAGCGGCGCGATCGCGATCACCGGCGTGACCTGAAGCATGATGGCGTAGGGAAACAGGGAATATTCCAGCCATTTCGAGCGGCTGAACAGCAGCGCGATGGCGATGCCCCCGACCGCCGCCGCGACGAAGCCCTCCAGCGTGGTGGCCAGGGTGGTCAGCAGCGAGGACCACAGGATCGGCCAATCGACGACCAGCGTGCGCAGCACGGTCCCGGGACTCGGCAGCACGTAAGGCGGGATATCGTTGATCCTCACCGTGAGATCCCAGGCGAGGACGCCGACCGCGAGGACGAGCACGGGCAGCACAAAGCGCACGACGCCGCCTTCGCCGCCGCCGGTCCCCGCCTGGCCGTCGTCGGGATCGGGCGCGCTCATAGGGCGGCGTCCGATCGTCCGGCATCGGCCAACGCGACCGACGCCCGTCGGCAATAGGCGGCATATTCGGGCGAGGTGCGGAACGCCTCGCCGCGGTCGGGGACATCGATGGCGATCTCGGCGGCGACGCGGCCGGGCCGCGGCGTCATCACGACCACGCGCTGCGACAGGAACACCGATTCGAACACCGAATGGGTCACGAACACCACCGTCTTGCCCAGGCGGTGCCACAGCGACAGCAGGTCGTTGTTGAGCTTGAAGCGGGTGATCTCGTCGAGGGCCGCGAACGGCTCGTCCATCAGCAGCACGTCGGGATCGGTCACCAGGGCGCGCGCCAGCGACACCCGCATCCGCATGCCGCCCGACAATTGCCGCGGATAGGCATCGGCGAATTCGGACAGCTCGACGCCCGCGAGCGCCGCCGCGACCTGGCGGTCGGCGGTCGGCCGCGCGATGCGGGCGAGCGTGAGCGGAAGCCGGACATTGTCGCGCACGCTGGCCCACGGCATCAGGGTCGGCTCCTGAAAGACGAATCCGATTCGCCGCCGCGCCGTCCCACCGCCGGCGAGCCGGACCTCGCCCTCCGATGCTTCGGACAAGCCGGCGATGATGCGCAAGGCGGTCGACTTGCCGCATCCGGACGGCCCCAGCAGCGAGACGAATTCGCCGCGGCGCAGGTCGAGATCGAGCGGCCCCAGCGCCGCAACGCCGTTCGCGTAAGCCTTGACGACGCCCCGCAACCGGATCGCGACATCAGAATCCGGAACGGCATCGGTCGATGAAGCGGACAAGCGGCTCATGGCAAAATGGTGTTGGGCGAAACGGCGCTCACGGCTTCGGCCGCAGATCGACGCCGACGCCCTTGTTGACGAAACGCAGAGAATACGCCTTGCGATAATCGATGTCGCGACGCACCACCCCGGCCCGCACCATCTTGTCGAAGAAGCTCGCGACCCGCGCGTCCGTCATGGCGCCGATGCCGTCCTTGATGGCGTCGCCCGAGTCGACGATGCCGTGGTCCTTCATCCTGGCGACCGAATAGGCGAGCAGTTCGTCGGTCATCTCCGGATTGAGCTTCTTGATGAGATCATTGCCGGGTTTGTTGTCGCCATAGAGATAGTGATACCAGCCAATGATCGATGCGTCGACAAAGCGCTGCACCAGGTCTGGCTTCCGGTCGGCGAGATCGCGCCGCGTCTCGATCAGCGTCGAATAGGCATTGAAGCCGTAGTCGGCGAGCAGCAGCACGGTCGGCTTGAAGCCGGCCTGCTTCTCCACGGCGAACGGCTCGGAGGTGACATAGCCCTGCATCGCGCTCGCCTTGTCGGCCAGGAACGGCTGCGCATTGAAAGTGTAGGGCTTCACCTTGCTCTCGCTGAAGCCGTATTCCGATTTCAGCCACTGGAAATAGCTGGCGATCCCCTCCTTGGAGACGAACAGGGTCAGCGGCTTGAGATCGTCGAGCTTGCGCACCTTGGACTCGGGATGCGCCAGGAACACCTGGGGATCCTTCTGGAAGATGGCGGCGACCGCCACCACCGGCACGTTGTTCGCCACCGCGTCGAAGGATTGCAGCGTATTGGCGGTCATGAAGAAGTCGAGCTTGCCGGCGACCAGCAGGATCCGGTTGTTGACGTTCGGACCGCCCGGCACGATGGTGACGTCGAGGCCGTATTGCCTGTAGGTGCCATCGGCCAGAGCCTGGAAGAAGCCGCCGTGCTCGGCCTCGGCGACCCAGTTGGTGCCGAACGAGACCTTGTCCAGCGCCGGCGCCTTGTCCTCCGCCCTGTCCGCCGCATGGGCCGGTCCGGCGAAGGCCGCAGCCAGCCCAACGGTTAACAATGCAAGCAGATGGGCCGGCTTCATGGTTGGACTCCGTCGATTGTTCTGGCCCATGATGGCGCGATAGGACAGGCGTTGAAAACGTTGTAACGGTTCAGCCGCCCGACGTCAGGACATCCGGTGCCGATTTCCCGCCCAATGCAGCCCGCGTGAGCATGACCAAGCCATCACCGTCCCGCAACTGGTCCGACCTCCATTCGCCCGACCTGAAGGCGGACGCGGATCAGCGCATCGCCGTGCTGCCGCTCGCCGCAACCGAGCAGCACGGGCCGCACCTGCCGCTCGGCACCGACGTGGTGATCGCGCGGGCCTATCTCGACCAGGTGCGCACGATATTGCCGGCCGGCATTCCGGCGCTGTTCCTGCCGATCCAGCCGGTCGGCATCTCCACCGAGCACATTGCCTATCCCGGCACGCTCACCGTGCCTCCGGAGCTGGCGATCCGCACCTGGATGGCGATCGGCGAAAGCGTGGCGCGGGCCGGAATCCGCAAGCTGGTGATGGTGAGCAGCCACGGCGGCAACAGCGCCGCCATGGGCGTGGTGGCGCAGGAATTGCGGGCCCACCACGGCATGCTGGCGGTCGCCACCGGATGGAGCCGGTTCGGTGCGCCGGAGGGCCTGTTCTGCGACGACGAAATCCGCCACGGCGTTCATGGCGGGGCGGTCGAGACCTCGATCATGCTGGCCGCCTGCCCCGACCAGGTTCGCACCGACGCGCTCGGCGATTTTCACCCTGCATCGGTCGCGATGGACAAAGACTATCGCCGGCTGAGCACCCGCCGGCCGGCCCCCTTCGCGTGGCAGGCGCAGGATCTCCATCCCAGCGGCGCCGTCGGCAATGCCGCGGCGGCCAGCGCCGAAAACGGCCGCCGCCTGCTGGCGCATGGCGCGCAAGCCTTCTGCGAACTGCTGGCGGACGTCCACCGCTTCGACATGGCGGCCTTCCGAAACCCGACCTGACGACCGTAACGATGCCGTCACGGCCCGATGGCACATCGAAGCCGACAAGCGAATATCAATTGCTATTGCAAACCATTCGCAATAATTATGGTGCTCACCAATCCGGATTTGGCTGGCGAGGCGGGCCGTGCAGCGAAAAACTCCGTTCAAACAAGGCGTTGCCAAACAAGGCGTTGCCAAACAAGGCGCTGGTTGCAGGCTGGGGATGTCCTGGCGCCTGCCGGCAGGTTCCATAGGCAAATCAGCCAGGATCGTCGCGGTCGCTTTCGGGGCCTGCGTCCTTGCCGGGCAGGCACGCGCGGCCGATTTGGGCACGGATTTCTATCGCAAGGCACCTCCATACATTCGGTCGGGTTGGGCCGGCCCCTATCTGGGTGTCCATGCCGGCTTCGGCCTTGGCGGATCCCAGGCCGCGCTGTCGGGCGTTCCGCCCGTCCGCGGCAGCCACACCTTCGGCGGCATGATCGGCGGCATTCAGGCCGGCACCAATATCGTGATGCCGTCCGGCCTGCTGCTCGGCATCGAGGCCGATTTCTCCTTTCCGAGCTCGATCGATTCCAACTCGACCATCTCGGCGCTGGGCACCGCCGCATCGACGGTGACCGAGAAGCTCGATTATTCCGGCACCGCGCGGGCGCGGATCGGCTACACCGCCGGGCCGTGGCTTGCTTACGCGACCGCCGGGTTCGCCTGGGCCGGCGAACGCTTCTTCAATGTGCTCCCTTCGGGCGCGGTCGAGAAACGCCTCGGCATCCGGCCCGGCTGGGCGGCCGGTGCCGGCATCGAATACGCCTTCGCCCCGCATTGGACGGCGCGCGTCGAATATCTCTACAGCCGGTTCAACCAGGCCGACATCCGGTTCGGCTCCGGCGCGCAATATCGCTCGAACTTCGACGTCCAGTCGCTGCGCCTCGGGCTCAGCCGCAGGTTCGGCGCCGACGGCGACGTCCCCGCCCTCGCTACTCTGACCGATCCGGAATCCGGCCGCTGGGAAATCCACGGCCAGACGACATACATCCAGCAGGGCTATCCGGCGTTCCGCGCGCCCTATACCGGGACCAACAGCCTGACGCCCGCACCGCAGACCCAGCAGACCTGGAGCAACAGCCTGTATCTCAACGCCCGGCTATGGGACGGCGGCGAGGTGTATTTCAACCCGGAACTGCTGCAGGGCTTCGGCCTCAGCGACACCGTCGGCCTCGCCGGATTCTCCAGCGGCGAAGCGCAGAAATCCAACTTCCCCTATCCACATTACAGCACATCGCGGCTGTTCATGCGCCAGACCTTCGGCTTCGGCGGCGAGCAGGAGAAGCTGGAGAGCGGGCCGAGCCAGCTCGCCGGCAAGGAGGACATCGCCCGGCTCACGCTCCAGTTCGGCAAATTCGCCGTCACCGACGTGTTCGACGGCAATGCCTATGCCAAGGACGCGCGCAAGGATTTCATGAACTGGGCGCTGTGGGCGCCGGGCGCGTTCGACTACGCGGCCAACCGGCTGGGGGCGACCTACGGCGCCACCGCCGAACTCAATCAGAAACGGTGGGCGCTTCGGGGCGGCTACTTCCTGGTCGGCGACGAGCCCAACGCCAACAACTTCGACATGCGGCTGCCGCGGCGCGGGCAATACGTCGTCGAGCTTGAGACCCGCTTCAACCTGTTCTCGCAACCCGGCAGGCTGCGCGCCATCGGCTGGCTCAGCAACGCCTATTCGGGAAGCTATCGCGAGACGCTGAACGCCCCGGCACTCAATCTCGATATCGCGCGGACCCGGCGCGGGCGCGTCAAATATGGCTACGTGCTCAGCCTCGAACAGGCGCTCAGCGACGACATCGGCCTGTTCGGCCGCTGGAGCTGGAACGACGGCAAGACCGAGATCATGTCGTTCACCGACATCGATGCCAGCCTCGCGCTCGGCACCTCGATCAAGGGCACCCGCTGGGGACGGCCGGACGACGTGATCGGAATCGGCGGCGCCGTCAATGCGCTCTCGCGCGACCATCGCGACTTCATCGCCGCCGGCGGGCTCGGCGTGCTGGTCGGCGACGGCCGGCTGAATTATCGGAAAGAGCGCATCCTCGAGGCCTACTACGCCTATGCCATCAACAAGCAGCTGACGATGACCGCGGACTATCAGTTCGTCGCCAATCCGGCCTACAACGCCGACCGTGGCCCCGTCTCGATCTTCTCGGCCCGGCTGCACGGCGAGTTTTGAGGCATTCAACCTGATCCGTCATGCCGGGCTTTCTGCCGGGCATCCACATCTTGAGAGCGTTGCCCCTACAAAGACGCGGATGGCCGGGACCAGCCCGGCGATGACGCCGATGTCAATTCGACCTCAATCCATCCCCATGCCGACGTCCCGTTTCGGTTGCCGCGCCGCCGTCCCTACAGCGCCGGAGCGAACGTGTCCGCCCGCGCGATCGACCACGGCTCGCGGAAACGCTGCTCGTCGGTGCCGGTGAGAAGTTCACCCGGGCGAAGCTGCGGATAGAGCCGCGCGAACGACGTTACCTGCGTGCTCGACAGGCGATGCGAGAAATGCACCGGCCGGATGTCGCGCGGATGCTCGAGGCCGGCGGCGGCGAGCAATTCGGCGAGCGCCTGCAAGGTCGCGTGATGATAGTTGTAGACGCGCTCCATCTTGTGCGGCACCACCAGCGCGCGACTGCGTCCGGGGTCCTGCGTCGCGACGCCGGTCGGGCAGCGGTCGGTATGGCAGCTCAGCGACTGGATGCAGCCCAGCGACATCATGAATCCACGCGCCGAATTGCACCAGTCCGCGCCCAGCGCCATCGCGCGCGCCATGTCGAACGCGGTCGCGATCTTGCCGGCGGCGCCGATCTTGATGCGGTCGCGCGCATCGATGCCGACCAGCGCGTTGTGGACGAAATTGACGCCCTCGCGCATCGGCATGCCGAGATGATCCATGAATTCCAGCGGCGCCGCGCCGGTGCCGCCTTCCTTGCCGTCGACGACGATGAAATCGGGATAGATGCCGGTTTCCAGCATGGCCTTGCAGATCGCGAGGAACTCCCAGCGATGGCCGACGCAGAGCTTGAAGCCCACGGGCTTGCCGCCCGACAGCCGCCGCATCTCGCCGAGGAACTGCATCATCTGGATCGGCGTCGAATACGCCTTGTGGGTCGACGGCGAGATACAATCCTCGCCGATCGTCACGCCCCTGATCCGCGATATCTCGGCCGAAACCTTGGCGGCGGGAAGCACGCCGCCATGCCCCGGCTTGGCGCCCTGGCTGACCTTCAACTCGATCATCTTGACCTGGTCGTCGGACGCAACCTTCGCGAAGGCATCGGGATTGAACGAACCGTCGGGATTGCGGCAGCCGAAATAGCCGGAGCCGATCTGCCAGATCAGGTCGCCGCCGTTCTCGCGGTGATACGGACTGACGCCGCCCTCGCCGGTGTCGTGCGCGAAGCTGCCCTTCCTGGCCCCGGCGTTCAGCGCGCGGATCGCGTTCGGGCTGAGCGCGCCGAAACTCATCGCCGAGATGTTGAACACCGAGGCCGAATAGGGCCTGGCGCAATCGGGCCCGCCGACGGTGATGCGGAATTTCTCGCGCGCCAGCGGCTTCGGCGCGACCGAATGATTCATCCATTCGAAGCCGATGCCGTAAACGTTTTCCTGCGTGCCGAACGGCCGCTTGTCGAGCACCATCTTGGCGCGCTGATAGACCACCGCGCGGGTGTCGCGGCTGAACGGCATGCCGTCCTTTTCGCCTTCGAAGAAATACTGCCGCATCTCCGGGCGAATCTCCTCGAGCAGGAACCGCAGATGCGCGGAGATCGGGTAGTTGCGCAGGACCGCGTGGTCCTTCTGGACGAGATCGCGAATGCCGAGAAGCGTCAGTCCGCCGAAGATCAGCACCGGAACGACGATCAGGTTGATGATCTTGTGGTCCGCAAGGCCGAGGCCGATCAGCAGCAGGGTAATCACGCCGCAGATCGTCAGCACGATGAAGCGTGGCGAAAACGGAAGCATCAGGGTTTCCATGGGCTCCTCAAATATGGCTCCTCGGATATGGGCTCTTCGAATATTGCCTGCGGCCGGTCCGCTGACACGACCCGCGGATCACCAGTTTACGGGAAATTGCGCCCCGGTCAGCAGGCATTCTGCCCCCGCCGCGATAAAGTACCGGCAGCCCAATGAAAAAAGCCGCGCGGACATGATCCACGCGGCTTCCAGCCGGGACGGGCGGCGGTGAGGCGATCAGCGCTCCACGAAAGCCTTCTCGATGACGAAATGGCCGGGTTCGCTGTGGTTGCCTTCCGCGAAGTCGCGCGACATGAACATGGCGCGCAATTCCTCGAGCATCGCCGGGCTGCCGCACATCATGATGCGGTCGGTCGCGATATCCAGTGGCGACTGGCAAATGTCGTCGAACAGCCGGTTCGATGTAATCAGGTCGGTGATGCGTCCGCGATTGCGGAACGGCTCGCGCGTCACGGTAGGATAGTAAACCAGCTTGTCCGCGAGCAGTTCGCCGAACAGGTCGTCATCGCGCAGCCGGGCCACCAGTTGCTCGCCATAGGCCAGTTCCGAGACCTGACGGCATCCATGCACCAGCACGATGCGCTCGTAGCGCTCGTAGATGTCCGGATCCTTGATGAGGCTGGCGAACGGCGCGAGCCCGGTGCCGGTCGACAGCAGCAGCAGCCGCTCGCCGGGAATGAGGTTGTCGGCGATCAACGTCCCGGTCGCCTTGCGGCCGACCAGAATGGTGTCGCCTTCCTGAATCTTCTGCAGCCGGGAGGTCAGCGGCCCGTCCGCGACCTTGATGCTGAAGAACTCCAGCGACTCCTCGTGATTGGCGCTCGCCATGCTGTAGGCGCGCAGCAAGGGACGGCCCTCGATCTCGAGGCCGATCATGGCGAACTGCCCGTTGAGGAAGCGGAAGCCGGAACTGCGCGTTGCGGTGAAGCTGAAAAGCGAATCGGTCCAATGACGAACGGAGAGAACCTTCTCCCGATGGAATGCACTCATGTTGACTTGCTTGTCCTGGGTCAATCTCGGCGGAACGAACCGTTCCGGCACGGGCGGGGCGCGGTGCCCCACCCGGCGGCGGAGGGTTTTGCCCGCAATTGCGGAATGAAAATGGCGAGTCAATCCATTCTGTCGCCTTTCGAAATCGATCCGTTCAAAAGAGAATTTTTCTTGCGGCAAGCGGCCGTCCGCTGCGCATTAATTGCGCAAACGGCACGACTCGAGCCTCGCCGGCGGCCACCGCCCGCCAATGGATCGTATCTCGCCGATCGGATAGGGTGATGGCCGCAAGATGAACCTCCATCGCCCTTTGAGGCTTTCGGACTGCCCCATGCAGGATCTTCAGGCTCTTCGGAAACGAAAGCCGGCTTTCTATCCCGACCACACGCTCTACGCCGAGTATGCCTGCGCCGCGTTCGGCCTCATCTTCGAGGATCTCGATGGCGGCACCGGACTGATCTTCAGGATCGGATCGGAAGCCGGCAGCCGATGCTTTGCCGCCGGCCGTTGTTCGTTCTTCCCGCAGAACGACGCCACCGCGGCCACGCTCGCCGCGGACAAGCACTTCGCCAACCGCATCATGGCACATGCCGGGCTTCCGACGCTGGGCGGCGACTATTTTTTCCTGAACGCGCGTCACCGGGCCCACCGTCCCCCCGGCCACGAGCGAACCGACGCCCTCGCCTATCTCGATGCCCTGGGCGGCGCCGCCTTTGCCAAGCCGCTGCATGGCTCGCGCGGCGATTTCGCGGAGCCGGTGGAGGGAGCCGGCGCGCTGGCGCGTTACCTCGACAGGGTCAGCCGCGTCTACGATTCCGTGCTGCTGCAACCCGCCGTCACCGGCGACGAGTACCGCATTTTCCTGCTTGACGGCGACGTGCTGTATTCGGCGCGCAAGACCCCGCCCGTCCTCGCAGGCGATGGCGTTCACACCGTCCCGGAGCTGATGTCCGCCCGCGCCGCGGACCTGGAATCCCGCGGCATCTCGCCCGCCGTTGCCGGCAAGCAGGATGCCGACGGCACGGTGCCCGCTGCCGGCACGCGGCAGGCCATCGCCGGCCGGATGAACCGCAGCGCCGGCGGCGGCATGAGCTTCGCCGATCCACCGAACCGCGATGCGGTTTTCGATTCAGCCCGGCGCGCCGTCGCAGCGCTGGGGCTGCGGGCGGGAGCGGTCGACCTGTTCACCGATGTCGACGGCGATCCGCACGCGGTGCGCATCATCGAGGTCAATGCCAATCCATCGATCCGCTTCCTCGAAGACATCAATCGCGCGGACCTGATCCTCGACATCTGGCGGCACACCCTGGCCGCAACCGGATTGCTGGATGTTTGACCTGCCCAAATACGGCCGCGGCGTCTGCCTCGCCCGCCTCACCCGGCTGCTGGCCGTGCTGGGCGTCGACCGCGAGCGCCTGCGGCGGAATTCGATCGTCATCACCGGCTCGAACGGCAAGGGCAGCACCGCCGCCTTCTGCGCCGGCATCGGCCGGGCCGCCGGATTGCGGACCGGCCTGTTCACATCCCCGCATCTCTATCGCTTCAGCGAGCGCTTCCGGATCGATGGCGAGCCGATCGGCGACGCGCCGTTGTCGGCGATGATGGCGCGGGTGAGCGAGGCCATCGCCGAGGTCTCGCGCAAACTCGCCGACGAAAGCTTCGGCGCGTTCGAGGCCCAGTTCGCGCTGGCCTGCCTGTACTTCCAGGAGATGGATTGCCGGCTCGCCGTCTTCGAGGCCGGCATCGGCGGCCGCTACGATCCGGTCCGGCTGGTCAATGCCGCGCTGACCTGCGTGACATCGGTCGACCACGAACACGTGGCCCTGCTCGGCGATTCGCTCGCTTTCATCGTCTCCGACAAGAGCGATGCCTGCGCCGCCGGCGGCACCGTCGTCTACGGCGAGAACTGCCGGCCGCTGCGCGCCCATATCGCGGCCTATAATCGCAACCGCGACGTTTCGGCGCTGTTCGTCCGCGACGAGATTGCGATCGGGCGGGAGACCGTCACGGCCGGTCACGCGCGCTTCGATCTTCAAACTGGCGGCCGCCATCTGCCGGCACTTGAAATCGGACTCGCGGGCGCGTTCCAGATCAACAACGCGGCGGTCGCGGCCACGCTGTTCCTGCTGTGGGCCGAGCGGACATCGGCGATCACGGGCGCCGATCTCGATCAGGCGACCCGGTCGGGACTGCGTCAGACACGCTGGCCGGGGCGGCTCGAACTGATCCGCCCACAGCCCCTCACCGTCATCGATGTCGGCCATACGCCCGACGGCATCGCCCAGGCGCTGCGCGGGCTTGTCGAAGCTTACGGCGCCGGCGACTGGATTCTCGTCACGGGCGTGTCCCATGACAAGCAGGCCGATGAGATCGTGCGCCTGCTCGCCCCGGCATTCGAGACGATCATCTGCACGGCGGCGCATCATAAAGGTACCCCGGCCGAAATCATCGCCGCGGCCGCGCGGCAGACGCATCCCGCAGCCGACATTCGCGAAGCTGCCACCATTGCCGAGGCGGCCGCGCTCGCCGACCGGCTCGCCAGCCAGGGCAATCGAAAGATATTCGTCGCCGGCGGATTGTTCGTCGCGATCGAGTTCGCCGCGACCGTCCATGGACAGGACGCGACCGAATTGAATTTCTTCTGAGCGCAGCCGTTTTCGAGCGCCATCGGCCTGTCGGCCCCGCAGCCCTGAAACCTCTTTCCTCACCGGCCCGAAACCCTGTAGCGTCGGGTCAGCAAACGCTGACATTCCACGGAGGACCGTTCATGACATCCAAAACCAATCGCCAGATCCTGCTGGTCGAAAAGCCGACCGGCAAGCTGGCGCCCGGCAACTTCAAGATGTCCGAAACCTCCATTCCCGAGCCCAAGGCCGGCGAGGTTCTGGTCCGGGTCCGCTACATTTCCCTCGACGCCGCAAATCGCGCCTGGATGCATGGCGCGACCTATCGCTCCGCGGTGGAAGCCAATACCGTGATGGCCGGCGGCGGCATCGGCGAAGTGATCGAATCCAAGGACCCGGGCTTCGCCCCCGGCGACATTGTTTTCGGCGATACCGGCTGGCAGGACTATGCCGCCGTGCCGGCCAGGCACCTGGCCAAGATGCCGCGGATCGAGCCGCTGACCCATCTCCTCAGCATCTACGGCATCGCGGGCCTGACGGCGTATTTCGGCCTGCTCAACATCGGCCGGCCCAAGGCAGGCGAAACCGTGGTGGTCTCGGCTGCGGCGGGATCGGTCGGCTCGATCGTCGGGCAGATCGCCAAGATCAAGGATTGCCGCGTGGTCGGCATCGCGGGCGGCGCCGACAAGTGCAACTGGCTGACGTCCGAACTCGGCTTCGACGCCGCCGTCGACTACAAGGGCGGCAATGTCTACAAGGACCTCAAGGCCGCGGCGCCGAAGGGGATCGACGTCTATTTCGACAATGTCGGCGGCGACATCCTCGAAGCCTGCCTGCCGCAGATGAACCTGTACGGCCGCATCGCCTGCTGCGGCGCGATCTCGCAATATGACGGCGTGCCGTCCGAAACCGGCCCGCGCGGCGTGCCCGGGCTGATTGTCGTCAAGCGCCTCATCATGCAGGGCTTCATCGTGATGGACTACATGGAGCAGCGCGATCAGGCACTGTCGGATTTGCAGTCGTGGGTGCAGTCGGGCCGGCTCAAGGTGCTGGAAGACGTGATCGACGGCCTCGAAAAGACGCCGCAGGCGCTGATCGGCCTGCTGGCCGGAGAAAATCGCGGCAAGCGGATGATCCGGCTCTGAGGCCGGTCATCGGCGACAATGTCGCCGATGCGACCGTCGCGCCTGAACGCGATCACCCGAATACGATCACCTGAACGCGATTGTCTGAACGCGATTATCTGAACGC
>JAGRLZ010000229.1 GCA_020441545.1 Xanthobacteraceae bacterium | reverse complement strand
GGCGCCGGGCGGGCTTGGCTTTTCTCCGATGCCGTTCGATCGGGCCGACGGGCGCGTTTCCGCCCGGGGAACTGTGGTCTGTCGGCAACAATCGCCGGCGGATCGCATCCCATCCCGGACGGACGCCCAATAAGGCGGCAATTGCTTTTCTTTGTTGCTTTCCGTCTTCCTCCTTCAGCCTCAGATTGAGCCAGCAATAACGAGCCCCGGCTGTCCCGCTTTGCGGACGGATCTCCGGGGCGGGGGTGAACCTTAATCTGATGGGGATTGTCGTGAAGAAACTGATTCTCTGTTCCGCTGCCTTGCTGGCCATCGGCGTGACGTCGGCGGGGGCGGCCGACATGGCGGCCAAAGTCTACACCAAGGCACCTCCACCGATGGTGGCCTTCGATCCGTGGGACATCGCGTTCGGCGCGGCGATCACCAACAACTACGTTTTCCGCGGCGTCACGCAGTCCAACCGCGAAGCCTCGGTCAATGCCTATTTCGAGCCCCGGTTCAACGTCAACAAGGACCTCCAGCTCTATGTCGGCGTGGCGGGCAACAGCATCTCCTTCACCAACCGCGCGGCTGCCGAGGTGGACGTCTATGCCGGCGTTCGCCCGACCTTCGGTCCGGTGACCTTCGACTTCGGTGTCTGGGGCTATCTGTATCCCGGCGGCCAGTGCATCGACGCCAATGTCGGCGGCGTTGCCGGCGGTCTGTGCCCGGCCGGCGCGGCGATCCTGCCGAACGGCAACTTCATGAAGGCGGATGTCAGCTTCTACGAGTTCTACGGCAAGGTGAATTACACCTTCTCCGACTACTTCTCCCTCGGCGGCAACGTCTACTACAGCCCCAACTTCCTGAATTCGGGCGCGGAAGGCACCTACGCCTCGGTGGTCGGCAAGGTGACCGCGCCGACCGACTGGTTCGGCAGCAGCGGCGTCGGCGCCTATGTGTCCGGCGAGTTTGGCCGCCAGTGGCTGGGAACGACGGATGCCTTCTACGGCAACGTGAAGCTGCCCGACTACAACACCTGGAACGTCGGTTTCGGATTCACCTATAAGGTGTTCACGCTCGACTTCCGTTATTCCGACACCGACCTGTCGATGGCGAATTGCAACCTCTTCACCGGCGACTTCACGGCGACCGCGGCCGGCTCCAAGTGGTGCGGCGCCGCCGGCATCGTCAAGCTGTCGGCCGACCTGACGGCGATGAGCAATCTCAAATAACCAAGAGCGGAGAGCGGAAGGACGGGCGGGAAAGCGATTTCCCGCCCGTCCTTTTTTTGTGCCGGCCTGGCAGCCGGCCGGAGCCGGTTGCGGCCCGGATACCGCCTGCGCCATTGGTCACGGGCCGCGCCGTTCATGCCGTGTTTGTGATGAGGGTACATCGCATATCGACATCCACGTCCGATCGGGGCAAAACGAAAGCTGCGCCCCAGTTGTCTCGCTCGCCTTGCTTGGTGCCATTTTCCGGTTCGCGGGCGACGTCCCGCAGGAGGGAAAATGGCCCGTTCCCGTCGACTTGCCGCCACCCTGATGCCGCCACGGGTGGGCCTTTTCCGGCTTTCGCTGCTGGCGGTCGTGGTCGGCTGCATCACCGGCCTCGGTGCCGTGCTGTTCCGTGCGCTGATCGGCTTCATTCACAACGTCTCGTTTCTTGGCATGTTCTCGGCGGACTACGACGCCAACCAGTTCACGCCCGAAAGCCCGTGGGGCATCTGGGTTATCCTGGTTCCGGTGATCGGCGGGCTGATCGTGGTCTTCCTGGTGAAGAACTTCGCGCCGGAGGCGAAGGGCCACGGCGTCCCCGAAGTCATGGACGCGATCTACTATCGCGAAGGCATCATCCGGCCGATCGTCGCGGTGGTGAAATCGCTGGCCTCGGCCATCTCCATCGGCACCGGCGCGGCGGTCGGGCGGGAAGGCCCGATCATCCAGATCGGCGCGTCGCTGGGCTCGTCGCTCGGCCAGTTGATCTCGCTGGCGCCATGGCAGCGGATCACGCTGGTAGCCGCCGGCGCCGGCGCCGGCATCGCCGCCACGTTCAATACGCCGATCGGCGGGGTGATGTTCGCGATCGAGCTGATGCTGCCTGAACTCAGTTCGCGCACCTTCCTGCCGGTGGCGCTGGCCACCGGCACCGCGACCTTCATCGGCCGCGTGTTCCTGGGCATCGCGCCCGCGTTCACCTTGCCGTCGCCGCTTCTGGCGGCGGACCAGCCGTCGCCGTTTGCCGCGCTCATGCTTTACGCGGTGCTCGGCGGGCTCACCGGGCTTGCCGCCACCGGCTTCGTCTACGGCCTGTCGGCGGCGGAGGATGTCTTCGACGGCATCCGGAACGCTTACCTGCGCTGCACCGTCGGCATGCTGATGGTCGGCGTGATGATGTATGTGCTGTTCCGCCTGTTCGGGCAGTACTACGTCGACGGCGTCGGCTATGCGACGATCCAGGCGCTGATGACGGGCGGCATGGCGCTGCCGTGGCTGTTGCTGCTGCTGTTCGCCTGCAAGCTGCTGGCCACCTCGATCAGCCTCGGGGCCGGTGCTTCGGGCGGCATTTTCTCGCCGTCGCTTTTCATGGGCGCGACGTTCGGCGGCGCTTTCGGCGGGTTCGTGCAGATGATGCACCCGGTGCCGGGCATCGACATCGCCACCTGCGCGATCGTCGGCATGGCGGCGATGGTCGGCGGCGGCACCGGCGCGGCGATGACCGCCGTGACCATGATTTTCGAGATGACCCGCGACTACGATCTCATCATGCCGACGATCGTGGCCGTGGCGCTCGCCATCGGCATCCGGCGGCTGCTCAGTGCGGAGAACATCTACACCATGAAACTGGTGGCGCGGGGCCACACCATTCCGAAGGCCATGTATGCCAACATGTTCCTGGTCCGCCATGCCTCCGAGGTGATGGACAGGTCGGCGATCCTGGTGCCGGCCGAGATGGAGCTCGACGATTTTCTGTGCCGGCCCGACAACCCGAAAGGCCTCGCCCATGTGGTCGTGACCCGCGGCGAGCAGATCGCGGGGGTCGCGCGGATCAATACCGGCTTCCGGCACGGCGCCGGGCGCGCCCATGCCGGGGTGACCATGGGCGATGTGGCGCAGCGGTTCACGCTGGCGCGCGAGGAGGACGTCGTGTTCGGGATCGTCAACCGGATGACGCGGCGCGGCACGGCGATGGCCGTGGTGGTGTCAGGCTCGCGGCGGCCGCGCGCGCGGCAGGTGGTTGGCGTGATCTCGAAAGAACACATCGCGGATTCGGTCGCCGCCAGCATCAGGCCGTACGGCGACTGAGCCGCTATCGCAGTATCTTTTCGGCATCCTCGATCGCGTAGGTTTCGGGGGTCGCGCCGGTGGGTTCGAGCACCACCTCGCGCTGATGGAAGGTCGACAGCGTATTGCGATGACCGATCGAGACGATGGTGGTATCCGGCAATCGGTCGTCGAGCAGGCGGTAGAGCTTCGCCTCGGCAGGCTCGTCCAGCGACGCGGTCGCTTCGTCGAGGAAGAGATAGTCCGGCTTATGGAGCAGGGCGCGGGCGATGCCGAGGCGCTGCTGCTCGCCGAGCGACAGCATCCGGTTCCAGTGCGCATCCTCGTCGAGCCGCCCGGCCAGCGCCGGCAGCCCGACCGCCGCCAGGGTCGCGCCGACGCTGTCGCGGTCGAACGTTCCGGCTTCGGACGGGTAGATGATGGCGTCGCCGAGCTTGCCGACCGGAAAGTAGGGGCGCTGCGGCAGCATCATCAAGGTGGCGTTCGCCGGCACATCGATGGTGCCGCGGCCGAACGGCCAGATGCCGGCGATCGCCCGGAACAGCGTCGACTTGCCCGCTCCCGATGGCCCTTTCAGGAGCGTCCGCTCGCCGTCGCGCAAGGTGAAGCCGTCGGCGTTCATCAGCGGCGCGCCATCCGGCAATTGCAGCAGCAGGTCGCGCAGCGAGATGTCGGTGCCGGACGATGGCTTGACGCGGATGATGTCGGTGCGCTCGCGATAGCTCCTGGCATTGGCGATGGCGGCCTCGAATCCCTCGAGCCGCATCACGATGGAGCGCCACATCGCCAGTTGGCGATAGGCCGTGACGAAGAAGGAAAGCGCCCCCTGCACGCTGGAGAAGGCGGCCGCGGTTTGCATCAGGCCGCCGAGCTGAACCTTCTGCGCGAAATAGGCCGGCGCGACCAGGATGTACGGAAAGATCACCGATGCCTGGCCGTAGCCCGCAGTGAAGGCGGTCACCTTCTTGGTACGGACCATGATGCCCATCCAGTTGCCGATGACGTCGCGGAAGCGGTCCAGCAGGCGCCCGCGCTCGGCGGCCTCGCCGTGCAGCAGCGCGATCTGCTCGGCATTCTCGCGCGCCCGCACCAGGTTGAAGCGGAATTCGGCCTCATACTGTTGCTGGCGGAAGTCGAGCCCGATCAGCGGCCGGCCGATCAGATGGGTCAGGATGGTGCCGAGGACCGCATAGATCAGTGCGCCCCAGACCAGGTAGCCGGGGATGTCGTACTGGATGCCGAAGACGTGCAGGGGCGCCGCCGCCGACAGGCCCCACAGGATGATGACGAACGACACCAGGGTCACCACCGAATTGAGGAATCCGATGCCGATGCTCAGCGTCTGCTCGACGAACAGCCGGATGTCCTCGGCGATGCGCTGGTCGGGATTGTCAGCGGCATCGCCAAGGAGCTGCATCCGGTAGTGGTTGGCGTCGTCCAGCCATTCGCCGAGATAGCGCCGCGTCATCCAGGTGCGCCAGCGGATCTGCAGCCACTGGTTCAGGTAGAGCTGATAGACCGCGATTCCGATGAAGATCGCCGCAATGACGGAAAAGTATTTCAGCTCGTAGACGAAATTGTCCCAGTTGTGCTCCTGGAGCGAATTGTAGAAGCGATTGCGCCACTGGTTCAGCAGCACGTCGATGGCGACGATGCCGAGTTCGATCGTAACCACGATGCCGAGAAGCGCGAGACCGGCCCACCTGTCTTCGGAGCGGAAATAGGGCGCGGCGATGCGCCAGACCGTGGCAAGCGTCGAGCCGAGATTTTTCACAGCGGGGTGTCTCCGACGAAGCTGTTGATTTAGATGATGAACTTGCGGCAGGCGCGGTTAAGGCAGGGCAAGGTCTCGCAGGGCGCCCTGGTGGAATCAACCCCGGCCGGGCTGGCCGACCGGCCTCGCGGGAGATTGCGGGACATCGCCTGTTTTCTCATCGATGCGGCGAAAGAGGGTTAACCGGAGCCGCGATGCCGTGCAATCTTTGATCCATCAATATGCCGTTAGGTTCACAGGCCGCCAAGGAGAGAGAATGATCGCCCCGCTGTCGAGAATCGCAGTCGCCTGCCTTTGGGTTCTGTCGGCTCCGCTTGCCGCCGCCGCGGCCGAGGGATTTCCGTTCGGCCTCGAGATGACGCTCGACGTTGCGCCGAAGCCGGGCACCAAGCGGATTCCGAACATCGAGATCGGCGACCATGGCGCGGCGCGGCTGGAATTGTGGTGCGGCGGCGGTGCCGGGCAGTTCTCGGTTGCCGGAGATACCGTGATTTTCGTTCCCGGCGCGGTGGCGCGGAGAGACTGCCCGCAGGAGCTGACGGCCGCCGACGATGCGCTGCTCGCCCAGCTCGGGGCAGTCACCAACTGGTCCCGCCAGGGCGATGTCGTCACGCTGACCGGCAGCGGCAGCTTGCGCTTTCATCTCAATACCAACTGAGCGGCGGCGGGCGCTTCAATCCTCCGTCAGGATCATGTCGGCGCAGGCGCCGCCCGCTTCGATGGCGCCGGAATATCCGCCGATGCCGGCATAGGACGACGCCAGATACAGTCCGCGCACCGGCGTGCGCGGCGAGCGGCCCGGCGCCGGCGCGAAGCCGTAGACCGCGCCATGCGGTGCATTGAGATAGTGCCGCACCGAGAAGGCGGTGTTGAAGGCCGAGGCGGTCACCGCCGCTGCGATGCCCGGAAAATGCCGGTCGAGATGGGCGACGAGCGCGGCCTGCCAGTGGGCGCGCTTGATGCGATAGCGTTCGGGATCGGGGTCGGCCCAGTTGTCGATGTGATCGGGCCCGAGGATCGACAGCACGTAGGGCGGCATCGGAATTCCCGACCGGATGGCGTCATAGTCGACGATCGAGAGCGGCGGCATGCGGTCGGCGGGCTCGGTGGCCATCAGCCGCGTCGCTTCCGGATAACCGGCCAGCCGCGTCAGCCAGTCGGGCAGCAACTGGGTCGAATAGCTGGAGATGCCGAATGTGCGTGGCGGCCTGTCGAGGCCGAGCGTCAGCGTGAAGAGCGACATCGACGGGGGGTGCGCATCGAAGGCTTCGGCAAAGGCATCGGCTGCTGGCGGGGACAGCATCGGGCCGAGCACGGCGGGCGCGGCGTTGCCGACCACATGGCGGCAGGTGATGGTCCGGGCATGGCTTCCGTCGCGCGCCGTGTGGGTGACGGACGCCGTCCGGCCCGTGGAGCCGGTGTCGATCCGGCTTGCGAGCCGTCGCAACGACACGTCGCCGCCGGCCGCGCGGATGGCCCGGGCCAGCGCGCTGGACAACCGCTGCGATCCGCCCTCGATGAAGCGGGCGCCGCCGAGCAGGTAGCGGCCCTGCGCGCCTGCGAATATCTCCCAGTCGAGGGTGGCCGGATCGTCATGGTAATAGGACAGGTTGGCCGCAAGCGCGCATTTGACGGCTTCCCGGCTGCCGAGGCTTTGCGCAAGCTTCTCCGCCAGCGACAGCCGGCGCGTGTCGCGCTTCGCTGTTCCCTGCGCGACCGCCCGCATCTCGTCGAGCAGCAGGGCGATGGCGTCGCGGCTGTCCGCGAAACGATCGGCCAATACGCGGCGGGCGGCGTCGAAACTGTCGGGCAGGGCGAGCGGCGCGGCGAACGGTCCGCCCCGGACTTCGTAAAAGCCGGAAGCCGGCACCCATTTGATCGCGTCGAGCACGCCGGCGCGGGCGAGCGGCCGGTGCTTCGGATCGTGCGGATGGTTCGGGTCGCTGGTTTCGTGGAGCGAGCCTTCGACGAACAGGTCGCCGACCTTGTAGCTCGAAGCCGCACCGCCGACCGAATTGTTGCGCTCGACGACCAGAACCTTCCGCCCGCTGCGGGCGAGGATGGCCGCCGCCGTCAGTCCGCCGAGGCCGGCGCCGATCACCACGACGTCGTAATCCGTCATGTGGCCGCCGCCGCCCTGGAGCCATTTCCGTTCCGATCGAATCGGAACGAGGCTCCAGATTTTTGTTTTAGCGCGTTTTCTTTACGCGAACCGATACCCGCGTCGCGCGAAAGCGCGTAAGGGCCGACGCCGTGTCGTCGCGCGATCACTTCCACGCCGACGTCTCGAAGTCCCAGCGCTGCGCCTTGAAGAATTTGGCGAGCGCATCGACGATGCCGTAGTCGTCCGACTGGTCGTTGTCGTCGTCGTCGGATGACGAGTCGGTCAGCGTCAGCCGGGGCCCGGCCGTTTCATCCACCGTGGTGATGGACGGGCTGCCGACCCACAGCATCAGATGATCCGAGCCGGTGGGCCTGTCGGCGGCCACCAGCGCATTGATCTCGATCGTGTCGGTCAGGCCGAGGGCGGGAAAGGTGTCGCTGGCGCGCTTGAGCACCAGCGACAGCCGGCCCTTGTCGTTCCACCGCGCCGATGACAGCCTGGCCGACAGGGTCCGTGCGAGAACGTCGGCGATGGCCGCGGAAACCTTGTCGCGGTCGAGCTTGTCGCCGCTTCGCCAGCCCGATGCTGGGAAACGGATGCTGCGCTCCATGTCGGCCATGCCGCTGGTCCAGCCCGCGCGGGTGACGCCGGGGAGCGACCTGGCTTGCGCGACGAAGGCGGCGGCGCGTTCCGGCGCGATGCCGAGGCTCACCGTCATCTGGCCGCGGCGCAATGCCTCGCACGGCACCGTCAGGCTGCCCAGCGAAACCTCGACCGGCTGTCCCTTCAGCGACTTGAGGAAATCCGCCGCATGGTCGAGCGTCACCTTCACGCCGACGGCCTCGGGCGAGACTTCGGTGAAATCCCGCGGCGCCTCGACGATGGATTCGTCGCTGCCCTGGGTCTCGCGGAATTCCTGCGCGCTGAGATCGGAGTTGTCCGGCGAGACCACGTTGGTGGTGGTCTGTCCGACCTTGATCCGGCCGCGAAACTCGACCGTGTCGCCGGTCGGCTTGCGGGTCAGGTTGACGGTCACGGGAAGCTTGTCGACCTGGCTTGTGGCCGTTCCGGTCAGGGTATCGCCGGCAACCGCGAGATCGGCGACGAAGCGGTCCTTGCGGTCGGAGCCGCGCGCTGCCGGGTAGCAGACGTCGAGCACCGCGGAGGTCACCGTGCGGCCCCGGTAGTTTTCCTTCAGGATCACGTCGGCATTGCCGTCCATCAGGCCGTCGATCGAGGTGAAATAGCGTACCTCGTCGCCGGAGGCCGGCCGCTTGGCCTGGGATTTTGTGTTGGCCTGGGCGTTGGCTTGAGTGTTGGTCTGGGTGTTGGCCTGGGCAAGCGCCAGCTCGGGCGAGGCGACGATGAGGCCGACCAGGCCGGCGAACAGTGCGCGCATCGAAACTCCCTCGTGGTGAAGATTGCCGGGTCGTCCGCAATCGCCGCATGCGATCTTGGCCAATCGCCGGGCCGATATGGAATCGATGGCGAGGATCGAGTCCGAACTATAGCGTTTCCGAGCGAAGTGGATACCGGCTCGCGTGAAGAAAACGCACTGGAACAGAGAGCCGGAACAGGGACATGAAGCGCCGCTTCTGGCTCGGCCGGAAACAGAAAAGCTCTTGAGGCCGAGGAAGCAGAATCGGGGCGCAAAAGCAAGAAGGCCGCCCGAGGGCGGCCTTCCGACGTGGCTCGAAGCCGGGCAGGTGGATCAGAAGCCCATGCCGCCGCCCATTCCGCCCATGCCGCCGCCGGCGGGCATCGCCGGAGCCGGCTCCTGCGGCAGCTCGGCGACCATGGCTTCGGTGGTCACCAGCAGGCCGGCCACCGAGGACGCATCCTGCAGCGCGGTCCGCACCACCTTGGCCGGGTCGATGATACCCTTGGCGACGAGGTCGACATAAGCCTCGTTCTGGGCATCGAAGCCGAAGGTCTCGGTCTTGTTGTCGAGCACCTTGCCAACCACGATCGAGCCCTCGACACCGGCGTTCTCGGCGATCTGGCGGATCGGAGCCTCCAGCGCCTTGAGCACGATGTTGATGCCGGCCTGCACGTCGGCATTCGGATTGGAGAGCTTGCCGACCGCCTTCTTGGCGCGCAGCAGCGCGGTGCCGCCGCCCGGCACGATGCCTTCCTGCACCGCGGCGCGGGTCGCGTTCAGCGCGTCCTCGACGCGGTCCTTCTTCTCCTTGACCTCGATCTCGGTGGCACCGCCGACGCGGATCACCGCAACGCCGCCCGCGAGCTTAGCAAGACGTTCCTGCAGCTTTTCCTTGTCGTAGTCCGAAGTGGTTTCCTCGATCTGCGCCTTGATCTGCTGCACGCGCGCTTCGATGTC
>JAGRLZ010000043.1 GCA_020441545.1 Xanthobacteraceae bacterium | reverse complement strand
CATAAATCACCGGCAATCATCCGGACGATTTCGCGCAGACCTTGAACCAACCTTGAATCAAATGGAGATCCGCGCGGACTCGCCTCTCGTTTTGTTCCCTTAATGTTCTTGCGTTGCGAACCGGCCTCGGATATCCTCCGGGCGGGCTGGAGGAACATCATGGTGCAGCGGGTCTCCACGGTCGCTTTCGAGGGCATCGACGCACGCGCGGTCGACGTGCAGGTCCAGGTCGCGCCGGGGCTGCCGGCCTTCTCGATCGTCGGCCTGCCGGACAAGGCGGTATCTGAGGCACGCGAGCGGGTGCGCGCGGCGCTGATCGCATCCGGGCTGGCGCTGCCGGCGCGCCGGATCATCGTCAATCTGGCACCGGCCGATCTGCCGAAGGAAGGCAGCCACTACGACCTGCCGATCGCGCTCGGCCTGATGGCGGCGATCGGCGCGATCCCGTCCGATGCGCTTACCGGCTTCACCGTGCTCGGCGAACTCGGGCTCGACGGCTCGCTGGCGCCGGTCGCCGGGGTGCTTCCCGCCGCGATCGCGGCCAATGCCCGCGACGAAGGCTTGATCTGCCCCGCCGCCTGCGGCTCCGAAGCGGCCTGGGCCAGTCCCGACATCCAGATCGTCGCGGCGCAGTCGCTGATCCAGATCGCCAATCATTTCAAGGGAACGCAGGTGCTGTCGCGACCGCAACCACGCGTGCACAGCACGCCGGCCAATCTCCTCGACCTGCGTGACATCAAGGGCCAGGAGAGCGCCAAGCGCGCGCTGGAGATCGCGGCCGCCGGCGGCCACCACCTGCTGATGGCCGGTTCGCCCGGCGCCGGCAAATCGATGCTGGCGGCGCGCCTGCCCTCGATCCTGCCACCGCTGTCGCCGGCGGAATTGCTCGACGTCTCGATGATCGCCTCGGTGGCCGGCGCGATCAAGGACGGCGCGCTGACCAACCGCCGGCCGTTCCGCGCACCGCACCATTCCGCCAGCATGGCCGCGCTGACCGGCGGCGGCGCCCGCGCCAGGCCGGGCGAGATTTCGCTGGCGCATCATGGCGTGCTGTTTCTCGACGAACTGCCGGAATTCGATCCGCGGGTGCTGGATTCGCTCCGCCAGCCGATGGAGAACGGCGAGGTGGCGGTGTCGCGCGCCAATCATCGCGTCACCTACCCGGCCCGCTTCATGCTGGTGGCCGCGATGAATCCATGTCGCTGCGGCCATGCTTTCGAGCCCGGCTACGCCTGCAGGCGCGGCCGCATCGACCGCTGCACCGCGGATTACCAGGCCCGCATCTCCGGCCCGCTGATGGACCGGATCGACCTGCGGATCGAAGTCCCCGCCGTCACCGCCTCCGACCTGCTGCTGCCGCCACCGGCGGAGGGCTCGGCGGAGGTGGCAGCGCGGGTGGCCGCGGCCCGCGCCGTGCAGGCGGCGCGCTACGCCGCGCTCGATCTTCCCAACGTCCGCACCAATGCGGAAGCGCCGGCCGCGCTGCTCGATGTCGTGGCCGAACCCGATGTGCCGGGCCTGAAGCTGTTGCGCGATGCCGCCGAGGCCATGCACCTGTCAGCGCGCGGCTATCATCGGGTGCTTCGCGTTGCCCGCACCCTTGCCGACCTCGACGGCACGATGCGGATCGGCCGGCAGCACCTGGCCGAGGCGCTGTCCTACCGCGCGCTCGCCGACGACATGCGCCGCGCGGCATGATGGGCGCGATCGCGATGCCTGGCCGGCGGCCGTCAACGCCGCGGTAACGGTTTTTGTTTACGCTCCGCAAACCATAGGGCGCGTGTCGCGGCCCTCGTGTTGGCGGACGGCGTATCATGCTGCGTTTCAATATTCTGGTCTCGACCCTCCCGCTGCTCATCGCCGGGCTGTTCGCCAGGGGCGATCTCGCTCCCGCCGCGCAGCCCTGCATCGCCGTCGGCACCGGCTCGATGCGGATCGCGCAAGCGCCGTGGCAGGCGCAGTCCCACGTCAGTTTCACCGACGATCCCACCGAGGCGACGGTCCGGGTGCAGATCGTCGATCGCGTCGAAGAGGCCGACTTCGTCATGGTGGACGATGCGGCAGCGCCCGCGGACGGCGCCTGCCCGGTCAACGCCGCCACGCGATATGTCGGCATCACCGACGTTCCGTCGCCAGCCGAGCCGGTGATCTACCTGTCGCACAAGGGCCGCGCGGACTACCGCATCTTCGTGCAATCGCGCTCTTTCACCGCGCGGGATGCCGCAGCGCTTCTCGTCGGCGCCGCAGGCGCATCGCCACGACGCGTCGCGGCGGCGCTTTAACGCCACGTCAACCCTGTTCGCAACAGGCCGCGCGCCGCGTCCTCCTCGAAAAAGCGCCTGCAAGCACTTGGCAAGATCGGCGCGGCATTGTTCGCGACACGCATGATGCCGCGCCGTCGCTTCAGGTCTCGCGCCGGCGAGTTGCAGGCGAGGTGCGGAATACGGGGGAGAGAACGACCGATGCGGCGACCATTTCGACTCAAGGCGCGGGTGCGCCGGTTCGGCCGCCGTCACCCGCGACTCTATTTCGCGATCCGCTCCTTCGTGACGTTCTCCGCCGCATTCGGCGGCGCCTATGGCTTCATTACCGGCAGCCGCAGCAACGACTACGATCCCAGCACCTTCGCCATGGGCATCAGCGCGCTGTTCGCCGCCGCCTGCGTCGCCCTGGCGACCCTGAGCCTGCGGATGCGATGGCTGCATCGCAAGATGCACAGGCTCGCGCTTCACAACGAGCGGCTGGTCGACCGCAACTGGGAACTGAAGGAAGCCGAGGAGCGGGCCCGCAGCCTGTTCGAGCTGCAAGGCGACCTGGTCGTGCTGCGGGCTGCCGACGGCACCATCACATTCGTCAACGACGCCTATTGCGATCTGGCACAGCACGCGCGCGACGACCTGCTCGGCAGCCGCCATGCCTTGCCGGTGATCGAACAGGGCGAAACCACCATCGATGACCACGGCGCCCGCAGCCACGATCAGAAGGTCGCGACCGCCGCTGGCCCGCGCTGGATCGCCTGGCGCGAAGGGCTGATCCGCTCCAATGCCGGCGAACTCGCCGAGTTGCAATGCGTCGGACGCGACGTCACCGAGCGAACCGAGGCGGGGCGCCTGCTCGGCGAGGCGCGCGACCACGCCGACGCCGCCAGCAAGGCCAAGTCGCGCTTCCTCGCGATGGCTTCCCACGAGATTCGCACGCCGCTCAACGGCATCATCGGCATGAACGGCCTTCTGCTGGAATCCGCCCTGACACCGGAACAGGCGACTTATGCAAGGTCGATCCGGACATCGAGCGAGGCACTGCTGTCGCTGATCGACGGCCTGCTCGATTTCTCCAAGATCGAGGCCGGCAGGATCGACCTCGAGCACCGGCCCTTCGCGCTCGCAGGCCTGGTCGAGGACATTACCGAACTGCTGGCGCCGCGCGCGCAGGCCCGCCAGCTCGAGATCGCAGCCTACGTCGACGAGCGGCTGCCGGCGCGGGTGATCGGCGATGCCGCCCGGCTCCGGCAGGTGCTGCTGAACCTGGCCGGCAACGCCATCAAGTTCACCACCGCCGGCGGCGTCACCCTGATCGTGGAGCCGGGCCCGGCGCCCGGCGATATCTGCTTCCTGGTCCGCGATACCGGCATCGGCATCGCCGAAGAAGCCCAGCTGCGCATCTTCCGCGAGTTCGAGCAGGCCGACGACCGCATCGCCCTGAATTATGGCGGCACCGGACTCGGCCTCAGCATCAGCGAACGGATCATTCGCCGGATGGGCGGCCGCATCGGCCTGCAAAGCGCCGTCGGACAGGGCTCGACTTTCGAGGTCATCGTCCCCCTTGCGACCGACGGCAGCGGCGACGACGACCGCAAGCCGTTCGAGACGCCCGACCTGAACGGCCGCTCGGTCATGATCGTCTCCCCCCAGGGCATCGAGGCGTCGCTGATCGCGCGGCGGCTGGCGCGCTGGGGCGCCCAGACCTGCACGATCTCCGATTCCGCGACCGCCCGCGCCCTGCTGCCGGAACGCGCCTGGCACGCCATCCTGGTCGATGCCGCACTCGGCCGGGCCGAGGTGACCGCGCTGGGGACGGCGGCCGGCGCCCATGCGATGCACCGGCTGATCCTGTTCACGCCGGCTACCCGCCACGATTATCCGCGGCCGTCCGACGTCGGCTTCACCGGCTATCTGGTCAAGCCGCTGCGCGCGGCGTCGCTGGCGCTCCGGCTCGCCGGCTCCGCCATTGCCGGCGCAGCGGAGCCGGAAGCGGGCGACGACGAACCATCCGGCAATGACGCAATATCCGGCGATGACGAGGTGGCGGCACCGGCTCCGCACGCGCCGCGGGGGCTTTCGATCCTGCTGGCGGAAGACAACGAGATCAACGCGCTCCTGATGCGCACGCTGCTTGCCAAGCTCGGCCATCAGGTGGTGCTCGCCACCGATGGCGAGGCCGCGCTGGAATCCTGGATTGCCGCCGAAGGCGCCGGTACGCCCTACGACCTCGTGCTGATGGACGTGCAGATGCCGCGGCTCGACGGCATCGCCGCCACACGGCAGATCCGCGCCCGCGAAGCCGGACATCGGGCGCAGCGCACGCCGATCCTGGCGCTGACCGCCAATGCGCTGATTGAGGACCGCTATGCCTGCTTCGAGGCCGGCATGGACGGCTTCCTGGTCAAGCCGCTCGACCGCGACAGGCTGGTGGACGCGCTCGCCGGACTGGCGCCGTCGCGGCATCTGGCGGCCTGACCCGCCCTGTCATCGATCCGTGACCGGACCGTCATCGGACTGTCGAGGCCGCATGGTTTGTCGTCCCCGGACACCGCCAAGATTCGCATCGCGGATCATCGGGCGCGGTGGCGGAGACATCGATGCAGGACAGCCCGCAGGTTCGCGCCGGACGCCGGCTCGGCGACATGCTTCACCCGCAGGCGGTGAGCACGCTGACGCAGTCGGCCATCACATGGCTGCTGCCGCCGGCCGCCGGTCTCGACGGCACCGCGATCCCGCATCGACCGGCCGGCGGGATCACGCTGGGCCGCCTCGGCGCACTGGAGGTGCGGCTCGCCGGCGGCAAGCGCGACATCAGGCGGGCGCAGCGGCTGCGCTACAAGGTGTTCTACCGCGACGGCACCGCCATCGCCGATGCCGCAACGCTGCTGGCGCGGCGCGACAAGGACGGCTTCGACAGCATCTGCGACCACCTGCTGGTGATCGACCACGCCGCCAGGCCGTCGCTGAACGGTTCGCCGAAAGTGGTCGGCACCTACCGCCTGCTGCGGCACGAGGCCGCCCTGCATCACGGCGGCTTCTACACCGAGAACGAGTTCGACATCACGGCGCTGCTGGCGCGGCACCCGACGCTAGCATTCCTCGAACTCGGCCGCTCCTGCGTGCTGCCGCGCTATCGCAACAAGCGCACCGTCGAACTGCTGTGGCACGGCATCTGGGCCTATGTCCGGCGGCACCGGCTCGACGTCATGATCGGATGCGCGAGCCTGAACGGCACCGATCCGGATCGCCTCGCGCTGCCGCTGTCGTTCCTGCATCACTTCGCGGCGGCGCCGCCGGCCTGGCGCGCGCGGGCCCGGGAGCAGCGGCGGGTGGACATGAACCGGATCGCGAAGGGCGCCATCGATCCGCGGGCCGGCTTGCGCGAGTTGCCGCCCCTCATCAAGGGCTATCTACGGCTCGGCGCCGTCGTCGGCGACGGCGCCGTGATCGATCACCAGTTCGGCACCACCGACGTGCTGATCGTGCTGCCGGTCGCCGCGATCAATGCGCGCTATATCGCGCATTTCGGCGCGGACGCCACGCGCCATGCGGCGTGAGGCCCTGCCGCAAGTTACAGCCGCCGCAGGGCCACCGATTCGACGACGTGATCGGCGCCCTTCCTGAGGATCAGCGTGGCGCGCGGCCGCGTCGGCAGGATGTTGTCCTCGAGATTGGCGAGGTTGGTGCGCTCCCAGATAGCGAGCGCGGTCGCGGTCGCCTCCTCGTCGGACAGCGGCGCATAGCGATGGAAGTACGATCGCGGGTCGTGGAACGCGGTGTCGCGCAAGGCGAGGAAGCGCTTGATGTACCAGTTGCGCAGCACCGGCTCGTCGGCATCGATATAGACCGAGAAGTCGAAGAAGTCCGACACCACCGGCACCGCCTTGCCGTCGCGCGGCAGCTTGCCGGTCTGCAGCACGTTGACGCCTTCGACGATCAGGATGTCCGGCCGGTCGACCTCGACCCACTCGTTTGGAATGATGTCATAGGTCAGATGCGAATAGACCGGCGCGCGCACCGGCCGCCGGCCGGCCTTGATGTCGCTGAGAAAGGCCAGCAGCTTCGGCAGATCGTAGCTTTCGGGAAAGCCCTTCTTCTGCATCAGCCCTTCGCGCTCCAGCACCGCATTGGAAAACAGGAAGCCGTCGGTGGTGACGAGATCGACTTTCGGACGCGGCGACCAGCGCGCCAGCAGCGCCTGCAGCACGCGCGCCGTGGTGGATTTCCCGACCGCCACCGATCCGGCCACGCCGATGATGTACGGCATCTTGCGATCCTCGATGCCGAGGAACTGGCGCTGCGCCACGTAAAGCCGCTGCATGGCCGCGACATAGATCGAGAGCAGCCGGGACAGCGGCAGATAGATCTCCTCGACCTCGCGCAGGTCGAGCCGGTCATGCGTCGAGCGCAATTCGGCGATCTCGTCCGCGCCGAGCGTCATCGGCATGTCGTCACGCAACCGCGCCCACTGCGCGCGGGTGAAGACCCGATACGGATTGTATTGCTGCTCGGTCCGCACATCCATGGCGCGGCTCTCCTTCATCCGGAACGCCTCACGAGCTCTTGCGCGAGGCTTTCTCCTCCAACCCCGACATCCCCGTGCGCTTCTCCAGCGCGGCCTCGACCTCGCCAAGGGTGACGCCACGCGATTTCAGCACCACGAGGAGATGAAACAGCAGGTCGGCGCTTTCGGCGATCAGATGATCGCGATCGTCCCCGACGGTGGCGATCACCGTTTCCACCGCCTCCTCGCCGAGCTTCTTGGCGCACTGCGCCGGCCCCCTGTCGAGCAGCTTGCGCGTGTAGGACGATTCGCCTCCCGACGCCGCGCGGGCATCGATGGTGGCGGCAAGATCATGAAGCGTGAAACCGGCCATCGGGATTGTGCTCTCGGGTTGTGCTCTAGCATGTCCCGGCACCGCGCTGGGAGCGCGACGTGCCGGTTTGGTTTACGGATCGAGCCGCATCGGCAGGCCGGCGCGCGCCATGTGCTCCTTGGCCTGGCGGATGGTGAACTCGCCGAAATGAAAAATCGAGGCCGCCAGCACCGCGGTGGCGTGGCCGTCGCGGATGCCGTCGACCAGATGATCGAGATTGCCGACGCCACCGGACGCGATCACAGGTACGCTGATGCTGTCGGCGATGGCCCGGGTCAGATGGATGTCGAAACCCTGCCGGGTGCCGTCGCGGTCCATCGAGGTCAGCAGGATCTCGCCGGCGCCGAGCGCGACCACTTCCTGGGCATATTCGACGGCGTCGATGCCGGTCGCCTTGCGGCCGCCATGGGTGAAGATTTCCCAGCGGTCGGAGCCGCCCGGCCGCGCCACCCGCTTGGCGTCGATCGCCACCACGATGCACTGGTCGCCGAACTTCTCGGCCGCCTCCCTGACGAATTCGCGCCGGCTCACCGCCGCGCTGTTGATCGAGACCTTGTCGGCGCCGGAGCGCAAAAGGGTGCGGATGTCGTCGATGACACGCACGCCGCCGCCGACCGTCACCGGCATGAAGCAGGCTTCCGCGGTGCGCCGCACCACGTCCAGCATGGTGCCGCGGTTCTCATGCGTCGCGGTGATGTCGAGGAAGCACAGTTCGTCGGCGCCGGCGGCGTCATAGGCGATCGCCGCCTCCACCGGATCGCCGGCATCGCGCAGGTTGACGAAGTTGACGCCCTTGACGACCCGGCCGTCCTTGACGTCGAGGCAGGGGATGACGCGCACCTTGAACATGGCCGCTTCCTTATGCCGCGCGCGCGTTCGCCAGCAACGCCAGCGCCGCGGCCGGATCGACCCGGCCGTCATAGAGCGCGCGGCCCGCAATGGCGCCCGCGAGCCTGTGCGCCTTCGGCGCGACCAGCGCCTCGATATCCGTCATCGACGCCAGCCCGCCGGAGGCGATCACCGGAAGCGAGATGTGCTCCGCCAGCGCGATGGTGGCGTCGAGATTGAGGCCCTTCAACAACCCGTCGCGCGCGATATCGGTGAAGATGATGGCGGCGACGCCGGCATCCTCGAAGCGTTGCGCGATCTCCAGCGCGGTCACTTGGGACGTTTCCGCCCAGCCTTCCACCGCAACCTTGCCGTCGCGCGCGTCCAGCCCGACCGCGACGCGGCCCGGAAACGCTTTCGCCGCTTCCTTCACAAAAGCCGGATCGCGCACCGCGGCAGTGCCGATGATGACGCGGGCGATGCCCTTGCCGAGCCAGCCTTCGACCGTCGCCATGTCGCGAATGCCGCCGCCGAGCTGAACCGGCAGCGCGACCGCCTTCAGCATCGCCTCGACGGCCTGCGCATTGACCGGCTTGCCGGCAAAGGCGCCGTCGAGATCGACGACGTGGAGATATTCGAAACCCTGCGCGGCAAAGCTCCTGGCCTGCGCGGCGGGATCGAGATTGAACACCGTGGCGCGCGCCATGTCGCCCTGCTCGAGGCGGACGCACTGGCCGTTCTTCAGATCGATGGCGGGAAAGAGGATCACGGCTTCCACTTCAGGAAATTGGCGATCAGGGCCAGCCCGAAACGCTGGCTCTTCTCGGGATGGAATTGCGTGCCGATCGCGGTGTCCCTGGCGACGATCGCGGTGACGGGGCCGCCATAATCGGCGCGCGCCAGCACATCGCCCTCGCTTTCGGCGTTCAAGTGATAGGAATGCACGAAATAGGCGTGGCGGCCGGTCGGCCCGAGCGGCAGCCGCTCCAGCACCGGATGCTCACGCGCGGGATCGAGCGTGTTCCAGCCCATATGCGGAATCTTCAGGCTGTCGTCGCGCGGCGCGATCTTCTCGACGTCGCCCGCGATCCAGTCCAGCCCGTCGGTGACGGTGTTCTCCCTGCCGCGCGTCGCCATCAGCTGCATGCCGACGCAGATGCCGAAGAACGGCCGCGCCTTGTCGCGCACCGCTTCCGTCATCGCCTCGACCATGCCGTCCACGGCATCGAGCCCGGCGCGGCAATCGGCGAATGCGCCGACGCCCGGCAGCACGATGCGGTCGGCACGAAAGACGAAATCGGGATCGCGGCTGACCACGATCCGCTCGCCGTTCTCCATGCCGCGCGCGGCGTGCTCGAACGCCTTCGCCGCCGAGTGCAGGTTGCCGGAGCCGTAATCGATGATCGCGACCGTCATGGCGAGGCCCCCGGCTGCGGAAACAGGCCGAGGATTCCAGGTTGCTCCGGCGGACGCGAGAACGGCTGGCCCGGAACGTCGCGGGTCGGCGGCGGCGCGCCGCGATCGACCGCCTGCCGATCGCTCAGCAGGTCGCGCTGCCGCGCGGCCCAGCGATCGAAAAAGCGGCGTTCGGCCTCCTCCTCGCTGCCCGCGACCACGACATCGATCTGCCGCCACTTCCGGCGTTGCAAGGTCCCGCGCCGCAGGCTCGAACCTTCGAAACCGAGCAGCAACGCGAGCAGCACGAAGGTCCAGAACTCGGCCGAGCCGCCGCTCATCCGCAACAAGGCAAACCCAGTCATCAGCGCGATCGCCAGCACCACGTAGCCGATCGTCGCCAGCCACAGGCGATGATACAGCAGCCAGAACGGACCGCCGAGAAAAGCCCAGGCGTGAAAGCCGTCGCGGACGAATGCGACGCGGTCGGCAGCCAGGCCCGTGGCGGTGCCGGCCGCCAGTGGTGCATGAACCGTGTAAATCTTCATCTCTCTCACTCAGCCGCCGAGCCGACCCTTGGTCGAGGGCACCTCGCCCGCGGCACGGGGATCGATCGCGACCGCCGCGCGCAGCGCCCGCGCCAGACCCTTGAAGCAGGATTCGGCGATGTGATGGCTGTTCTCGCCATACAATGTCTCGACATGCAGCGTGACGCCGGCATTGACGGCGAAGGCGTTGAACCACTCGCGCACCAGCTCGGTGTCGAAGGTGCCGATCTTGTCGCGCGGAAAATCCGCCTTGAACACCAGGAACGGCCGGCCGGAAATATCGATGACGACCCGCGTCAGCGTCTCGTCCATCGGCATGTGCACGCCGGCATAGCGGGTGATGCCGGCCATGTCGCCGAGCGCCTGCCGCACCGCCTGGCCGAGCGCGATGCCGACATCCTCGGTGGTGTGGTGATCGTCGATATGGAGGTCGCCCTTCGCCTTCACGGTGAGATCGATGCGCGAATGGCGGGCCAGCAGGTCCAGCATATGATCGAAGAAGCCGATCCCGGTGGCGACATCGGCCGCGCCGGTGCCGTCAAGATTCACCGCAACCTCGATATCGGTTTCCTTGGTCTTGCGCTTGATGGTGGCCTTGCGCATGAAACGGGCTCTCCGCCTGCTCGCATCTTCGAAAACGCGCTCTTTTAACAGGCCGCCGCCGCCTTCGCTACTGCGGGATGAGGCAAATCGGCCCTCACCTCGCCATATGGTGACCGGAATCCGCCGCGAAGCCGCCGATTGCAACCGCCCGTCCCAGCGCCTAGATCAGGGGTCCGCGAAAGGATCCTCATGAACGCATCACATTCGACGCCGGGCGGCGCGCCGCACCTCTGGCACGGCACCACCATCGTCACCGTCCGCAAGGGCGGCAAGGTCGTGATTGGCGGCGACGGCCAGGTCTCGATCGGCCAGACCGTCATCAAGTCCAACGCCAGGAAGGTCCGCAAGCTCGGCAAGGGGGACGTGATCGGCGGCTTCGCCGGGGCCACCGCCGACGCCTTCACGCTGTTCGAGCGGCTCGAAGCCAAGCTGGAGCAGTATCCCGGGCAACTGACCCGGGCCGCGGTCGAGCTGGCCAAGGACTGGCGCACCGATCGCTACCTGCGCCGGCTGGAGGCGATGATGATCGTCGCCGACAGGGAGGTCTCGCTGGTGCTGACCGGCACCGGCGACGTGCTGGAGCCCGAGGAAGGCGTGATCGCGATCGGCTCCGGCGGCAACTACGCGCTCGCCGCCGCCCGCGCGCTGCTCGACAGCGACAAGGACGCCGAGACCATCGTGCGCCGTTCGCTGGAGATCGCCGCCGACATCTGCGTCTACACCAACCGCAACCTCACGATCGAAACGCTGACCGCATGACCGCGCCCGGCGAACAGGCCGCGCGCCCGCCGTCGCGGGTGATCCTGTCGCCGGTGACGGTGACCGCAGGCGTCATCGCGCTGCTGGCGCTGCAGGGCGCGATCCTCTACGCGATGGGGCGCCTGCCGATCTGCGCCTGCGGCTACGTCAAGTTCTGGCACGGCGTGGTGCAGAGCTCGGAAAACTCGCAGCACCTCACCGACTGGTACACGTTCTCGCACATCATCCACGGCTTCCTGTTCTACGCGCTGACATGGCTGGTGCTGCGGCGCGCGCCATGGACGGCGCGTCTGCTGATCGCAATGCTGATCGAGGGCGGCTGGGAGATCGTGGAAAACTCGCCGTTCATCATCGAACGCTATCGCGCCGGCACCATCTCGCTCGACTACTACGGCGACAGCATCGTCAATTCGCTGTCCGACACGGTGGCGATGATCGCCGGCTTCGTCGCCGCCCGCAAGCTGCCGGTCGCAGCGACAGTGACCGTCGCGCTGCTGTTCGAACTGCTGGTCGGGCTGCATATTCGCGACAACCTGACACTCAACGTCATCATGCTGATCCATCCGTCCGAGGCCATCCGGCACTGGCAGGCCGGACCTCCCATCATCTGAGCCGCTTGCCGCGGATCGCAACGCAACCTACCTAGTGGTGGTCATGACAGACTTCTCTCCCCGCGAAATCGTTTCCGAACTCGACCGCTTCATCGTCGGCCAGGCCGACGCCAAGCGCGCGGTCGCCATTGCGCTTCGCAACCGCTGGCGGCGGCAGCAGCTCGAGGGCAGCCTGCGCGAGGAGGTGCTGCCGAAGAACATCCTGATGATCGGCCCCACCGGCGTCGGCAAGACCGAGATCGCGCGCCGCCTCGCCAGGCTCGCGGGCGCGCCGTTCCTGAAGGTCGAGGCCACCAAGTTCACCGAGGTCGGCTATGTCGGCCGCGACGTCGAGCAGATCGTCCGCGACCTGATCGAGGTCGGCATCACCCAGGTGCGCGAGCGCAAGCGCAAGGACGTGCAGGCGCGCGCCCAGATCGCGGCCGAGGAGCGCGTGCTCGATGCGCTGGTCGGCGCCAATGCGAGTGCTGCGACCCGCGACTCGTTCCGCCGCAAGCTGCGCGCCGGCGAACTCAACGACAAGGAAATCGAGGTCGAGGTGCAGTCGTCGGGCGGCGCGCCGATGTTCGAGATTCCCGGCATGCCCGGCGCGCAGATGGGCGCGATCTCGATCGGCGACATCTTCGGCAAGCTGGGCGGGCGCACCAAGACCCGCCGCATGACGGTGGCCGATTCCCACGAGATCCTCGTCGCCGAGGAATCCGACAAGCTGCTCGACGACGACCAGGTGGTGCAGGAAGCGATCGGCGTGGTCGAGAACAACGGCATCGTGTTCCTCGACGAGATCGACAAGATCTGCGTGCGCGACGGCGCCCGCGTCGGCGACGTCTCGCGCGAGGGCGTGCAGCGCGACCTGCTGCCGCTGATCGAGGGCACCACGGTGTCGACCAAGCACGGCGCGGTGAAGACCGACCACATCCTGTTCATCGCATCCGGCGCGTTCCACATCGCCAAGCCGTCGGACCTGTTGCCGGAGCTGCAGGGCCGGCTGCCGATCCGGGTCGAGCTGAACGCGCTGACACGCGACGACATGCGCCGCATCCTCACCGAGCCGGAAGCCTCGCTCATCAAGCAGTATGTCGCGCTGATGCAGACCGAGGGCGTCACCCTCGACTTCGCCGACGAGGCGATCGATGCGCTGGCCGACGTCGCGGTCGCGGTGAACGCCACGGTGGAGAACATCGGCGCGCGGCGCCTGCAGACGGTGATGGAGCGCGTGCTCGACGACATCTCCTTCGTCGCGCCCGACCGCCACGGCGAAACCATCCGCATCGACGCCGCCTATGTGCAGAAGCACGTCGGCGACCTGGCGAAAAATTCGGATCTGAGCCGGTTCATCTTGTAAGCGTCATTCCGGGTTCGCGCCGCGAAGCATCACCGCGCCCGCCGCACACGGACATACAGCGCGCCGCCGCCGCCATGGCCGACATGCGCTTCCTCGAAGCCGACCACATAGGCGCGGAATTCCGGCAGGCTCAGCCACTCCGGCACCTGCCGTCGCAGGATGCCACGCTCGGACTGCGGGCCCGTGACCCGCCCCTTGCCGGTGATGACGAGCACGAAACGCAAGCCGCTGCCGCTGGCGCGCTGAAGAAAATTCAGGAGCGCGCGGTGCGCCCGGGTCTGCGTCATGCCGTGCAGGTCGAGCCGCGCCTCGATCTCGGCGCGGCCGCGCGACAGCTGCAACCGCTCGCGCCGGGCCAGCGGTGCCAGCGGCGGCATCGGCCCGGGTGCGACCTTGGCCGGCCTGGCCGGTTTGATCGGCTTGGCTGCCACGGATCGGGATTGTGGGCGCGTCGCCGCCGGCGACAGCGCGTTCGCCTTTGCCGCGGTCCCCGCCCCGGCAGCCTCGGCGGCCTTGCGCAGCGGCCTGGCCTGCCGGGCCACGCTCTCCCAAAGCTGCCGCTCGTCCTCGCTCAGCGGACGCCGGGCACGCGACGACGGCTTCGCGCCCGTCTCGTTGGGAGACCGGCGCTTCATCGCCTGCCCCGGTGCCGGGATTTGGAACCGCGATGCGCGCGATGCGGCGCCTGCTTCGCTTTCGCCGCCGGCCTCGCCGTCGGCAGCGGCATCCTTCGCCCCGCCGCCACCGGGTCGAGACGGGTCGGCACCAGCATCACGAAGCCGATATTGGTGCGCAGCCGGCCCGCGATCCGTCCCGCTTCGGCGCCGGCGCCGAAATAGATATCGGCGCGGGCCGGCCCGACGATCGCCGAGCCGGTATCCTGCCCGATCATCAACCGATGGAACGGTGTCTTCGCCTGCGCCGATTGAATCGGCAGGGTGCCGTTGAGGAAGAACGGGGTGCCGTAGATGTGCAGCGCCTTGTCCACCGCGATCGAACGTCCGGGCGTCAGCGGCACGCCCTGCGCGCCGACCGCCTCATCCTCGTCCGACAGCTTCACCTCGCGGAAGAACACGTAGGATTTATTCTGACGGCGCAGATCCCTGGCCCCTTCCGGATTGGCATCCATCCACTCACGGATGCGCTGCATCGACATCTCTTCCCTGGGGATGATCTTGCGATCGATCAGAACCCGGCCGACTGGGGTATAGGGATAGCCGTTATGGGCGTCGTAATTGATGCGGATGACGGAGCCGTCCTGCAGGCGGACCCGCGCCGAGCCCTGGATCTGGGCGAACAGCAGGTCGGTCTGGCTCTTGAGCCAGCAGATTTCGAGGCCGCGGCCGGCGATGGCGCCGTCCTCGATCTGTCCGCGGTCGTAATAGGGCACCAGCTTGCGGCGTCCGACCTTGCGAAACACCTGTCCGCCGTTGGGCAGGCTGCCGGCTTTCCGCCTGGCGCCGCGCACGAACAGGTTGGCGGGCCGGCGATAGACCGGCACGTTGTAGTCGCCGGTCTCGGTCCGCGATCCGTCGATCACCGGCTCGTAATAGCCGGTGACGAAGCCCGAATCCTCGCCGATCCGCGAAATCTCCAGCGGGCGGAAATGCCGCTCGAAGAACCGTCGCGCTGCGCCGGCATCGTGAACACGGGCGGACCTGGCCGCGTGGCACGGCTCACGCAGCGACTGCCCGAGCGCCCGCGCCTGCCGCCGTGCGCCGGGGCGTTGCGCGAGGATCGCCTTGCAGCTGGCGCGAAAGGTGTTGAACGCGGCAAGCTGGTCGTCGTCACGCCAGCCGGCAACGGCGTTCCATGCCAGCGGCCGATATTGCGCGCCGCTGATCTTGAGCGGCGGCACGGCGCGATGATGATGGTGGTGGTGGTGACGGTGATGCCGCGCGCGCGCTTCAGCACCGCTCGCGGCGAGCAGCGGCGCAAACGCCATCGCGAGCACCATGGTAACCGCCATGGCGCAGCCGGCGATCGAGGCGCGCCATCGTCGCGCCTTACTGCGCGCTGCCGGTGCCAACCAGCTTCCAGTTCGGATCGCGCGAGCCGGTGTCGCGGGCGAAGGTCCAGACATCGGTGATATCGGTCACCTTCTCGGGGTTGCCGTCGACCACCGCTCCCGCCTTGTCGCGGGTCACCGAGATCATCTCCGAAACGAAGCGGACGGTGAGCTGCGCCGTTCGGTTGCGCGCCTCGGCGCCGACCAGTTCGGCCTTGTCGATGGCGACGAACCGGGTTTCGGTCTTCTGCTCGTTCTTCTCGCGCGCCTTGATGGCGGCGTCGAAGCTGTCGAACACGTCCGGGGACAGCAGATCCTTCAGCGCCCGGCGGTCGCCATTGGCGAAGGCGAGCACGATCATCTCATAGGCGCTGCGGGCGCCGGTGAGGAAATGCTTCGGATCGAACGAGCCGTCCTGGGCGGCGACGGCGTCGAGGCCGGCGGCCAGTTCCGAGCCCGGTTCCGCGACCCCCTTCCAGCGATCGGCGTCCGGCACGGCATCCGCGCCCGGCAACGGCGGCGGCTGGTCGATCACGGTGCCGGTCACCGGCCCGACCCGCTTGTCGGGCGCGCCCGGCAGCGGCGATCCCATCCGGTCGAACGGCGGCCGTTCGCTGCCGGTCCGCTGTCCCAGCACGTTGCGCAGACGCAGGAAGATAAATACCGCCAACGCCAGAAAGATGATGGTGTAGATATCCACGTCGTATCCGCTTTCGCTGTTTTCGGTCCGGTGCCCGCCCCCGAGGGGCGGGATCATGGCATCGAGGACCGGCAGAATTGCGCCCCGATATCATTGTCGGTTGATACCACCGTCCGTTCATGTAGGCACGATTTGATGCCGAGCCAATGCCACCTTTTGGCACAGAAGCGAAGGCCAATCGGCCGGGCCCGGCATCCGCCTGCCGGCCGATTGTAGCGCGTTTGCCGGCCCGGGGAAATTGCCAGATGAGGAATGATCGGCTGTTCAATACCTTAAGGGATACCCGGCCGATTCCGGCGCGGCATCCGGCGGTTGTGACGATGGCTGCTTGGCGGGGCGGCGGGGCTATGATAGCCACTCGCGTGAAAACGGCGGCTTGCCTCCCACGGCGCGAACAAGCCGTCGTCCTCACCCCAATCCGACCTGAAAGCGCGCTCCAGGAGAATCCAGCATGACAAATGGCAACGGCACCCCGCCCGAGTCGGCCGCGCCCCCGCAATTGAACGTTCTGGCGCAGTACACCAAGGATCTCTCCTTCGAGAATCCGAATGCCCCGAAGTCGCTCGGCCCGCAGCAGCAGCCGCCCTCCATCAACATCCAGATCAACGTGTCCGCCAACAACGTCGCGGAGCACGAGTTCGAGGTGGTTCTGTCGATCGAGGGCAAGGCGGAGAACGCCGGCACGGTGATGTTCAACTTCGAGCTGGCCTATGCCGGCGTGTTCCGCGTGCTCAACGTGCCGGAGGAGAACCTGCATCCGCTCATCATGATCGAGTGCCCGCGGCTGCTGTTCCCGTTCGCCCGCGAGATCATCGCCACTTCGGTGCGCGACGGCGGCTTCCCGCCGCTTATGCTCGATCCCGTCGATTTCGTCGGCCTCTACCGCCAGAACATGGAGCGGCAGGCGGCACAGACCAACCCAAGCTGACCAATCCGGGCTGAACCGGCTTGGGCCGGCGGCCGGCCCGTTTCCGCGTGGCCAGTATCGATAACCGGCATCCTGTGCGTCAGGATGCCGGCGCGGCCTAGCCAATTCCGTTCCGCTTCTATCGGAACGAGGCTCTCTATCCTTGTTTTGACGCGTTTTCTTGACGCGAGCCGGTCCCCACTTCGCTCGAAAACGCTCTAATAATCGTTCCAGATCGGCTGGTCGCCGAGCGTGGCGACGAATTCCCGATGCGCCGCCTGCTCCGCTTCGGTCAGGCGGGATGCGAGCGGCACCGGGCGCTGGCGCCGCGGCCGGTCGCCGGTGGTCTCGACCTCGGCCGCGACGGTTTCGGTCAGGATCAGTTGCGACTGGCGGGCGCCGATCAGGTCGATATAGACCTCGGCCAGCAATTCGGCGTCGAGCAGGGCGCCGTGCTTGGTGCGGCGCGAATTGTCGATGGCGTAGCGCGAGCACAGGTCGTCGAGCCGGTTGGACACGCCGGGATGCTTGCGCCGCGCCAGCAGCAGGGTATCGACCAGGCGGTCGCGCGGGATCGCCGCCCGCGCCACCCGACCCAGTTCGGCATTGATGAAGCCGATATCGAACGAGGCGTTGTGGATGACCAGCGGCGCATCGCCGATGAAATCGAGAAATTCCTCGGCGACGTCGGCGAACAACGGCTTGTCGGACAGAAACTGCGTCGACAGTCCATGAACCGCGAATGCCTCGTCCGGCATATCGCGTTCCGGATTGATGTAGCGGTGAAACGTCTGCCCGGTCGGCATCCGGTTGAAGATCTCGACGCAGCCGATCTCGACCAGCCGGTCGCCGCGCAGCGGATCGAGGCCGGTGGTTTCGGTGTCGAGGACGATTTCCCGCATGTCGTCGGTCTCCGATCAGGCGAATCAGGCGCGCCGTCGCGGCAGCCTAGTCACTTCGTCGAGAATTTCGCGGATGCGGGCGCGAACCGGATCGAGCCCGTGCGAGGTATCCACCACGAAATCGGCGCGCCTGCGCTTTTCGGCATCCGGCAGCTGCTTGGCGAGAATGGCGTCGAGCTTTTCCGGCGTCATCCCGTCGCGCGCCAGGATGCGGTCGCGCTGCGCATCGGGATCGGTGGTCACCACCACCACCGCATCGACGCGGCCCTCGCCCCCGGTCTCGTAGAGCAGCGGAATATCGACCACCGCGACCGGCGCGCCGGACTTCTCCGCATCGTCGAGGAACTTCTGGTGATGGGCGCGCAGCATCGGATGGACGATGCTCTCCAGCCGCTTCATCGCCTCCGGATCGTGCACCACCTTCGGCGACAGCAGGGTGCGATCGACCTTGCCGCCCACCGTGGTGCCCGGAAAGGCCGCCTCGATCGCCGGCGCCGCCTCGCCGTCATAGAGCCGATGCACGGTGGCGTCGGCGTCGTAGACCGGAACGCCGGCCTCGGCGAACAGCCTGGCCGTGGTGGACTTGCCCATCCCGATCGAGCCGGTCAGCCCAAGAACACGCATCTGATCACGATCCTTTCAAATCAATGACGCCCTCGGCGCGCAAAAAGCCGAGCAGCGGCAACAGGGGCAGGCCGAGAATGGTAAAGTAATCGCCCTCGATGCGTTCGAACAGATGCACGCCAAGGCCCTCGAGCTGATAGCAGCCGACGCTTTCCAGCACGGCCGCGCCGGCGCTGGCAAGATAGGCGTCGATCGCGGCGCGGTTCAACGGCCGCATGGTCATGCGCGCGACACCGACATGGGTGAACAACACGCGTCCGTCGCGCACCACCGCGACCGCCGAATGCAGCTCGTGGGTTCGCCCCGCCAGCGCCTCGAGCTGGGCTACTGCCGCATCGCGATCCGCCGGCTTGCTGAAACGCCGCGACCCCAGCGCCAGCGTCTGGTCGGCGCCGACCACATAATGCCCGGGATGCTGACCGGACACGGCTTGCGCCTTCGCTTCCGCCAGCAGGCCGGCGACCTCGCCGGGCGCCGACAGGCCCGACTTCAGCTCGACCGACCGCTCGTCGATCTCCGCCGGCACCGCCTCGAAACCAAGCCCGGCATTGGACAGCACGTCGCGGCGCGCACGGCTTTGCGACGCCAGGATCAAGGCTTTCTCGCCACGCCACAGATTCATTCGGAAATCCGGTGGCGCTGCCGGTCGGCATAGAGCTTCAGCACCGCGGCCGCTGTTTCCTCGATCGAGCGGCGGGTGACATCGAGCAGGGCCCAGCCGTGCTTGGCGCTGAGCCGGCGCGCGAACAGCACTTCGTCGGCGACCGATTCCCGGTCGGTATAGTCGTCATTGCCCGAGCTCGCGCCGAGGCTGAGCAGGCGGTTCTGCCGCACCTGGATCAGGCGTTCCGGCGTGGCGTGAAGACTGACCACCAGCGGTTTCTTCAGGGATTCGAGCTGCGGCGGCAGCGGAATGCCGGGCACCAGCGGCACGTTCGCGGTGCGGATGCCGCGATTGGCCAGATAGATCGAGGTCGGCGTCTTCGAGGTGCGCGACACCCCGACCAGCACCACGTCGGCGTCTTCCAGACCTTCGACGTGCTGGCCGTCGTCATGCATCATGGTGTAGTTCAGCGCATCGATGCGCTTGAAATAATCGGCGTTCAGCGTGTGCTGCGCGCCGACCCGTCCGGTGGTGGAGGCCCCGAGGTAGGCATGAAAAAGCTGCATCACCGGCCCGATGATGGACAGGCTCGGAATGTTGATGTCCTTGCACTTGGCCTCGAGCCGGTCGACCAGTTCCTTCTCGAGCAGCGTGAACAGCACGATGCCCGGCGCTTCCTCGATCTCGATCAGCACCCGGTCGAGCTGCTTCTGGCTGCGCACCAGCGGATAGACGTGCTCCACCGGGGTGACGTTGGCGTATTGCGCGGCGACCGCGCGCGCCACCGTGATCAGCGTCTCGCCGGTGGAGTCGGACACCAGGTGAAGATGGAAATAGCTTCCCGAGGTCGGCACGTCAGCGGTCCGATTCCAACATATGCATCCCATTCCAGCCGGCCGGTCCGGCAGAGGTTAGAAGCAAACGCGCCGCCGGCAAACATCGATTCCGGCTTGGCCCGGCCTCGGATCCGATCCCGACGCAGCGATGGCGATCCTGAAAGCGACTGCCCGAACCCCCGTGCAGGACCTGTGTGTTGTGTGAATCGATGTGGAATGGAAGCAAAAAATTAACCGCCGCCGTGGCGCCTTCTGGATAACCAACCTGCTTCTTCACATCCCTGCCGGCGGGGACAACGAGTCCGGCCTTCCGCGATGATAGTGGGGTTGCCCGCCATTGTCTCTGGATAACCTGGGCATGGCACCGGGCAAGTCCATGAATCCGCGCGGGTTACGGCGAACCGGGCATTGCGGGGATCGCCGCCGGCGGGTGTGGGCAAGTCGCGGCGTAACACGGGACGGCTTTGTGCCGGCGCAATCCACCGCCCCTAAAGACTCTAACCTTAAGATTCTAGAAATATTATTGGAGCAAGGCGGCCCGCGCGGATATGTAGGGACAGGAACCAAGGCGTCGCTCACGCCACCCCGCCGGACCACTCCGAATCCCGATAAAGAGACGAGCAGATGTACGAATGGATCAAGGCCGTCCATGTCATCGCGGTGATTTCGTGGATGGCGGGAATGCTCTACCTGCCGCGGCTGTTCGTCTATCACTGCGAGGCCGAGACCGGATCGAAGCAGTCCGAGACCTTCAAGGTGATGGAGCGGCGCCTGCTGAAGGCGATCATCAACCCGGCGATGATCGTGACCTGGGTGCTGGGACTCTACATGGCATGGGATCACGGCTGGTTCGCCAGCGGCTGGTTTCACGTCAAGCTGTTCCTGGTTCTGGTGCTGTCCGGCGTGCATGGGCTGTTCTCGCGCTGGGTGCGCGATTTCGCCAATGACCGGAATACGCGAAGCCAGAAATTCTATAGAATTATCAATGAAGTGCCTGCGATCCTGATGATCGGGATCGTCATCATGGTGATCGTCAAGCCGTTCTAGCCGTCGTTCGGGCGCTGCATTCCGAAAGCCCCGATCGCCCGGAACCATCTTGCGTGACGGGTGGTGATTTTCTATATTTGTCCGATCCCACCCCACGCAGGCGGATGTGGCTGAATGCCGGTCCTGGATAGAGGCTGGCCGCCACATCGGGTTTGAAAGCCCTTCGGCACCTTTCCTTGCTCAAGACCTGCGGGTTCAGCCATTCGGCGACCGCACATCTTTCGGGCCACCGCGTATCTCTCCCTTTGTTTTGACAACAGGACTACCCCCCATGCGGGAAATGAAACTTCAGGACCTCAAGGCCAAGACGCCCGGCGAACTCGTGTCGTTCGCCGAAGAGCTTGGGGTCGAGAACGCCAGCACGATGCGCAAGCAGGAGCTGATGTTTGCCATCCTCAAGCAACTGGCGATCCAGGAAATCGACATCATCGGCGAAGGCGTCGTCGAGGTACTGTCGGACGGCTTCGGCTTCCTGCGCTCGCCGGATGCCAACTACCTGCCCGGCCCCGACGACATCTATGTCTCGCCGTCGCAGATCCGCCGCTTCGGCCTGCGCACCGGCGACACCATCGAAGGCCATATCCGCAGCCCGAAGGAAGGCGAACGCTACTTCGCGCTGCTCAAGGTCAACACGCTGAACTTCGAGGACCCCGAGAAGTCCAAGCACAAGGTCAACTTCGACAACCTGACGCCGCTGTTCCCGGACGAGCGGTTCAAGCTCGAACTCAACGATCCGACCCGCAAGGACCTGTCGCCGCGGGTGATCGACATCGTCGCGCCGATCGGCAAGGGCCAGCGCGCGCTGATCGTGGCGCCGCCGCGCACCGGCAAGACCGTGCTGATGCAGAACATCGCGCATTCGATCACCGCCAACCATCCGGAATGCTACCTGATCGTGCTGCTGATCGACGAGCGCCCGGAGGAAGTCACCGACATGCAGCGTTCGGTGAAGGGCGAGGTGGTGTCCTCGACCTTCGACGAGCCCGCCGTGCGTCACGTCCAGGTCGCGGAAATGGTGATCGAGAAGGCCAAGCGCCTGGTCGAGCACGGCCGCGACGTCGTCATCCTGCTGGATTCGATCACCCGCCTGGGACGGGCCTACAACACCGTGGTGCCGTCATCCGGCAAGGTGCTGACCGGCGGCGTCGACGCCAACGCCTTGCAGCGGCCGAAGCGGTTCTTCGGCGCGGCGCGCAACATCGAGGAAGGCGGCTCGCTGACCATCATCGCGACCGCGCTGGTCGATACCGGCAGCCGCATGGACGAAGTGATCTTCGAGGAGTTCAAGGGCACCGGCAACTCGGAGTTGATCCTCGACCGCAAGGTCGCCGACAAGCGCACCTTCCCGGCGATCGACATCGCCCGCTCCGGCACCCGCAAGGAAGAGCTGATCACCGATCCGCAACTGCTCAAGAAGATGTATGTGCTGCGGCGCATCCTCAATCCGATGGGCACCATGGATGCGATCGAGTTCCTGCTCGACAAGCTGCGCAACACCAAGAACAACGCCGAGTTCTTCGACTCGATGAACACCTGATCGTTTCGCCGACGGGCATTGGCCGTCGCGGACATCGGTCTGTGAGGGCTTCTTGTCCTCCATTCTCGGAAACGAAAAAACCCGCCGGCGACGGCGGGTTTTTTGTCGGTGCGATCGGGCGACGGCGGCTGGTCAGGAGCGTCGACGCACACCGCCCAGGAACACGTCTTGCACCAGCCCGAGTTTCGCAAGCCCCAGGATAATCAGGCCATTGATGTCGATCTCGTACCAGGCGTGCGAAAGGTAGGCGTCCCGCGGAAACCGATGATGGTTGTTGTGCAGCCCTTCACCGAAGGTGATGAGGGTGGTCACGAACTCGTTGGTGGTGCCGTCATCGGTCTGATAGCGGCGGTAACCGTAGCGGCCGTCGCTGTGGCAGACCGAGTTGACCAGCGAGGTTGCGAAGGTCATGACGTAGCTGCGGAACAGGCCGGAGACCACGACGCAGCCGATCATCGTGCGCACGCCGCCGAACGCGAAGCCGATGACGCCGGGAATGAGCACGGCCGATGCCGCGTACCAGTACCAGCGCGTCCTGGTGAAGAACATCGCGATCGGGTCGGCCAGGATATCCTTGGCGTAGTATTCGCCGTCGGTGGTCGCGCGGTCCCAGACCCAGCCGCCTTGCGCATACAGCATTCCCTTGAGGAAGCTGTCATGCTCATTGCCGGCGCCGTCGTAGTAAGGGCTGTGGACGTCGCCGGGCTTGTCGGTGTGAAGATGGTGCCGCCGATGATTGGAGACCCATTTGAGCACCGAGCCCTGCACCGCCATGGTGGCAATCGCGCAGAAGAACGCCCGCATCACCGGACCGCAGCGAAAGCTCCGATGCACGAGCAACCGATGCATGCCGACGCCGATGCCGACCGTGGACAGCGCAAACATCCCGAGGAAGACCAGGATCTCCACCCGGCCGATGCCTTGCGTATAGATCCAGACCGGCGTCGCGATCGTGCCTGTAAACATGAGGCCGAACGCGATGTAGGAATCGCGAAATTTGGCGTTGACCAACGGACCGTCGACAAGCACGCCCGGGGGCATTTCCCGGCCCGCGGCTTGCTCGGACGCCACGCCCTCGATTGCGGTCATGTCGGCTGATCCGTTGATGGAAAATTAACCATTCACGGGTGCAGCGTACAGACGCGGACGAGTTCCAGCAAGGATTGGATCGGCGGTCGGAGGCGACGTCCGCCTGCTTGCCTTGCCGCCGGATCGTCCGGTCATGGCCGGCGTTCGACAGGCTCAGGGTTGCTGCCTCACCAGGTCGATCAAGGCTTGCGCCGTTATGACCGGCAGCGAGCAGCTCTGCCGGCGGCAGACGAAGGCGGCTGCATTGGTGATGCTGCCGGCCTTGGCGCGGGCGGGATGATCTTGCGAAAGATCGTCGGCGCGCGGTGCATGAAGAATAGTTGTCGTGCCATGCGGCAGCTTTCGCGCGGCGCTCAGGAGCGCCTCGGCCGCCCTGCCCTCGCCCACCACGACGATCTCCGCGCCGGTGAGATAAAGATCGAGCGCATTGAGCACCGACAGGTGGCCGAACACGTTTTCGGCCGCGCGCGGCAGGAGCGCTGCGAACAGTTCGTCCGCCCTCCCGCGCCAGGCCGCATCGCCGGTCAAGGCGGCGAACCGTGCCAGGTTCTGCGCGATCAGTCCGTTGTGGTTCGGGATCGCATCGTCCACCGTGGAATGCGGCCGCACGATCAGGCCCTCGGCATCGGCGGCGGTGAGATAGTAGCCGCCGTGCATCGCGTCGAGGTAGTGCGTATCGAGACGCTTCTGCCAGTCGATCGCCTGTTGCAGGAACCGCGGTTCGCCGGTCGCCTCGAACAGCGCCAGTGCCGCGCGCGTCATCGCGGCATAGTCCGACGCCAGCGCCGGCAGCAGCAATTGCCCGTTGCGCCAGGAATGGCCGAGGCGATTGTCGCGGGTCATCGCGGCGGCGATGAAATCGAACGCGCGCCGGGCCAGCGCGAGCCAGTCCGGCTGCTCGAACGCAACCGATGCATGGGCGAGCGCGGCGATCATCAGCCCGTTCCAGTCCGCCAGCACCTTGTCGTCGAGGCCGGGACGGATACGCGCGTCGCGGGCGCGCAGCAGGATCGCGCGCATCGCCGCGAGCTGCCCGGCTTCCAGCGGCGTATCCTCGTTGCCGGTTTCGAGGCGATTGAGAATGGTGTGGCCTTCGAAATTGCCCTCGCGCGTCACGTCGTATCTGGCGGCGAAGAAGGTGGCGTCGTCGCTGCCGAGCAGCCGCTCGATCTCGTCCTGCGACCAGACGTAGAACTTGCCCTCCTCGCCTTCGGAGTCCGCATCGAGCGAGGATGCGAAGGCGCCTTCCGCCGTCGTCATCTCGCGCATCAGCCAGCCGACGGTCTCGACAGCGCGCTGTCGGTAGAGCGCGTTGGGCGCGCGCGCCTGCTCGAGCGCCAGCAGGTCGAGGATCTGCGCGTTGTCATAAAGCATCTTCTCGAAATGCGGCACCAGCCATCGTTCGTCGACGGCATAGCGCGCATAGCCGCCGCCGAGATGATCGTAGATGCCGCCCAGGCTGATGCGGGTCAGCGCCAGGTTGCTGGTGATGAAGAAACGGTCGTCGCCGCTGCGCGCCCCTGCCCGCCAGAGGAATTCCAGCATCGCGCATTGCGGGAATTTCGGCGCGCCGCGCAAGCCGCCATTGGTCGGATCGGTGGCGCGCGCGATCGACACCGCCGCCCTGTTCAGGTCGTCGATGCCGAGATCGGCCCGCGGCGACGGTGCGCGCGCGGCGAGCTGCTTCACCAGCGCGTTGCGGTTCTGCGCGATCTTCCCGGGCTCGTTGTGAAACAGGTGCGCGATGGTGCGCAGCAGGTCGGTGAATCCGGGCCGGCCATATTGTGCGGTCTTCGGAAAATAGGTGCCGCCCCAGAACGGCTCGCCGTCGGGCGTGAGAAACATCGTCAGCGGCCAGCCGCCCTGCTGCCCCAACAGGTGCAGGGCGTTCATGTAGATCTGGTCGATGTCGGGACGCTCCTCGCGATCGACCTTGATGTTGACGAACAGCTCGTTCATCACCGCGGCGGTCGCCTCGTCCTCGAAGCTTTCATGCGCCATGACGTGGCACCAGTGACAGGCGGCATAACCGATCGACAGCAGGATCGGCCGGTTGCCGCGCCTGGCTTCCGCGAGCGCTTCCGGTCCCCACTCCCGCCAGTCGACCGGGTTGTGCTGATGCTGCAGAAGATAGGGGCTGGTCGCCTGCGAGAGCCGGTTGGTGTGCGCACTGGCTTCGCTCATGGCGCGCCCTCCTGGATTTGTCGGCCGTGGTTCGCGGGGCAGATGGCCGGGCGATGATGCTGGTCGTTCGATGTCGTTTTGCATAGATAGGACATGCATCCGCGAGAACAAACCATCTTCGCCCTGGCGTCGGGACGTCCGCCGACCGCGATCGCCATCGTCCGCGTCTCGGGACCGTGCGCGCCGGAGGCGCTGCGTGCCATCGCCGGCGGGCTGCCGCGGCCGCGCGTGGCAACGCTTGCGCGTTTGCGCGATCCGTCCGGCGAAGCCATCGACGATGCGATGGTGCTGTGGTTTCCGGCCCCCGCCAGCGCCACCGGCGAGGATGTCGCCGAGTTTCACATCCATGGCGGACGCGCGGTGCAGGCCGCATTGTTCGCCGCGCTGGCGCAGCTCGACGATGTGCGCACCGCCGGGCCCGGCGAGTTCACCCAGCGCGCCTTCGAGAACGGCAAGATCGACCTCACCGAAGCCGAGGGCCTCGACGATCTCATCCATGCCGACACCGATCGCCAGCGGCGGCAGGCGCTGCGGCAGTTGCACGGCCTGCTCGGCGACAAGGCGCGGCGCTGGCGACAGCAGATCATCGAGGCGGCGGCGCTGATCGAAGCCGGCATCGACTTCGCCGACGAGGACGACGTGCCGGACGACCTGATGGCGCCGGCATTGTCGCGGGTCGCCGCGTTGCGCGACGAGATCGAGGCGACGCTCGGCGCGTCGAAGCGAAGCGAGCGGTTGCGTGACGGCCTGGTGGTCGCGATCGCCGGCGCGCCGAATGTCGGCAAGTCGACATTGCTCAATGCGCTGGCGCGGCGCGAGGTCGCGATCGTGTCGCCCCATGCCGGCACCACGCGCGACCTGATCGAGGTGCAGCTCGACCTCGACGGCTATCCGGTGACGCTGATCGACACCGCCGGCATCCGCGAGACCGACGATCCGGTGGAGCAGGAGGGCGTGCGGCGGGCGAGGGCGCGCGCCGGTGAGGCCGACCTGGTGCTGTGGCTGGTCGATGGCGAGGAGGAGGCGCGGCCGGAGATCGATGCAGGGGCGGGCGCCGATGCGCCGGTCTGGATCCTGCGCAACAAGATCGATCTGGCGAGTCGAGATTCGGCTTGCGATTCCGTTGCGGCGGAGCGGCAGCGGAATTCGGGCATGCTTGACGGCGAGGACGGTCGGCCATTGACCGATGGGTCGGCCGGCCGGCCCCGGTTGTTCCTGTCGGCGGCGAGCGGGCAGGGCATGTCCGAACTGACCGCGGCGATGGCCGGATTCGCGGGTGATTATTTCGGCGCGGGCGAGGGGGTGGCGATCGCCCGGCAGCGGCATCGCGATTTGCTGCGGGCAACATCGGAAATGTTGCGGCGCAGCATTGATGCCGCGGGAGCGGGCGAGGAGATCGTCGCCGAGGAGTTGCGGCTGGCGGCGCGGGAGCTGGGCCGGCTGCTCGGCCGGGTGGATATCGAGGAGGTGTTCGACGTGATTTTCCGTGAGTTCTGCATCGGTAAATAAATAATAATATATAATCTAGATTATATATTCATTTTATAGCTGTGCCTGTTCTATGGTGTTCCATGTTTTGACGGAAACGCCATGAGACATCGTGGCCGGGCGTAGCGGTTCGGATAACAACATCGCTCCTGCTCGTCTTTGTCAAAAACGGCCTCGCTTCCGCTCGCCTTTGTAAAGAACGGCTTCGCTTCCGCTCGCCTTTGTAAAGAACGGCTTCGCTTCCGCTCGCCTTTGTAAAGAACGGCCTCGCTTCTGCTCGCCTTTGTAAAGAACGACTTCGCTTCCGCTCGCCTTCGTGAAGAACGGCTTCGCTTCCGCTCGCCTATGGACCGGCAATCCATCGCTTTTTCGGGAAGGTTTTCAGGATGGCGACTGGGTTGATCCGGAGTTCGTCGCGAGCCTTGATGCGTGGGGACGTGATCCGGCTTCGGGCGCCGGCCGCCGGTCGCCATCCTCTCCCGATAGGCGGTCGGCCGTTGGCCGACCGATCGGAGCAGGGGCTCGGTTGTTTCACGTGAAACAGACGGGTTCTCCCGGTAGCCCGAGCGCGTTCTTTGTCGTTGGACATGGGCCGGGCGCGGCAATGATGCCGACCGGGCTCCCGATCTGGTTCCATCGAATCAAACGGGACTCGGTGGCCCAATCTGTTTCACGTGAAACAGTCCGCGCAATTTTACTTCCGGCCGATGCCGCGCTGCGTTAGAACCCGGCGGGAAGGCCAGCAGACGGCCCACGAACAGATAGTTACAGATAGCCACAGATAGCCCATGACGGATTCATTCGACGTCATCGTGATTGGGGGCGGGCACGCCGGCTGCGAGGCCGCGGCGGCCGCCGCGCGCATGGGCGCGCGCACGGCGCTGGTGACCCATCGCTTCGATACTATCGGTGCGATGTCGTGCAACCCGGCGATCGGCGGGCTCGGCAAAGGCCACCTGGTCCGCGAGGTCGATGCGCTCGACGGGCTGATGGGCCGGGTGATCGACCAGGGCGGCATCCAGTTCCGCATGCTCAACCGGCGCAAGGGGCCGGCGGTGCGCGGACCACGCGCCCAGGCCGACCGCAAGCTTTATGCGGCTGCGATGCAGGCGGCGATCCGCGCGACCGCGAATCTGACGGTGATCGAGGGTGAGGCCGATACCTTGCAGCAAGCCGACGGCCGGCTCACCGGGGTCCGGCTGGCGGACGGGCGTGAGCTGCGGGCAGGGGCGGTGGTCGTCACCACCGGCACCTTCCTGCGCGGGCTGATCCATCTCGGCGAGAGGAACTGGCCGGCCGGCCGGGTCGGGGAGGCGCCGGCGCTCGGGCTGTCGGCGTCGTTCGAGGCGCTCGGCTTTGCGCTGGGCCGGCTCAAGACCGGCACGCCGCCGCGCCTCGACGGCACCACCATCGACTGGGGCGCGGTGGAGATGCAGCCCGGCGACGACCCGCCGGAGCCGTTCTCGGCCCTGACCGCGCGCATCGCCACGCCGCAGGTCCAGTGCGGCATCACCCGCACCACGCCGGCGACCCATGCGGTGATCCGGGCCAATGTCCACCGCTCGCCGATGTATTCCGGTCAGATCAGGAGCACCGGCCCGCGCTATTGCCCCTCGATCGAGGACAAGATCGTCCGGTTCGGCGACCGCGACGGCCACCAGATCTTCCTTGAGCCGGAAGGGCTCGACGATCCCACCGTCTATCCCAATGGCATCTCGACCTCGCTGCCGGAGGAGGTCCAGGCCGCCGTGGTGGCCTCGATCCCCGGCCTCGAGCGGGCCCGCATCACCCGCCCCGGCTACGCCATCGAATACGACCATGTCGATCCGCGGGAGCTGGAGCCGACCTTGCAGACGAAACGTTGCCCGGGGCTGTTCCTGGCCGGGCAGATCAACGGCACCACCGGCTACGAGGAAGCGGCGGCACAGGGCATCGTTGCCGGCTTCAACGCCGCGCTGATGGCGGGCGGCGGCGACCCGGCGGTGTTCGACCGCGCCGACGGCTATCTCGGCGTCATGATCGACGACCTGGTGACGCGCGGCGTCACCGAGCCGTATCGGATGTTCACCTCGCGGGCCGAGTATCGTCTCACGTTGCGCGCCGACAATGCTGACCAGCGCCTCACCGGCAAGGGCATCGCGCTCGGCTGCGTCGGCCCGGTCCGCGCCGCCCATCACGCCGCGAAGATGGCGGCGCTGGACGCGGCCAAGACGCAGGCGCGGTCGCTGTCGATCACGCCGACGGCGGCGGCCCGTCACGGGCTGGCGCTCAACCGCGACGGCCATCGCCGCTCGGCCTTCGACCTTTTGTCCTATCCGGAGATCGACTGGGACGCGGTGGCGGCGATCTGGCCGGAGCTGTCGGCCATTGACCCGGCGATCGCCGCCCATGTCGAGATCGACGCCAAATACGATGTCTATCTCAAGCGCCAGGTCGCGGATGTCGAAGCGTTCCGCCGCGACGAGGGCCTGGTGCTGGCCGGGATCGACTACCGGGCGGTGCCGGGCCTGTCCAACGAGGCGCGCAACCGGCTGGAAGCGGTGCAGCCGCGCACCCTGGGGCAGGCGGGCCGGCTCGATGGTATCACCCCGGCGGCGCTCGGCATCCTCGCCGCCTATCTCCGCCGCGAGCAGCGGCGGCGCAAGGCGCAAGGGGCGGCGTGAGCTGTTTCACGTGAAACGCCACCCCGCGGGGACGGCACGCTCCCTCTCCCCGCGCAAGGGGAGGATCGGGGTGGGGGCGACAAATATTCTCAAAATCCGCGACCCGTTTCGGTGATATGGCTCGCGATATGACAACGCCGAGGAACGGTCCCGGTCATGGCGAAAGCCGCTCATCAGATAACGGTTGATGACCTCGCCGCCGACAAGGCCGCGGCGCTGGCGCGGACGCCTGTTTCACGTGAAACGGAGGCGCGGCTCGACCGCTATGTCGCGCTGCTGCTGGACTGGCAGGCGAAAACCAACCTGGTCGCGCCCTCCACCCTGCCGCGGCTCTGGACCCGGCACGTCGCCGATTCGCTTCAGCTCCTCAAGCTCGCGCCGGACGCGCGGCGCTGGGCCGATCTCGGCAGCGGCGGCGGCTTTCCCGGCGTCGTGCTGGCCTGCGCGATGGCGGAGCGCGGCGGCCATGTCGACCTGGTCGAGCGCAACGGCAAGAAGGCCGCCTTCCTGCGCGAGGCGCTGCGGGTGACCGGCAGTCCCGGCGCGGTCCATGCGGCGGATATCGGGGATTTTGTGGATAGCGTCGCAAGCGCGCCGGATTGCGTCACCGCGCGGGCGCTGGCTCCGCTAAACCTATTGCTGACCTTCACGGAGCCCCTGATCGCGAAAGGCGCGCGGGCGCTATTCCTGAAGGGTCAAGATGTAGAGTCTGAATTGACGGAAGCTACTAAATATTGGAATATCGAGCCGGTTCTGCATCCCAGCCGCTCGGGCGGGCAGGGGTGGATCGTGGATGTCTGCCGCCTCTCGCCGCGCAGCAGGGAAAATGCTGCAATGCAGCACAAGAGCCGGGACCGGGCGTCGAGCCGGATGCCCAACAAAGTGCCGAATAGAGCACCGCACAGAGTGTCGAGTAGAGTACCGAAATGACCGTGATGGATTTGACCTCCCGGGAATACAGGAGGGACCTGTCGTTGCCCCCCGCGCATCCGCGAATTCTGTCGCTCGCCAACCAGAAGGGCGGCGTCGGCAAGACCACCACCGCCATCAATCTCGGCACCGCGCTCGCCGCGATCGGCGAGCGGGTGCTGATTATCGACCTCGACCCGCAGGGCAACGCCTCGACCGGCCTCGGCATCGACCGCCGCGACCGCAAGGCGTCGACCTATGACGTGCTGACCGGTGAGGTGTCGCTGCGCGAGGCGGTGGTGCCGACCGCGGTGCCGCGGGTCCACATCGCCCCCTCCACCATGGACCTTGCCGGGCTCGAGCTCGAGCTTGGCACCGCGCAGGACCGCGCTTTCCGGCTGCGCAACGCGCTCGGCCCGCTCAACACCAACGTCTCGCCCGAGGGCGACTTCACCTATGTGCTGATCGACTGTCCGCCGTCGCTCAACCTGCTCACCGTCAATGCCATGGCGGCGTCGGATGCGATCCTGGTGCCGCTGCAATGCGAGTTCTTCGCGCTCGAGGGTCTGTCGCAATTGTTGCAGACCGTGGAGCAGGTGCGCTCGACGCTGAACCCGGAACTGTCGATCCACGGTATCGTGCTGACCATGTTCGACCAGCGCAACAAGCTGTCGAACCAGGTGGTCGCCGACGTGCGCCAGTTCATGGGCAAGAAGGTCTACGACACCATGATCCCGCGCAACGTGCGGATTTCCGAGGCGCCGTCCTACGGCAAGCCGGTGCTGGTCTACGACCTGAAATGCGCCGGCAGCGAAGCCTACCTGCGGCTGGCGACCGAAGTGATCCAGCGCGAGCGCGAGTTGCGGTCGGCGGAGT
>JAGRLZ010000042.1 GCA_020441545.1 Xanthobacteraceae bacterium | reverse complement strand
CGGCCTCGGCCTTCTGCGCGGCGGCGACCGCCGCGGCGCGCTGCTGGGCCTCGGCGCGCTGACGCGCGGCGAGATCGGCCATGCGGCTGTCGGTGGTCGACTGCGTCGGCGCGGGGGTCGGGGTGGACGCCGCGGCTCCGCCGCCGGCGTTGCGGGCGAGCTGGGCCTGCTCGATGCCGGTCGCGACCACGGAAACCCGGATCACGCCATCGAGCGACTCGTCGAAGGTGGCGCCGACGATGATGTTGGCGTCCTGATCGACCTCCTCGCGAATGCGGGTGGCCGCCTCGTCGACCTCGAACAGCGTCATGTCCTTGCCGCCGGTGATCGAGATCAGGAGGCCCCTGGCCCCCTTCATCGACGAATCGTCGATCAGCGGATTGGCGATCGCGGCCTCGGCGGCGGTCAGCGCCCGCTTCTCGCCCGAGGCTTCGCCGGTGCCCATCATCGCCTTGCCCATCTCGCGCATCACCGCGCGGACGTCGGCGAAGTCGAGATTGATCAGGCCTTCCTTGACCATCAGGTCGGTGATGCAGGCAACGCCGGAATACAGCACCTGGTCGGCCATCGCGAAGGCGTCGGCAAAGGTGGTCTTCTCGTTGGCGACCCGGAACAGGTTCTGGTTCGGGATGATGAGCAGCGTGTCGACGACCTTGTGCAGCTCGGTGATGCCGTTCTCGGCCGTGCGCATGCGGCGCTGGCCCTCGAAATGGAACGGCTTGGTCACCACGCCGACGGTGAGGATGCCGAGGTCGCGCGCGGTGCGGGCGATCACCGGGGCCGCGCCGGTGCCGGTGCCGCCGCCCATGCCGGCGGTGACGAACACCATGTTGGCGCCGGCCAGATGGTCGCGGATCTCGTCGATGACCTCCTGGGCCGCCGCCGCGCCGACATCGGGCTGCGAGCCGGCGCCGAGTCCCTGGGTCACCTCGGTGCCCATCTGGATGATGCGCTGCGACTTGCTCATGGTGAGCGCCTGCGCGTCGGTGTTGGCGACGACGAAATCGACGCCCTCCAGACCGGCGGTGATCATGTTGTTGACGGCGTTGCCGCCGGCGCCGCCGACTCCGAAGACGGTGATCCGCGGCTTGAGCTCGCGAACATCGGGGGGAGTGAGATTGATGGTCATGGTTGCCTCTCGGTTACGCGCGCTTTCGTTCGCAATGTCCCCGGCCGGTCACCGGAGTGGTGGTTGGGTTGAATCTGCAACGGAAATGTCAGAAGCCCTCGCGGAGCCATCGCCCGACCTTTCCGAAATAGTTGTCCGTTCCTGTCTTGAGCTGCCGGACGTGACGCGGCTCGACATGCTCGAGGTGTGCGTATTGCGGATAGACCAGGAGCCCCGACGGAACGGAGAAAGTGGCGGTCTTGGCCTCGTTCGGCAGCCGTCCGAAACCGAGCGGGCGGCCGATCCGGACCGGGCGGCCGAGAATCCGGCTCGCCAGTTCGGGAACGCCGGTGAGTTGCGAGGCGCCGCCGCTCAAAACGACACGGGCGCGTGGCTCGGCGGCGAAAGGCGAATCCTTCAGCCGGTCCCTCGCCATCTCGAAAATCTCCTCGACACGTTGACGGACGATGTTTGCGATCGTGGCGCGGGAGACCACCCGCGGAAAATCCTGCTCGTCTTCACCGGCGGTGGGCACGGACATCAGCTCGCGCGCGTCGGATCCTCCGGTCAACACCGTGCCATATAACGTCTTGATTCGCTCGGCATCCGCAATGCAAACACCGAGTCCGCGGGCAAGATCCATCGTCACGTGTTGCCCGCCGAGCGCAAATCCGCTGGCGTGAACGAAATGTCCCGCCGAATAGATCGCCATCGTGGTGGTGCCGGCGCCCATCTCGACGATCGCGGCGCCAAGATCGATCTCGTCGTCGGTCAGCACCGAAAGGCCCGCCGCATAGGGGCTCGCCGCCATCGCCTCGACGTTGAGATGGCACCGCTCGACCACCAGCATCAGGTTCTTGGCAACCGTCGCATCCGACGTCACCACGTTCATCTCGACGCCGAATTCGCGCGCGACCATGCCGCGCGGATCCCGGATACCTTTCACGCCGTCGAGCGCGTAATTGACCGGCAATGCATGCAGCACGGTGCGGCCCGGCGCCGTGGCATGGCGCATGCCGGTGCTGGTCACCCGCGTCACGTCCTCGGGCGCCACCGCGCCGCCCTTGATGTCGGAACAGGCTTCGATCATCTGGCCCTGCAGGCGGCCGGCGGACACCGACAGCAGCACGGATTCGACCCGCACCCTGGCCATGCGCTCGGCAAGCGCCACCGCGTGGCGCACCGCCTGCTCGCATTCGATCATGTCGATCACCGCGCCCGCCTTGACGCCGCGCGACTGGATGTGGCTGTAGCCGATCAGCTCCGCGGTGTGGCTGCGGCCGCGCAACGCCTCGCTCGGCGCGCACGGCTTCATGCGGGCGATCAGGCAGGCGATCTTGCTGGTGCCGATGTCGAGCGCGGCCACGAGCGCCGTCTTGTGCTGCGGCATCGGGCGCGTCTTCGGCGTCTGGTTGCGATCGAGGCTGCTCATGCGTCGCCGGCCCTGCGTTTGGTCTTCTTGTCCTTGAACAGCTCTTCGCGCGCCTTGTACGCCGCTTCCGACAGCCGCACGATCACGCGGCCCGGCAGGCGCACATCCACCGAGGTGATGTCGCGGGTGAACAGCCTGTCCTCGCGGTCGAGCTTCGACAGCAATGTCAGCGCGCGGCCGACATCCTGCTCGGGAAGCCGGATATCGAGTCCGTTCTTGAGGCGGAGATTCCATCGCCGCTCGCCGACGAACACCGATGCGAGCACCTGCGGCCGGACCTGCGGATAGCGATCCAGCAAGGCGATGAAGTCGCGCGCCCGGGTGGCGGCGCCCTTGCCCACCACCAGCGGCAGCCCGGTGAACTTTTTGGCGACGTAGGATTCCAGCACCGCGCCGTCGTCGGCGATCACCGAGACCTTGCCGTCCTCCTGCCACAGGGCGAACGGCTTGCGCTCGGTGATGTCGATCTGCAGGCTGCCGGGATAGAATTTCAGCACGGTGGCGTCGGCGATCCACGGACTCGCGATCAGCTTGTCGCGCACCACGGCGGCATCGAGGAACAGCAGCGACGAGCGGCCGTTGACACCGCCGATCGCCAGCACCTCGTCCTGCGACAACTGCTTGCGTCCATTGACCGCGACATTGACGACGCGGAAGCCGACGGAGTTGGCGGCCGCGTTGCGCGCATCGCTCAGCGCGGTCGCGACCTCGCCGACGTGATTGCCCTTCACGACGCCGAACGCCGCACTGCCGAGCAGGATCACCACCGTCGCGGCGATGCCGATGCGGCGCGGCGCGTAGCGCTCGACCATCCGGATCAGCTTGTGGTTGCTTTGCGCCCCGGCGCGCGGCCGCAGTTCCGGCTCGCGCGCGATCGCCGCCCGCCGGGCCTGCCGCTGCCGCCAGGCGCGCCCGCCCCACTCGCGCAGCAGGATGACCGCCCCCCGGGCGGCAGCCTTCAGATCAGCTTGGGGCCTCTGCGATCTCACCGATCGAGGGAGGCGTCCTCCACCATCCATTGCACGAGCTCGTCAAATGTTGTGCCCGCATGCGCTGCGAGCTCTGGCACAAGTGACGTCTCGGTCATGCCGGGCTGGGTGTTCACCTCGAGGCAAACGAGACCCCTGGTTCCCTCGATGCGATCGTCGAAGCGGAAGTCCGCCCGGCTCACGCCCCGGCAGCCGAGCGCAGTATGCGCCGCCAGCGTTAACCTTCGGACTTCCTGGTAAACAAATGGTAAAACCATTGCGGGCAGGATGTGTTTTGATGCGCCGGGAGAATACTTTGCCTCGTAATCGTAGAATCGGACCGTCGGCACGATCTCGATCACGTCGGTCGCCTCGCCCTTGACCACGGCGCAGGTCAGCTCCTTGCCGGCCACGTATTTTTCAACCATAAGTTGCTCGCCGTGGGACCAGTCGTCCCGGAACAGTTCCTGCGGCGGGTGGGCATGGGCCTCGGTGACGATGAAGACGCCGACGCTGGAACCGTCCGCCACCGGCTTGATGACGTAAGGCGGCTCCATGGCATGCCCCCTGGCGATCTCGGCCCGCGTCAGCGTCAGGCCGCGCGCGACCGGAATGCCGGCCGCCGACATCACCACCTTGGCAAGATCCTTCTGCATCGCCAGCGACGAGGCCAGCACGCCGGAGTGGCTGTAGGGAATGCCGAGCGTCTCCAGCACGCCCTGGATGGTGCCGTCCTCGCCGGGCCGGCCGTGCAGCATCACCAGCGCCACGTCCGGCTTCAGCGCGGCGAGCACATTGGCGACGTCGCGTTTGACATCGACGCGGGTGACGCGATAGCCGCGCCGCTCCAGCGCATCGGCGCAGGCATTGCCGGACCGCAGACTGACCTCGCGTTCGGACGACCAGCCGCCCAGCAGCACCGCGACATGTTTCGAAACGCTCATTTTCCGTCCTTCACCCGTCCTTGACGGGCCCATGTTGCTTCGCCGTGGCTACCCTGATTTGCATCCATGACCAAGTTGCGGCCAAGTCGGGCTCGCCATCCGGCGATTCGGCACGGCATCCGCCGCATAAGGACATCGTTCATGATTCGCGCCTGGCTCGATATGCCGCCGTTGGGAATTTTTCTGATTCTCGCGGTGCTGAACTTCGGCATGGCGGGCCTGCTGACATGGATCGTCTTCCGGTCGCCGCTGCGGCGTCCGTTGCTATCGTTCAACGGCGTCGTCGCGCCGTTCTTCAATGCGGTCGCCATCCTGTTCGCCCTGCTCGCCGGCTTTCTCGCCAACGACATCAGCGACCGCGGCCGGCTCGCCTTGCGCACGGTCCAGAGCGAGGCCGGCGAGTTGCGCAATGTCCACACACTCAGCGTGGCGGCGGCATCCGACATGCAGAGCATCCGCCTGGCGCTCAAGGACTACGTGACATCGCTGGTAAATGATGAATGGCCGGCGATGGATGCGCTGCGTCCTTCGCCGCGGACCTCCGCGGCCTATGACAACCTGCTGCGCGAGGTCAGCCAGCCGTCGCTGTCGAAGGCGTCCGGCGGCGCCGTGCATGCCGCGTTGCTGAACGCCACCGTCCGCGCCGGAACCGCGCGCAACATCCGCCTCGCACTGGCCGCGGACCACACCAACGACCTGAAATGGCTGGTGGTGATCCTGCTCGGCCTGTTCACGCAGGTCGCGATCGGGCTGGTGCATCTCGACAGGCCGCGCGCCTTCGCGGCATCGCTCGCGGTGTTCTCCGGCGCGGTGGTGATGGCGCTCGGCATCATCGCGCTTCAGGAATATCCGTTCGAAGGCGCGTTCCACGTTTCGTCGGCGCCGGTCGCCGCGCTGGAGTCGCTGGGAAATTAGACCGAGTCGATTGATGCAGCCGTCATAAAATATTTTGATGTGGTCATTCCGGGATGTCCCGAAGGGACAGGCCCGGAATCCATGCGCCCCGCGGTGGCATAGATTCCGGGCTCGCGCGTTTCACGCGCGCCCCGGAATGACGGCATTTCCATCCGGACGGCTTGCCCCGGCGAATCAACGCTTCTCGAGTCCGATCCGCTTGATTTCCCAGTGCAGGTCGATGCCGGACTGCGCCTTGACCCGCGCCCGCACCGTCTCGCCCAGCGTCTCGATGTCGTGGGCAGTCGCGTCGCCGGTGTTGATGAGGAAATTGCAGTGCATCTCCGACACCTGCGCGCCGCCGACGCGCAGGCCGCGGCAGCCGGCGGCATCGACCAGTTTCCACGCGCTGTGCCCGGGCGGATTCTTGAACGTCGAGCCGCCGGTCTTCTCGCGGATCGGCTGCGCGCTCTCGCGATGCGCCTGCACCACGGTCATCCGCGCGCGCACCGCCTCGGGCGCGGCGGGAATCCCGCGAAACCGCGCCGAGGTGAAGATCAGCGACGGATCGACGCCGTTGCCGCGATACCCGAACTTCATGCCGGCATTGTCGAAACGCCGCAGCGTGCCGTCGCGTGCAATGGCCGAAGCCTCGACCAGGACGTCCCTGGTTTCGCCGCCATTGGCGCCGGCATTCATCCGCAGCGCGCCGCCGATGGTGCCCGGAATGCCGAACAGAAACTCCAGCCCGCCGAGATCGGCGGCAGCGGCGGCTTCCGCCACCCGCCTGTCGAGCGCCGCGGTGCCGGCCTGCACGAGATCGCCGTCGACGCGGACGTCGCCGAAGCCACGCGGCGACAGGCGGATCACCACGCCCGGCAAACCGCCATCGCGCACGATCAGGTTCGAGCCGACGCCGATGCAGCAGACCGGAATGTCGCTGCGCAGGTGCGCGAGGAAATAGGCAAGGTCCTGCTCGTCCGCCGGCGTGAACAGCGCCTGCGCGGGACCGCCGACGCGAAACCAGGTGAGCGGCGCCAGCGGCTCGTTGCCGAGCAGCCGCCCGCGCAATTCGGGCATCGCGGCGCGCAGTTCGGAGGTGATGTCGGGGAATGTCATGAGGCGGTCCACGCAATGACAGCCTGTCCCCTCTCCCGCTTGCGGGGGAGGGTTAGGGAGGAGGCCGTGTTACCCGCGTGCTCGCGAATGACGCCCCCTCTCCACCTCTCCCCCGCAAGCGGGGGAGAGAGCAGGCCGTGCCTCGTGATGAATGCAGCGCCTTTCATCCCAGCGCCTTCAACTCGTCCGGCAGCGCGTAGGCCCATTGCGTGACGTTGCCGGCACCGAGGCACACCACATAGTCACCGCTTCCCGCATTGTCACGCACCAGCCCGGCGAGCGCCGCCGCATTCGGCAGCGGGATCACCTCGCGATGGCCGTGGGCGCGCAGGCCGAGCACGAAGGCATCGCGATCGACGCCCGGGATCGGCGCTTCGCCGGCCGCATAGACATCGGCGACAATCACCGTATCGGCGTCGTTGAAACAGGTGCAGAATTCCTCGAACAGGGATTGCAGCCGCGAATAGCGATGCGGCTGCACCACGGCGATCACCTTGCCTTTGGTCGAGTCGCGCGCGGCCCGGAGCACCGCGGCGATCTCCACCGGATGGTGGCCGTAGTCGTCGATGATCGCAACACCGTTCCATTCGCCGGTGCGGGTGAAGCGCCGCTTGACGCCGCCGAAGCCGGCCAGCGCGTTGCGGATGGTGTCGTCGTCGATGCCGAGTTCATGGGCGACGGCGATGGCGGCCGTGGCGTTGAGCGCGTTGTGACGCCCCGGCATCGGCAGTTTCAGATCGGAAATACGATGTGCGGTATCGGCCTTGCGGTCGCGGAATTCGATGTCGAAGCTGGAGCCGCCATTCGCCGCCGTCAAATTCACCAGCCGCGCATCGGCCTGCGGGTTCTCGCCATAGGTGACGATGCGGCGATCCTCGATCTTGCCGACCAGCGCCTGCACCACCGCATGGTCGATGCACATCACCGCGAAGCCGTAGAACGGCACGCTCTCGACGAAATTGCGGAAGGCATCCTGCACGGCCTCGAACGTCTTGAAGTGATCGAGATGTTCGGGATCGACATTGGTGACGACGGCGACTTCGGCCGGCAGCTTCAGGAAGGTGCCGTCGCTCTCGTCGGCCTCGACCACCATCCAGTCGCCGGCTCCCAGCCGCGCATTGGTGCCGTAGGCATTGATGATGCCGCCATTGATGACGGTGGGATCGAAATCGCCGGCATCGAGCAGCGTCGCAACCATCGAGGTGGTGGTGGTCTTGCCGTGGGTGCCGGCAATCGCGACGCAGCTTTTCAGCCGCATCAGTTCGGCCAGCATCTCCGCGCGCCGCACCACCGGAATGCGCTGGGCACGCGCGGCGAGCAATTCCGGATTGTCGCGCTTGATCGCGGTGGACACCACCAGCACGTCGGCGCCCGCGACGTTCTCCGCCCTGTGGCCGACCGTGACATTGATGCCTTTCTCGCGCAGCCGCACCACATTGGCGCCTTCCGATGCATCGGAGCCCTGCACCGTGTAGCCGAGATTGCTCAGCACCTCGGCGATGCCGCTCATGCCGATGCCGCCGATGCCGACGAAATGAATGGGGCCGATCTCGCGCGGCAATCTCATAATCACGTCATCCGTTGGTTTGCGTCATGCCCGCGCTCGTCGCGGGCACCCGCGTCTTCTATCTGATTCAGCCAATTGGAAGAATTGGATGGCCGGAACAAGTCCGGCGATGGCGCCGGAGTCAAGGCAATTTGGCTAGATTCCCGCCACCCGCATCACCAGGTCGGCCAGCCGCTCGGCCGCATCGAGCCGGCCGATGCCGCGCGCGGCTCGCGCCATCGCGACCAGGCGCGCGGGCTCGGCGGCAAGCGCGGAGATATCCGCCGCCAGCCGGTCCGGAGTGAATTCGGCCTGCGGAATGCGCAAGCCACCTCCCACGGTCGCAAGCACGCCGGCATTGGCGAACTGGTCCTGATCGATCGCCCCGGGCAGCGGAACCAGGATCGATGGCCGCCCGATGGCGCCGAGTTCCGCCACCGTGCCGGCGCCGGAACGCGAGATCACCAGATGATTCGCAGCCAGCCGCGCCGGCAGGTCGCCGAAGAACGGCGCAAGCTCGGCATTGACCTTGAGCCGGTCGTAGACGCCGCGCACCCGCACCATGTCCTCGTCGCGGACCTGCTGGGTCAACACCAGCCGACGCCACAGCACCGGCTCCAGCCGCTCGATCGCGCCCGGCACGATATCCGACATCACCCGCGCGCCCTGGCTGCCACCGACCACCAGCAGGCGCAGCGGACCATCGGGCTCCGGGGGCGCGTAGGGAACGGCCGACGCCGCCAGGATCGCAGGCCGCATCGGCGTGCCGGTCAGGGTAGTCTTCGCCGCCAGCTCCGGATCGCGGTCGAGCACGCCCGGCAGCGACGTCGCGATCGCCGACACCCGGCTTGAAAGAAAGCGGTTGGCGCGCCCCATCACCGCATTGGCGTCGTGGATGATGGTGGGGACACCCGTCAGCCGCGCCGCCAGCAGCGGCGGCAGCGTCGGATAGCCGCCGAACCCGATCACCGCGACGGGGCGGTGCCTGCGGATCAGGTTGAAGGCGACCGCCATGCCCATCGCCAGCGTCGCGCCGGTGCGCGCCAGCGCCAGCGGGTTGCGGCCGGTGATCGTCGCGCTCGGCACCACGTCGATCATCTCGCGCGAGAACAGGCCGCTGTAGCGCAGCGCGCGGGCATCGGTGGCAAGCCGCACCTTCAACCCGCGCTTCATCAGCACCACGCCGAGCGCCTCGGCGGGAAACAGATGGCCGCCGGTGCCGCCGGCGGCGAGGAGAACGAGGGGTTGATTGCTCATCGGATCACAAGGCTGCCTGCAAACGGGACGCGACCGTTCAGGCGTAAGCCTGAGCCGAATTCGCCTCGCCGATCGACGCCATTTCGGTGCTCGGGCGCTGCCGCGTCAAGGCCAGCATCATGCCGACGCCATAAGCCAACGACACCATCGACGACCCGCCATAGGAAATGAACGGCAGCGTCATGCCCTTCGCCGGGATCAGATGCAGGTTCACCGAAATGTTGATGGCAGCCTGGATGCCGAACATGATCGCGAGGCCCGACGCCGCGAACCGCGAGAACAGATCCTCGTTGGCATAGGCCCGCGTCAGGGTGCGGATCACGATGAAGGCGAACAGGCCGGCGAGCGCCAGGCAGAGCAGGATGCCGAATTCCTCCGCCGCCACGGCGAAGACGAAGTCGGTGTGGCTGTCGGGAAGGATACGCTTCACGGTCCCCTCACCCGGCCCGACGCCGAACCATCCGCCATGCAGGAAGGAATCCATGGCGGTGTCCACCTGGAAGGTGTCGCCGGAAGCGGGATCCATGAAGCGCTTGATGCGCGCGGCCACGTGCGGCACCAGCAGATAGGCACCGAACAGGCCGGCGCCGCCGACGCCTGCCAGGCCGAACACCCAGATCATCCGCATGCCGGCGATGAAGAACAGCGCCCCCCACACCATGAGGACCAGCATGGTCTGGCCGAAATCAGGCTCCATCACCAGCAGCGTTACCAGCGTGAGCAGCGCGGCCAGCGCCATCGAGTTCGCGGGCATTTCCGGCCGCCGCGCCGATTCCGAGAACAGCCAGGCGACCACCACGACGAAGGCCGGCTTGGCCGCCTCCGATGCCTGGATGTTGACGCCGAGAATGGTGATCCATCGCCGCGCGCCTTTCACCTCGGCGCCGAACAGCAGCGTCACCACGATCAGGAAAACACTGATCGCCAGCACGATCAGCGCGCTGCGCCGGATCTGCCGCGGCGACAGGAACGACACCCCGATCATCACCGTGAACGACGGCAGCAGGAACAGCACGTGCCGGTTGAAGAAGTGGAACGGATCAAGCCCGATGCGCGTCGCGACCGAGGGGCTCGCCGCCAGCGACAGGATCACACCGCACATGATGAGGATGCAAAGCGCCAGCAATTGCATCCGGTCGATGGTCCACCACCATTCGGAAAACGGAGTGCGCTGTTCGCGTGAAAGCATGGCGGGATCCTGCGGGCATGAACTGCCCATTGGTCCCCCATCATGGTTTCCGGACCGTTAACGAATCGGGAAGAAATCGAGATGTCAGGCGATCGGCTTCACATTGCCGAGAGCCTGCACCAGTTCGCGGAAACGGTCACCGCGCACTTCGAAATTGCGGTACTGGTCGAACGAGGCGCAGGCCGGCGACAGCAGCACCACCGCGTCGGTCAGGCCGGCGGCTTCGGCGTCGCGCGCGGCGGCCGGAATCGCGGCCTCCAGCGTCCCGCTCTTCTCGTAAGGCACCGCGCCTTCGAGCGTGGCGGCGAATTCGTCGGCGGCCTCGCCGATCAGGTACGCCTTGCGGATGCGCGGGAAATGCTCGGCGAGCGAGGCGATGCCGCCGCTCTTCGGCTTGCCGCCCGCAATCCAGAAGATGTCGCCGAAGGACGACAGCGCGCGCGCCGCGGCATCGGCATTGGTGCCCTTGGAGTCGTTGACGAACAGCACGCCGCCGCGCCGCCCGACCTGCTCCATGCGGTGCGCCAGCCCCGGAAAGCTGCGCAGCCCCCGTTGAAGCGTCGCCGGATCGACGCCGAGCGCCAGCACCGCCGCCGCCGCGCAGGCCGCATTCTGGGCGTTGTGCCGTCCGCGCAGCGAACCGATGCCGCCGATCCGCGCGACGTCGCTGCGCGCCCCGCCCGAGGCGCGGACGATGGTGTCGTGCGCGACATAGATGCCGTCGGCGACCGGCTGGCGGACGGAGACCCGCACCACCGGCTTGCCGGCCTGGTCGAGCCGGTCGGCGATCGCGCCGCACCAGACGTCGTCGACGCCGACGATCGCAGCGCCGTTCGGCTGCACACCGGCCACCAGGCGCTCCTTGACCGCGGCATAATGCGCCAGCGTGCCGTGGCGATCGAGGTGGTCCTCGGTAACGTTGAGCAGGATGCCGATGCTCGGGTCGAGCGAGGGACAGAGGTCGATCTGGTAGGACGACATCTCGACGACGTGGACGCGACCCCTGCGCGGCAGCTCCAGCGACAGGATCGCGGTGCCGATATTGCCGCCCATCTGCACGTCGTGCCCGGCCTCACGCATCAGGTGCGCGATCAGCGCCGTGGTGGTGGATTTGCCGTTGGTGCCGGTGATGGCGATGAACGGCGCATCCGGCGCGTGTCGCCGCCGCTCGCGGCAGAACAGTTCGATATCGCCGATCACCTCGACACCGGCCTCGCGCGCGGCGAGCACGGTCCAGTGCGGCCTGGGATGGGTGAGCGGAACGCCGGGCGTCAGCACCAGCGCCGCCAAACCCTGCCACGACACGGTGCGCAGGTCGGCGG
>JAGRLZ010000228.1 GCA_020441545.1 Xanthobacteraceae bacterium | reverse complement strand
GAACAACAAGACGGTCGGCGGGTCCGATCCGGCGCGGCTGGATCGGACCCCGGCAGCCGATCGGCTGCGAATGGCGTGGCGCGATTTCCGGAACAACAGGTCCGGCTGGATCGCGGCCGCAGGTCGGTCGGCCGATCGATCCGTTTCATCACCACAAAAAGATACTATTATTAGAACAACATATCAATAGAAAGAATCATGGACGGGTAAGGCGTGGCCGGTGCCAGTCTGGCGCGAGGACACGGCTCGCCCGGTGACGGCATGGTCGTCCGATTGCGTTTGGAGGGAGGGATGCGGGGGCGCGCGCCCGACGCCGCGCCGGACGCATGCGGGATGAATCGGTCTGACGGTCGTTGGAAACTTAGTGCATTGCGCGGGGCGGCGACCTTGTTATGATGATTCCGTCATACCAACCCCAGATTCGGCAAGCACGCATTTGTCCAAGCTGCTCAACGCTTACGATCGAAGCCGCGTTTCGCTGTACCTTCAGGTTGCGTCGGTCCTGCGCGAGCGGATTTTGTCGGGGCAGTGGGCGGCCGGCGAGAAGATTTCGACCCTCGAAGAGCTCGAGAACGAATTCCAGGTCGCGCGGGTCACGGTGCGCCAGGCGGTCGAGGTGCTGCGCGAGGAGGGGCTGCTGCAGGCACGGCAGGGGCGCGGGACATTCGTCTCGGCCAAGCCGCACGATCGCCACTGGGTCAAGCTGGCGACCAACTGGGACAGCCTGATCGACGCGCTGAAGGACAACGTGCCGCGGCGCCTGACCGTCGAAATGACGGCGCCGATCCCCCAGCTCGAAATTGCCGACGGCAAGGCGGCGTCGAGCTATGTCAGGCTCCAGAGCGTTCAGTACCGCAACGACGACCCGTATTCCTCGGCGAACGTGCTGCTGGCGCGCCAGGTGTTCGATCTCGACCCCGCCCGGTTCAAGAATGCGGCCGCCCTGGTGACCATCGCCGGGCTCAGCGAGGTGGGCCTGCGCGATGCGCATCAGACCCTCACCATCGGCAGCGCCGATCCGGTGTTGGCGGACGTTCTCAAGATTCCGATCGGATCGCCGACCGTCAACGCGCATTGCGTCGTGGTGGACGACAACGATGTCGCCATCTATGTCGGCGACATCATCTATCGCAGCGACAGCATCAAGCTGCAGATCAACCTTCTCGACGGCGTGGACCTCTCCAAGCGCCGCGACGGCGGGAAGGCGGCTGCGCCCGCCGCGACACGCCGCCCGTCCAGGGCCAAGCTGCGCCAGCCGCACTGAGATCGGGGCCGGGGCCGCCGCGCAAGTTGCCGCCCGCACCGCCGCCGTTGCCGAAATCGGAGCATCCGCCTGCGTTGCCGAAGCCATGCCCGCCGCTTTCCCGGCTGGCGCGTTGGGTGCACCGTGCTCGGGCCCGGCTCGCCGGATAAACATATTGTCTTTCTAATAATAGTATCTTATGATCCCGGGACAGGAGATGCTCGGGTTTCCCGCCGGCTTGCGGGATGCGGAGGGCTGTGATGACCATCAAGATCAATTTGAACGCGGACATGGCCGAAGGCTTCGGCGCCTATGACATCGGCGACGACACCGGGATCCTGCGGATCATCGGTTCGGCCAACATCGCCTGCGGCTTTCATGCCGGCGATCCGCTGACCATGCGCCGGGTGGTGGAAGACGCCAGGCAGCGCGGCGTGACGGTCGGCGCCCATCCGGGCTTCAACGACCTGTGGGGTTTCGGTCGCCGCCGCATCGACATGCGGCCGGACGACCTGGAATACATGGTGGCCTATCAGATCGGCGCGCTGCAGGCGCTGGCCGCCTATTCGGACGTCAAGGTCACGCACCTGAAGCCGCATGGCGCGCTGAACAACATGGCCGCCGAGAACCGCGACTATGCGCTGGCGATCGGCCGCGCCATCAAGGCGGTCGACAGGGACATCATCTATCTCGCGCTTGCCGGCTCCGAAATGGAGAGGGCGGGACGCGAGCTGGGTTTGCGGGTTGCGCGTGAGGGCTTCTGCGATCGTCAATATGACGACGACGGCAACCTGACGTCGCGGAAGATTCCCGGGGCGGTGCTCCACGATCCGGCCGCGGCGGTCAGGCAGGTGCTGGACATGGTGGTCAACAACACCATCACCTCGCGCAACGGCAAGGCCATCCCCTGCAAGGTCCATTCGCTCTGCGTGCATGGCGACGAGCCTACGGCCGTCGCGCTGGCGCGGTCGGTGCGCGAGAACCTGGAGCGCGCCGGCGTCGAGCTGGTGCCGCTGACCGACATGGTTCTCGATTGAGCTCTCAAGAACTCGCAATGAAAAGATTCGCAACGAAAGGCTGAAACGAATGAGCGGAAAACCAGGCGTGGCAATTCTCGGCGGCACCGGGGATCTCGGCTCCGGGCTCGCAAAGCGCTGGCTTGCCGCTGGATATGATGTGATCATCGGATCGCGCTCGGCGGAGAAGGCCGAAGCCTTCGCCCGCGAGCTTGGCGGCGCGGCGCGGGGGGCGGACAATGTCGGCGCCGCGAAGGCCGGCGAGGTCGTGGTGGTGGCGGTGCCGTTCGCCAGTCACGAGGCGACCCTGCGCGAAATCAGGGATGTCGTGCAGGGCAAGATCGTGGTCGACGCCGCCGTGCCGCTGGTGCCGCCGAAGGTTTCGGTCGTGCAGCTGCCGGCCGAAGGCTCGGCCGCGCAGATCGCGCAGGCGCTGCTGGGCGATGGCGTCCGCGTGGTGTCGGCGTTCCACAATGTCGGCGCCGCCAAGCTGCATTCCGGCGGCCGCGCCGATTGCGACGTGCTGGTGTTCGGCAACGACAAGGCGGCGCGCGACATCGTCATTGGCCTGGCCAGGGAGGTCGCGACCTGCGGCATCGATGGCGGCGTGCTGGCCAACTCGGCGGCGGCGGAAGCGTTGACCTCGGTCCTGATCGGCATCAACCGCCGCTACAAGGTGCCGGGCGCCGGCATCCGCATCACCGGCCTTCCGGCCGCGGCGGCCGGGTAATCGCAGGCTGAGTTATCGAGGGTCGAAAAAAAAGCGTGCTGGAGATCGTAATGGACCGTCTCGGTGCAGTCGATGCGAGAAACGTGTGGGCCGTCGTCCCGGTCAAGGCGTTCTCGCATGCGAAGCGCCGGCTGGCGCCGGTGCTGTCGGAGGCCGAGCGTGCCGCGCTGGTGCGCACGATGCTGGTCGACGTGCTGACGGCGCTTCATGCCACGTCGCGACTTGCCGGCATTCTGGTGGTGACATCCGATCCGCAAGCCGCCAGGACCGCCGCGCTGTGCGACGCGCAGGTGGTGGACGATAACGAGGCCGATGGCTTGAACGGCGCGGTCCGGCGCGGGCTCGACATCCTCGACGCCAGCAAGGCGGGGGCGCTGGTGGTGCCCGCCGATATTCCGTTTGCGACGGCGAGCGACTATTCCGCCGTGCTCGATCTTCTGACCCACTATCCCGTCGTGCTGGCACCGGCGTCGTCCGATGGCGGCACCAACGCGCTGGCGCTGCGTCAGGCCGGATCGCTGAAGCCATGCTTCGGCGAGGACAGCTTCAATGTCCATCGTGCCCAGGCCGCGCGCGCCGGACTTGCCGTCGGCATCGCCCGGTCCGAGGGGCTCGGCCACGACATCGACCGGATCGACGACATTCTGGCGGCGCGGAAATTGAGGCGGAAACTGAAAACGGCGTCATCGACATCGGCGCTGTTCGGCGAGATCGATCTGATACGGCGCGTCGGCCTCGACGCGCTGCCGGTTGCTGCGAGGTATATGTAGAAATGGTCGATACGTCGTTCCTGTCGAGCCTGTCGACCACCCGCAGGCTGTCGCGCGACGAGGCGATCGCGCTGATCGGCCTCGACGATCCCGGCGCCCTGATGCAGGCCGCCGCGCGGCGCCGCGACCTCGCCCATGGCGATGACGTATCCTATTCGCGCAAGGTCTTCATTCCGCTGACCCAGCTCTGCCGCGACGTCTGCCACTACTGCACCTTCGCGCAGGCGCCGCGCGATCTCGGGCAGCCTTATCTCTCCATCGAACAGATGGTGGCGATCGCGGATGCAGGACGGAAGGCCGGCTGCAAGGAGGCGCTGTTCACCCTCGGCGATCGGCCGGAGGCGCGTTACCGCGTCGCGCGCGAGGCGCTGGACAAGCTCGGCCACGCCTCGACGCTGTCCTATCTCGCCGAGGCCGCGGGCGCGGTGTTTCGCGAGACCGGGCTTCTGCCGCACGTCAATCCGGGACTGATGACGGACGCGGACCTCGATGCCTTGCGCAAGGTGTCGGTGTCGCAGGGCATCATGCTGGAGAATGTCTCCGAGCGGCTGACCTTGAAGGGGGCCGCGCATCATGGCTCGCCGGACAAGATCCCCGCCGCGCGTCTTGAGACCATGCGCCTTGCCGGCGAGCGCGCCGTGCCTTTCACCTCGGGCATCCTGATCGGCATCGGCGAAACCCGCGAGGAGCGGATCGATTCGCTGCTGGCGCTGCGCGACCTCAATGACGCGCATGGCCATATCCAGGAGATCATCGTCCAGAACTTCCGGCCCAAGCCGGGCACGCGGATGGCGAACGCGCCGGCGCCGGACGTCGACGATCATCTGTGGACGATCGCGGTGGCGCGTCTGATCTTCGAGCCGGAGATGAACATCCAGGCGCCGCCGAACCTGAATCCGGGCGCGCTCGGCCGTCTCGTCGCCGCCGGCATCAACGACTGGGGCGGGGTTTCGCCGGTGACGCCGGACCACGTCAATCCGGAAGCGCCGTGGCCGCATCTGCGCCTGCTCGAGGCCGCGACGAAAGCCGCGGGCAAGACGCTGGTGGAGCGCCTTGCGGTCTATCCCGCGTTCGCCCGCGACAGCGCGCGCTGGGTCGATGCCGGCCTGCGCACCAGGGTGCTCGACCTGATCGACGCCGACGGCGCGCCGCGGGTCGACGACTGGTCGCCGGGCCATGTCGGCGACCTGCCGGCGCGCGAACTGGCGTGGCTGTCGCGCGCGCCTTCGGTGCGGCCGTCGGACAGCGTCGCGCCGATCATCGACAGGGCGCAACGCGGCGAACGCCTGGCGGAAGGCGAGGTGGTGTCGCTGTTCCGCGCGCGCGGCGACGATTTCGCCGCGGTCTGCCGTGCCGCCGACGAGGTTCGCCATGCCGTCAATGGCGACACCGTCAGCTACGTCGTCACCCGCAACATCAACTACACCAATATCTGCTCGTTCAAGTGCCAGTTCTGCGCCTTCTCGAAAGGCAAGATGAGCGAGAATCTGCGCGGCCGCCCCTACGACCTCGAGATGTCGGAGGTCGCGGGCCGCGTGGTCGAGGCGTGGCAGCGCGGTGCGTCTGAAGTCTGCATGCAGGGTGGCATTCATCCCTCCTATACCGGCGCGAAATACCTGGAGATCTGCCGTGCGGTGAAGGCCGCGGTGCCGGAGATGCACATCCATGCGTTCTCGCCGCTCGAAGTCTTCCAGGGCGCGCGGACGCTCGGCATGCCGGTCGAGGAATTCCTCCGCGCGCTGAAGGCCGTCGGTCTCGGCACGCTGCCGGGCACCGCCGCCGAGATCCTCGACGACGAGGTGCGCGCCACGCTGTGCGCCGACAAGATCAACACCCAGCAATGGCTCGACACCATGCGCGCCGCGCACAAGGTCGGTTTCCGCTCCACCGCGACGATCATGTTCGGCCATATCGAGGGCTACCGGCATTGGGCGCGGCATCTGCTGCGCGTCCGCGACCTGCAGGCCGAGACCGGCGGCTTCACCGAATTCGTGCCGCTGCCGTTCGTGCATATGGAGGCGCCGATCTACCTGAAGGGCCGCGCCCGGCCCGGGCCGACCTTTCGCGAGGCGATGCTGATGCACGCGGTGGCGCGGCTGGCGCTCAATCCGCTGGTTCCGAACATCCAGGCGTCGTGGGTCAAGCTCGGCGCCGAGGGCGTGCGCCAATGCCTGTCCGCCGGCGTCAATGACCTTGGCGGCACCCTGATGGACGAGAGCATTTCGCGTTCGGCCGGCGCCTCGCACGGCCAGGAAATGACGCCGCAGGAGATGGAGCGGATTATCGCGTCGGCCGGCCGCACCCCGCGCCAGCGCACCACGCTTTATGGCGATGCCGCCGTGGCGCTGCGGGAGCGATCGTTCGCGGCGGCCGCGGTCCGGCTCGCCGCCGAGGATCGCGCATACAGGGAACCGGCAATGGTCCAGTCCTGACCCCCGCCTTTCGGCGAAAACCCCTTCATTTTCAGTCCCTTCCGTCCCGTCGCCCGCGTATCGCCCCGAGGGCGCTCCGGAGGCTGACATCGGGAAAACCGAATGTTAGGAGTGTCTGAAATTAGCACCTGTCAGAAGAGGCTTGGCCAAGATGTCGTTCGTTATCAATCCCGAGGTCGTGGACGCCCAGCAGAGGAAACGGGCCGTCGCCCGTGTCCGTGAACTCGGCCTGGCCCTGCCGACCTTCTCCGAACTGGCCCGGCCCGGGCGGCCGCCCGCGAAGGTCGCGGAGAAGCTCGGAGCGGTGATGCCGGACGAGCCGCGGGCCGAGAATCTCTGGCGCATCCACTGGTACAACGCGGCCGACCGCCGGCAGCAGGCTGACGTGCCGGGCTACATCGTCCTCACCGAGGAGATCACCGGCGTGAAGGCGCCGATCGTGGTGCTGCTGGGCCGGCGCTTTCCGATGATCACGGCCCACAAGGTGCTGCCCGCTTATTCCGGACTGGTCACGCAACTGGTCACGGGCCGTTTCGATCCGGCGCAGCAGAAGGCGGTGTGGCCGTCGACCGGGAATTATTGCCGCGGCGGCGTCTCCGTCTCGCGCATCCTCGGTTGTCGCGGCGTCGCGGTGCTGCCGGCCGGCATGAGCCGCGAGCGTTTCGACTGGCTGGAGCAATGGGTGACGAAGCCGGAGGACATCGTCCGCACGCCGGGCACCGAAAGCAACGTCAAGGAAATCTACGACAAGTGCGCCGAACTGAGCCGCGATCCCGACAACGTGATCCTCAATCAGTTCTCGGCGTTCTCCAACTATCTGATCCACCATGCCTGCACCGGGCGGGCTGCCGAAGACGCCTTCCTGAACTTCAAGGGCGACCGCAACCTGAAGCTCGCGGCGTTCGTGTCCGCCACCGGATCGGCCGGCACCATCGCCGCCGGCGATTACCTGAAGCAGCAATGCGGTACGAAGATCGCCGCGGTGGAGGCGCTCGAATGCCCGACCATGCTGGAGAACGGCTTCGGCGAGCACAACATCCAGGGCATCGGCGACAAGCACATTCCGCTGATTCACAACGTGATGAATACCGACTTCGTGATCGCGGTGTCGGACAAGGTCAGCGACCGGCTCAACCTTCTGTTCGGCTCGGAAGTGGGGCGCAAGTACCTGCGCGACCGCAGGAAGCTGCCGGCCGCGACGGTCGCGGCATTCGATGATGTCGGCATTTCCGGCTTCGCCAACATCGCGGCCGCGATCAAGCTCGCGAAGCAGATGCGCTACGGCGCCGACGACGTGGTGGTCACGGTGGCGACCGATTGCGCCGCGCTTTACGACAGCGAGCGGGCGTCCTATCGCAACAGGCACTATGCCGGCGGCTTCGACGAAGTGGCCGCGGGCGAGATCTTCAGCGCCTGCCTGTCCTCGCTCTCCACCGACAATGTGCTGGAACTGACCGACGCCGATCGCCGCCGCATCTTCAATCTCGGCTATTACACCTGGGTCGAACAGCAGGGCGTCAGCGTCGAGGACTTCGAGCGCCGTCGCGGGCAGTCGTTCTGGAACGGCATCGCGGACAGCCTGTCGGCCTGGGACGACCTGATCGCCGACTTCAACGCCGAAGTCCAGAACCGCAATTGATTCCGCGAGCCGGTCGCCCGGCTGTTGCATCGATCGCGTGCAGCGGCATCGCGTATGCCGATGTCGTGACGGTGATGCGGATGCCGGCTGCCCGATCGGGGGCGGCGTGGCGGAATATCGGTCGGGCGGTGAGCCGCATCGATTGCGGCCGCGCGATTGCGTGCCGTGCAAAATACGACCGGCATGATGACGGCTCACTACTGCCTGCGGCAAATCGCCCTGATGCGCGCGGCGATGCGTGCACGCGCGGGATGCGCGTGCATTCGCGCGATCCCGATCGCCCGTTTTCACGCGTGAAACGGAAACAACACTTGACGGCGCATCGGTCAATGATATCAATATACCAAAAATAGTATGACAATATCATTCGCAGACTTCAGGACCGCGCTTCGGCACGTCACTTGCTTTGTGAAGCGGTGGTCCGGCGGCTCCCAAACAAAAAAACGGAGGAGAGATAGAGTGACCAAGACCAAATCTGTAACCGCGCTCGCCGCGGCAGCCCTGTTGTCCGCGAGCTTCGCGGTGCCGGGCGTCGCGCAGACCATCAGGATTGGCGTCAACGAGCCGCTCACCGGCCCGTTCGCCGCATCGGGAACCTATGTCGTCAATGGCGCGAAGATCGCCGCTGACGAGGTCAACGCCAAGGGCGGCGTGCTCGGCAAGAAGATCGAACTGGTGATCGAGGACAACAAGAGCAATCCGACGGAAGCGGCCGCCGTCGCCGAGAAGCTCATCACCAACGACAAGGTGCCAGTGATGATGGGCGCATGGGGCTCCAGCCTCACGCTGGCGGTGATGCCGAAGCTGCTCGAATACAAGGTGCCGATGCTGGTCGAGACCTCGTCGTCCGGCAAGATCACGACCTCGGGCAATCCCTATATCTTCCGTATCTCGCCGCCGTCGTCGGTCGAGGCGCATGCGTTCAAGGACATCTTCCCGAAGCTGCACATCAAGAAGGTCGATTTCCTCGTCATCAATAACGACTGGGGCCGTGGCGCGGCCGAGGACTTCGGCAAGATGCTGAAGGCCAACGGCGTCCAGGTCGGCAATGTCGAGACCATGGACCAGGCCGCCCAGGACATGAGCGCGCAACTGTCGAAGATGAAGTCGTCCGATTCCGACACCATCATGGTCACCACCGCCGTCGAGCAGCTCACGCTGGTGCTGAAGCAGGCCGCGGCGCTCGGCATCAAGAAGCAGATCGTGACGACGGGCGGGTCGCAGAACCCGGACCAGCTCATCGACCAGGCCGGCGCTGCCGCCAACGGCACCTACCACCTGACCACCTTCGCGCCGTGGTTCGCCGACGACACGCCGGATCCGGCGGCGACGAAGTACTTCCTTGGAGAGTGGAAGAAGCGTGGCTTCCATTTTGCCGGCGCCACGGAAAGCTTCCGCGGCTATGACGGCATCCGCACCATCGTTCGTGCCATCGAGAAGGCCGGCAAGGCGGAGCCCGCGGCGATCAAGGACGGCATGTGGAAGGTCGACTTCAGCGGCCTCAACGGCAAGATCAAGTTCGAGAAGCAGGGGCCGGCCGGCCGTGAGAGCGGGCAAAGCTTCCCGAATGTCTATCTGATCAAGATCGACGGCGGGAAGATCTCGCTTCCCAAGCTCTGAACCGCGTGCGCGGGCGCTGTCCCCTGGGCGGCGCCCGCGCCCATTCCGCTCCGTCGGGGCAATTCTGACCAGGCGCCAGGTGTGCTCGCATGACCGAATTTCTTCAGCATATCGTCAACATGCTCATTCTCGGCAGCACCTACGCGCTGCTGGGGATCGGATTGACCCTCATCTTCGGCATCATGCGCGTCGTGAACTTCGCCCATGGCGAACTCTATTCCTTTGGCGCCTATTTCGTGTACTTCGCGGCCATTCTGCTCGGCTTCAATTTCTTCGTTTCGATCCTGATCGCGATCGTCGCCGGCTGCCTGCTCGGCGCGCTGATCGAATTCGTGCTGCTGCGTCCGATGCGCGGCGCCGACATCGACACCACGATGCTGATCATGATCGGCGCGATGATCGTGATGCAGAATGGCGAGCAGTATATCTGGGGCGGCGTCGCCAAGTCGGTGAACACGCCGTTCCCGCAGGCGCCGCTGGTGATCGGCTCGGTCTCGGTGTCGTGGCTCAGCGTCTTCGTGTTCTGCGCGTCGCTGGCCCTGATCGCGGCGTCCTATCTGCTCATCAACAAGACCAAGCTCGGCAAGGCGATGCGGGCGACCTTCCAGGACCGCGACACCGCCTCGCTGATGGGCGTCAACATCCAGATGATCTATATGGCGACGTTCGCGCTCGGCTCGGCGCTGGCCGCGGCCGCCGGCGCGCTGCTCGGCCCGGTCTATGTCATCTCGCCGCAGATGGGCAACCTCGCCTCGCTCAAGGCGTTCGCCATCGTCATTCTCGGCGGCCTCGGCAGCATCGGCGGCGCGACCATCGGCGGCTTCATGCTGGCCTTCGCCGAGGAGATGGGCGCCGGCTATATTTCGTCGGGCTACCGCGACGCCATGGGCTTCCTCATCATCATCGCCGTCCTGCTGTTCAAGCCGACGGGTCTCTTTGCGCGCGCGGAGCGAATTGGATGAAACGCTATCTTCCCTGGATCGCCCTTGTCGCGGCGGCGTCGATCCCGCTCTGGCTGCATGATCCCTATATCCTGAATGCCTTCATCACCACGGGCATCTTCATCATCGCCGCGATGAGCCTCAACCTGCTGCTGGGCTATACCGGACAGCTCAGCCTCGGCCATGTCGCATTCTTCGGTATCGGCGCCTATGCCAGTGCGCTGGTGTCGCTCGGCTTCGACGTGGAGCTGCTGTTCGGCATCCGCGTCGTCCATGAGCCGTGGCCGGTCTGGACCGGGCTGGTAATGGGCGTCGTGGTGGCGGCCTTCTTCGGCTACGTGGTCGGCAAGCTGTCGTTCCGGGTGCGCGGCGCCTATTTCGTGATCGTCACCATCAGCTTTGCCGAGGTGGTGCGGCTGGTGGCGCTGAACTGGGTCGAGCTGACCCAGGGGCCGCTGGCGCTGACCTCGATTCCGCCGGTAACGCTCGGGCTTCCCGGCGTCGGCTATTACGACCTGTACAGCAAGCAGTCGTATTTCTACCTGGTGCTTGCGGTGCTTGCGCTGTCCTATGTCGTCATCAGCCGGCTGGTGAATTCGCGCGCCGGCCGCGCCATGGTGGCGCTGAAGGAGAACGAGTCGCTCGCGGTGTCGGTCGGGATCGATGTCACCGGCTACCTGGTTCTGGCGGCGGTGGTGTCGGCGGGCATCGCCGGCGCGGCGGGCGGCCTCTACGCGCACTATCTCAAGATCATCGACCCGGACGTGTTCCTGTTCCTCTACACCGTCACCATGGTCATCATGGTCATCACCGGCGGCAAGGGCACGCTCGCCGGCCCGATCGTCGGCGGCCTCATCTTCGGCTTCATCCCGGTGTTCAGCCGTTCGTTCCTGGGGCCGGAGCTGCAATGGATCCTCTACGGCCTCTTCATGATCCTGATCGTGTTCGTGCTGCCCGAGGGCATCGTGCCGGCGATCGAGAAATGGTTCGCGGCCCGCGACAAGGATCCGGAGACGCCGCTGGTGAAATCCACCCAAGCCCACATACAGGATGCGCCATGAGCGTCGCGAGTTCAGCAGCAGCACGGCCTGCGCTTTCCATCGAGCACGTGGCGGTGCATTTCGGCGGGCTGGTCGCCATTTCCGACATGACCTTCACGGTCAACGAGGGCGAAGTGGTCAGCCTGATCGGCCCGAACGGCGCCGGCAAGACCACGGCCTTCAATGTCGTGACCGGCTTTCTGCGTCCGACCAAGGGCGCCGTCCACTATCGCGGCGAGTCCCTCAACGAGCTGAAGCCGCATGAAGTCGCCGCGCGCGGCCTGGTGCGGACGTTCCAGCGGACCAGCGTGTTTCAGTCGGTGAGCGTGTTCGACAACGTCATGATCGGACTGCACCGCCGCGGCCGCTCGCGGCTTTGGGACACGCTGCTGGGCCTGCCGCGCGAGCGGCAGTCGGAGCGCGAATTGCGGGAGCGGGCGGAGCAGATCCTGGAGACCGTCGGCATCCAGCACCGCGCCCGCGACCTCGCCGGCGCGCTCGCCTATGGCGACCAGCGCCTGATCGGCGTCGCCATGGCGCTGGCCGCCGATCCCTCGATGCTGCTGCTCGACGAGCCGGTCTCGGGCATGAACGCCACCGAGACCGTGCGCTTCATGGAGCTTCTCGGAACCTTGCGCGGCACCGGCATGACGATCCTGCTGGTCGAGCATGACATGCCGATGGTGATGGGCGTCTCCGACCGCATCGTGGTTCTCAACTACGGCCGGATCATCGCCGAAGGTCCGCCGGCCGCGATTCAGGGCAATCCCGAAGTGATCCGCGCCTATCTCGGTGAAGGAGTGAAGAAGCGTGCTAGAGGTTCGTGATCTCGTTTGCCGCTATGGCAAGGTAGAGGCGCTGAAGGGCATTTCGCTGTCCGTCAAGGCGGGCCAGTTCGTCGCGCTGATCGGCGCCAACGGCGCCGGCAAGAGCACGACGCTGCGCGCCATCTCCGGTGTCCTGCCGTCCGCCGGCGGCCAGCTGATGTTCGAGGGCCGGGACATCACGCGCTGCTCGGCACGCGAGATCATCGCGCTCGGCATCTCGCATTGTCCGGAAGGGCGGCGGGTGTTCCCGGACATGACGGTCGAGGAGAACCTCGACATGGGGGCCTATCTGCGCCGCGACCGCGCCGGCATCGAGGAGGACCGCGAGCGGGTCTTCGGCATGTTCCCGCGCCTGGCGGAACGGCGCCAGCAGGTCGCGGGCACGCTGTCCGGCGGCGAGCAGCAGATGCTCGCGATCAGCCGCTCGATCATGTCGCGGCCCAAGCTGATGATGTTCGACGAGCCGTCGCTCGGCCTGGCGCCGAACATCGTCGAGCAGGTGTTCGACATCATCGACAACATCCGCAAGTCCGGCACCACCGTGCTGATGGTCGAGCAGAATGCCTATTCGGCGCTGGACATGTGCGACTATGCCTATCTGATCGAGGCCGGTGTCATCGTGCTGTCGGGAAGCGGTGAGGAACTGATCGACAACGATCATATCCGCGAGGCGTATCTGGGCGGCTCGGGCCACTGACGCCGTCATCGGGCGGGGTGCGCCCGGTCTCAACCTTGGCCTTGACTCGACCTCGGCCTTGCGGAGGCCTCCCGAGGCCGGCGGCACTTGGTAATTCCGCGTCGTAAGCTGGCGCCCCGTTTTAAATCCGCGATTTCTCAAGGAGTTAGAGCGTTTTCGAGCGAAGTGGACGCCGGTTCGCGTCAAGAAAACGCGTTAAAATAAGGATGCAGAGCCCCGTTCCGATTCTGTCGGAACGGAAATGGCTCCAGAGCGTTTTCGAGCGAAGTGGACG
>JAGRLZ010000227.1 GCA_020441545.1 Xanthobacteraceae bacterium | reverse complement strand
GCCGCGCGGATGTCGCGGTCGAGCGCATCCATGACGCTGCTGTCGGGGCTGCGGACGTCGAGCGTGAAGGCGATCTCGCCGGGGATAACGTTGCGCGACGGGTTGACGATGTTGAGCTCGCCGATGGTGGCCACCGCGTTCGGCGCGTGCCGGCCGGCGATCGTCTCGACTGCCAGCGCCAGCTCCGCCATCGCCGACAGCGCGTCGCGGCGCAGCGGCATCGGCGTGGTGCCGGCATGGCTTTCGAAGCCGGTGACGCGGCCGTCGTACCACATGATGCCCTGGCCGCGGTCGACCACGCCGATGGTCTTGTCCTCGGCTTCGAGCAGCGGTCCCTGTTCGATGTGCAGTTCGAGGAAGGCACCGAGCTTCAGCGCGCCGACCGGCTCGCTGCCGCGATAGCCGATCTCGTCCAGTGCCTGCCGCACGGTGACGCCGCCGGCGTCCTTGCGGCTCCAGATGTCCTCGGTGGTGTAGTCGCCGGCATAGGTCGCCGACGCCATCATCGCGGGCGCGAAGCGCGAGCCTTCCTCGTTGGTCCAGTTGATGACGCAGAGCGGCATCTCGGTTTCGATCTCCGCATCGTTGAGCGTGCGCACCACTTCGAGCGCCGCCAGCGTGCCGAGGATGCCGTCATACTTGCCGCCGGTCGGCTGGGTGTCGAGATGGGAGCCGATGCCGAGCGGCAGCTTCGAGGCGTCGCGCCCCTTGCGGACGCCGAACATCGAGCCGAGGGCATCGACATGCACCTCGAGCCCGGCCGCCTCGCAGGCTGCGCGAAACCAGTCGCGGACCTGCTTGTCCTCCGGCCCCAGCGTCAGCCGCCGCACGCCGCCCTTGGCGGTGGCGCCGAATTTCGCGGTGTCGTGGATGGCGCCCCACAGCCGTCCTGAATCGATCTGCAGGTTGGAAGGTTTCTGGGTCATGCGGTTGATCCGGCGTTGGGTGGTTTGCGAATGGTTCCGATATCGTCATTGCCGTGGCAGGGGAGGCGCGTCAACAATGCGGTTGCCGCGCGACGCCGCATTCAGTCATGCGCGTGTCCCTCCGGCAGCGTCAGCCCGAATGTCCTGGCCAGGTCGGCGACCTGTTGCGGTGACAGGGTGCGGGGATTGAGGCCACGGAGCAGCAGGTGCAGCCTGGCGGTCTCTTCCAGTTCTTCCATCGCGAACACCGCCGCTTCCAGCGTTTCGCCGGCGACCACCGGACCGTGATTGGCCAGCAGCACCGAGGCATATGTCCCGGCCAGTCCCTTGATCGCGTCGGCGACGGCCGGATCGCCGGGCCGATAATAGGGCACCAGCGCGGTCGGGCCGCAGCGCATCAGGTAATAGGGTGTCAGCGGCGGCAGCGCGGCGCGCGGATCGATGTCCGGCAGCATCGAGACCGCGACGCTGTGGGTCGAATGCAGGTGAACCACGGCGCGCGCGGCGGTCCGCGTCTCGTAGAGCGCCGCATGCAGCGGGATTTCCTTGGTCGGCGCATCGCCGCCCACCAGGCGCCTGTCGGCGTCGAGGCGTGATATCCGCGCCGGATCGAGAAAGCCGAGCGAGGCGTTGGTCGGGGTCACCAGCCAGCCGCCGTCGTCGAGCCGCAGGCTGATGTTGCCGGACGACCCGGGCGTCAGCCCGCGTTCGAACAGCGAACGGCCGAAACGGCATATCTCCTCGCGCAGCCTGGTCTCGTTCATGGCGCCTCCCCGCTTATTTCTTCCATGCTTTGGCAGCGGGGCCAAGCCATGCTAGTGGTCCGGTTCCAACATCTGCATCCCGTTGCAGCGGGTATCTTCGCAGATGTTGGAATCAAAGGACCACTCGCAATTACAGGATTCTAGTGGAGTTCTGGATTTGACATTCGCTTGTCGGGCAAGCAGCCAAGTAGGTAGCGAATGTCAAATCCACTCCACTAGTGGTCCGGTTCCAACATCTGCATCCCGTTGCCGCGGGCATCTTCGCAGATGTTGGAATCAAAGGACCACTAGCAATTACAGGATTCCAGTGGAGTTTGGGATTTGACATTCGCTTGCCGGGCAAGCACCCAAGTGGGTAGCGAATGTCAAATCCACTCCACTCGCAACGCGGGAAACAGGAAACGACAAGGGGCATCTCCATGGCCATCACCCCGCAGCGCGCCGCCGTCATCGGCCTGGGATCGATGGGCTACGGCATGGCAATCTCGCTCCGGCGCGCGGGGCTGGTCGTCACCGGATGCGACGTGAACGCCGCCAATGTCGAGCGTTTCGTCGCGGAAGGCGGGCAGGGCGCGCCGACGCCCGCGGACGCCGCGCGCGACGCCGATATCGCCGTGAGCGTCGTCGTCAATGCGGCGCAGACCGAAGCCATTCTGTTCGGCAAGGACGGCGTCGCCGATACCCTGCCCAGGGGCGCGGTGTTCGTCTCGTCCGCCACCATGGATCCCGATATCGCCCGGCGGCTGGCGGCACGGCTCGAGCCCGGCGGACGGCTTTATCTCGATGCGCCGATCAGCGGCGGCGCCCGGCGCGCCGCGCAGGGCGAGCTCACCATCCTCGCCTCGGGCAGGACGGAAGCGTTCGCGCGCGCCCGGCCCGCGCTCGATGCGATGGCGGCGAAGGTCTACGAACTCGGCGACGCGCCGGGGCAGGGCGCGGCCTTCAAGATGATCAACCAGTTGCTGGCCGGCGTGCATATCGCGGCGGCGTCCGAGGCGATCGCCTTCGCGGCGAAGCAGGGGCTCGACATCGGGAAGGTCTACGAGGTCATCACCGCGTCGGCGGGCAATTCGTGGATGTTCGAAAACCGCGTGCCGCATGTGCTCGAAGGCGACTACACGCCGCGCAGCGCGGTGGATATCTTCGTCAAGGATCTCGGCATCATCCAGGACATGGCGCGCAACGCCCGGTTTCCGGTGCCGGTGGCGGCGGCGGCGCTGCAGATGTTCCTGATGGCGTCCGGCGCCGGCCTCGGCCGCGACGACGATATCGCGGTGGCCAAGGTCTATGCCCGGCTGACCGGCGCGCCGTTGCCCGGCGCAAAGTCCTGACAGACAGCGGGAGCCCGCGATGCCGCGTTTCGCCGCCAACCTCACCATGATGTTCACCGAGTGGCCGTTCCTCGATCGCTTCGCGGCCGCCGCCGATGCGGGCTTCGATGCGGTCGAGTTCCTGTTTCCTTACGACCATCCAGCCGAGGACATCGGCAAGCGCCTTCGGCAGCACGGCCTGACGCAGGCGTTGTTCAATCTGCCGCCGGGCAACTGGGATGCCGGCGAGAAGGGATTTGCCGCGCTGCCGGATCGGTTCGACGACCTTCGGCGCGGCGTCGAGGCGGCATTGCCTTATGCCAACGCCACCGGCGTGAAGCGGCTTCACCTGATGGCCGGGATCGCCGACCGTCATGACGCGGCGGCGGTCTCCGCCTTCTACAGGTCCGTCGCATGGACCGCCGAGCGGCTGGCGCGGGAGGGGCTGGACGTGGTGATCGAGCCG
>JAGRLZ010000005.1 GCA_020441545.1 Xanthobacteraceae bacterium | reverse complement strand
TCGGCGATGGTGACGGCGAACAGCCGGTTCAGGGGCGCCAGGGTGATCGGGTGGTGGGTGATGGTGATGAAGCGCGGCTCGGTGGAGCCGGTCATCTCGTTGAGCAGGTTGCAGAACCGTTCGACGTTGTGATCGTCGAGCGGCGCGTCGACCTCGTCCAGCACGCAGATCGGCGACGGGTTGGTGAGGAACACCGCGAAGATCAGGGCCAGCGCCGTCAGCGCCTGCTCGCCGCCCGAGAGCAGCGACAGCGACTGCGGCTTCTTGCCGGGCGGCTTGGCGATGATTTCGAGCCCGGCTTCCAGCGGGTCGTCGCTCTCGATCAGGTGCAGCGCCGCTTCGCCGCCGCCGAACAGTTCGGTGAACAGCCGCTTGAAGTGGTTGTTGACGACCTCGAACGAGGCCAGCAGGCGCTCGCGGGCCTCGCGGTTGAGGCTCTGGATGCCGGTGCGCAGTTTCTTGATCGCCTCGACCAGGTCGTCGCGCTCGGTGGCGAGCGCCGTATGCTGGGTCTCGACCTCGCGCAGTTCCTCCTCCGCGCGCAGGTTGACGGCGCCGAGCCGCTCGCGGTCGCGCCGCAGCTTCTCCAGTGCAGCCTCGGTGTCGCCGAGCGCGGGCAGGTCGTCGCCGGGATTGATCTCGGCCAGGGCAGCGACGCGCTCCGGCTCGACTTCCAGCATGTCGCGGATTTCGCGTTCGATATCGTCGAGCCGGCGCCGGGCGCCTTCCAGCCGTTCCTCGGCGCGGGCGGTGGCCTCGCGTGCGCTCGACAGCGCCTCCAGCGACGCCTTGGCGACGCGGTCGGTCTCCGCCATCGCCGCTTCGGCGGCGGCCAGCGCATCGGCGGCGACACGGCGATCGTTCTCGGCGTATTCGACCTCGCTGATGAGCGCGGCGCGCTTCTCGGCGAAGAGTTGCGGAGCGTTTTCGAGCTCCATGCGCTCGGCGGTGACTTCGGTGATGCGCGCCTCGATGGTCGCGACCTGGGAGGCCGCGCCGTCCTTGCGCGCCGTCCAGGCTTGCCGTTCGGCGGTGATGGCCTGCAGGCGGCGGTCGGCCAGTTCGGCCTCGCGGGCCAGCGCCTGGGCCTCGGCGCGAACCTGCGCCGCGAGCCGGCGATGGCCTTCGATCTCCTCGCGGATGGTGGCGAGCCGGGCCTCGGTCTCGTCGCTCGGCGCGAGGTCGTCCAGCGTCGCGTCGGCGACTGCCAATGCTTCCGTGGCCTCGGTGCGGTCGGCGGCGAGACGCGACTGCGCTTCCGTGAGCGCCGACCTGCGCGCGGCGTGACGGTTGATCTCGCGTTCCGCCGTGGCGTGACGCTCGCGCGCGCCATCGACCTCGCGCCGCGCGTTGCGCAGCGCCTCGCGCGCGGCGGCCTCGGCGGCGGCCGCCGCCTTGACCTCGGCGTCGGCGGTGTCGAGCGCCTCGCGGCGAGCGGCGGCGTCGAGGCGGGCCTGCTCCAGTTCGGCTTCGATGTCGCCGAGCCGGGCACGTTCGGCGAGGCGGCGCGCCGCGCCGGTCGGCGCATGGGCGGCGGCGATGAAACCGTCCCAGCGCCAGACGTCGCCTTCGAGCGACACCAGCCGCTGGCCGGTCTTGAGCTGTGCCACCAGTTCCGCGCCGCGCTCCCTGGCGACGACGCCGATCTGGGCCAGGCGCCGCGCCAGTTCGGGCGGGGCCTGCACATGGGCGGCGAGCGGTTCGATGCCGTCGGGCAGCGCCGGATCGTCCGCGACGGCGCCGGTGTCGGTCCAGCGCATCGGTGCGCTCGGATCGACCGGCGCATCGAGGTCGTCGCCGAGCACCGCGCCGATCGCCTTCTCGTAGCCCTTGGTGACGGTGACGCCGTCGATGATCGGCGGCCACAGGTTCTTGGTCTCGCCGTTGAGAATCTTCGACAGCGTGCGCGCTTCGGTTTCCAGCCGCTGCACCCGCTTGTCGGCCTCGGCCAATGGCGCGCGGCTCGCCTCCAGCGTCTGCCGCGTGGCGGCCAGCGTCGCTTCGGCTTCCTGAACCGTGTATTCGGACTGTCCCAGCAGATCCTGCGCGCTTTCCACGGCGCCCGCAAGAACGTCGAGATCGCCGAAGCCGCTGGTTTCGGCGGCCAGCTGCGCGATGCCGGCGTCGACCTGCGCGATCTCCTGGTCGAGCCGCGCCACCCGCTCGCGATGGCTGCGGACATTGGCCTCGATCTGCCGGCGGCGCGCGGTGAGGTCAGCCAGCGCGGTGGTCAGTTCGGCGAAGGTCCGTTCGGCGGCGGCGAGCACGGCTTCCGCTTCCGCCACGCGCTCGTCGACGCCGCTGCGCTGCTCGACCCGCGAGCGGATCTCGTCCTTCAACTCGACGTCCTCGGTCGCGAGCCGCTCCAGCGCGGCGTCGGCGTCCACCGTCTGCTGCTGTTCGCGGGCGATGTCGGACGCGAACTGCGCCAGCCGCTGGTCGAGTTCGGAGACCCGCACCCTGGCGCGCTCCTCCTCGCGATCGAGCAGGTCGCGGGCATTGTTGAGCCTCGTGAGGCCGGCGGCGGCGCGCGCCTCCGCCTCGCGCAGCGCCGGCAGTTCGGAGGCGCGAATCGCCTGGATGCGCGCGGCTTCGGCCTGGTGCTGGGTACGCTCGGCCATCTCGCGGACGCTGAGGTCGTGGGTCTGCGCGGCGTCGTTGACGTCGGCATGGGCCTGCATCCAGCGCAGGTGGAACAGCGTCGCTTCCGCTTTTCGCACCCTGGCGGCGACCTCGCGGAAGCGGATCGCCTGCCGCGCCTGCTTCTTCAGGCCGTCGACCTGGCTCGACAACTGCCCGATCACGTCCTCGACGCGGGTCAGGTTGGTTTCCGCCGCCTTCAGCCGCAGCTCGGCCTCATGGCGACGCGCATGAAGGCCGGCGACGCCGGCGGCATCCTCCAGCACGCGGCGGCGCTGTTCCGGCTTGGCCTGGATGATCTCGCCGATCTTGCCCTGGTGGACCAGCGCCGGCGAGCGCGCGCCGGTAGCGGCATCGGCAAACAGAATCTGCACGTCGCGGGCACGCACGTCGCGGCCGTTGATACGATACACCGAGCCCGCGTCGCGCTCGATGCGGCGGGAAATCTCCAGCACGTCCTGGTCGTTGACGGCGGCCGGCGCGGAGCGGTCGGCATTGTCGATCGTCATCACCACTTCGGCGTGGTTGCGGGCCGGGCGGCTGTTGGTGCCGGCGAAGATCACCGCTTCCATGTCGGTGGCCCGCAGCGACTTGTAGGACGTCTCGCCCATCGCCCAGCGTAGCGCCTCGACCAGATTCGACTTGCCGCAGCCGTTCGGTCCGACCACGCCGGTCAGGCCCGGCTCGATCAGGAAATCGGTCGGCTCGACGAATGACTTGAATCCGTGCAGGCGAAGGCGCGTGAGTTTCATGAATGACATGCCCTGTTGGCAAGACGCGAATCAGCCCATTGCCACCATACCATATGTAGTGGCGGCAGCCGTCGCCGAGTCGCACGTCTCGCGTCGCAGGACAATGGCGAGGCCAGCGCGGGAGGGCAACCGCGTGTGGCGGTTTTCCAATGGCTTTTGCGGGACTTATCCGGAACATCCCGTGATTTTCGGGGCCGGTGGTTGGGGCCAGCAGAAAGCCGAGGCTTGCCGCAACCATGATCGTCGTCCCGTTTGCGCGGGGACGGCTTTGTTTATGACGTGAGGGCGCGCCCGACTTACCTTACGTCTTCAGCAGCGCGTTGATCTTCTTCTCGAATTCCTCGAACGAGGTTTCGCCGCGCACCATTTCGCCGTTGATGAAGAAGGTCGGGGTCGAATTGACCTTCAGCTTCTCGTTGGCGAATTTCTGGTCGGCCGCGATCTTGTCGAGCAGGCTCTGGTCCTTGAGGCAGGTGGTGATGTCCTGTTCGCTCAGGCCCGCCTGCTTGCCGATCAGGGTCAGGCCCTCGAGGGTCTTGCCGAACCAGTTGTCCTGCTGCCGGAACAGGGTATCGATGACGGCGAAGAACCTGTTCGGGTCGTCTTTGGCGATGCAGCGGGCCAGCATCGAGGCCGTCGCCGCCTTGATGTCCAGCGGGAATTCCCGGAACACGTAGCGGATCTTGTTTGTGTCGATATAGGCCGCCTTGATCTTCGGAAACACCTGATCGTTGAACGCCGCGCAATGCGGGCAGGTCATCGAGGCGTATTCGATGATGGTGACGGGCGCGTCCTTGGGGCCGAGCCCCATGTCCGGCAGCGATTGCGGCTTGGCGAGGTCGGCCGCGACCTGGCTCTGCGCGACGGCTTGCTCGACGAAGCGCCACGGCGACAGGCCGGCAACGGCGGCAAGGCCGGTAAGCGACAGGGCGGCGGTGAAGGCGCGGCGCGTGATAATCAAGGCAATCTCCTCAAGAGCGGCGCTGGGGCCGCGTCAAGCAACGGCACTGGCTAGCTTGAAACGAGGAATGTGGCAATGCCGCGCCCGAAGCGGCCCGGACCGCGTCCCTCAATTTCGCTTGATGGCGGCGCCGAGGCGGGCGAGCGCCTCGCGCAATTCCTCGTCGGCGATGGCGTCCAGCGTGCCGGCGACCTGGGCGATGGCCTCCGGAGACGGTTGGGGCGGCGGCCTGCGGGCGGAGCGGCGCGACAGCGGCGCCTGCCGCAGCGTGAGGCGGCTGACGGCGTTCCAGCCGAAAAAGCGGTTCACCCGCTGGATGATGATGTCCGACATGTGCTGGATTTCCAGCGCCATCGGCCCTTCGACCCGCAGCACCAGCGTCGCCGGTTCCAGCGGCTGCCCCTCGACCGGGGGCGGCCACTGGATTTTCAGCGGTTCGGAGAAGGGAGCGACGTCCGGCCCCGCGATGGTGGCCCAGCGCGTCACCAGTTCGCGCGCGGCAAAGCCCTGCCGCGCATAGACGTCGGCAAACACCCCGCCGAGCAGGGTCGCGAGCGGCTTGGCGGGACTTTTGCCGGGCTTGGACATGGACGCGGGCCTTGCGTAGATAGCGCATGACTTTAGCAGCCCCCGCGAGACGACGGAAGAATGCCCCCGCGCCTGACGACCGGCCCGCCCGGCTGCTCGCCTGGTATGACCGTCATCGCCGCGCGCTGCCGTGGCGCGCGCCGCCCGGCGAGGTGGCTGATCCGTATCGCGTCTGGCTCTCCGAGATCATGCTGCAGCAGACCACCGTGAAGGCGGTCGGGCCGTACTTCGAAAAATTCGTCGCGCGATGGCCGGACGTCGCGGCGATGGCGCGCGCTTCGCTCGACGACGTGCTGCGGATGTGGGCCGGCCTCGGTTATTATTCGCGGGCGCGCAACCTGCACGCCTGCGCGATGGCGGTGGCGCGCGACCACGGCGACGTGTTCCCCGACACCGAGGACGGCTTGCGCGCGCTGCCCGGCATCGGCCCCTATACCGCGGCGGCGATCGCTGCGATCGCGTTCGACCGCCGCACAATGCCGGTGGACGGCAATATCGAGCGCGTGGTGTCGCGGTTGTTCGCGGTGGAGGAGGCGCTGCCGCAGGCCAAGCCGCGGATTCAGAAGCTCGCGGCGACGCTGCTGGGGCCGTCCCGCGCCGGCGACAGCGCGCAGGCTCTGATGGACCTTGGCGCCACCATCTGCACGCCGAAGAAGCCGGCTTGTTCGTTGTGCCCGCTCGATGACGATTGCGCGGCCCGCGTACGCGGCGATCAGGAGACCTTCCCGCGCAAGGCGCCGAAGAAGACCGGCGTGCTGCGGCGTGGCGCGGCGTTCATCGTCCTGCGTGGCGACGAAATCCTGTTGAGAACCCGCGCGGCGAAGGGATTGCTCGGCGGCATGACGGAAGTGCCGGGCTCGGACTGGCTGGCGGCGCAAGAGGATGCGGCGGCGCTCGCTCAGGCGCCGCGGATCAACGGTGTCATGCAATGGCACCGCAAGGCCGGCACCGTGACGCACGTCTTCACCCATTTCCCGCTTGAGCTTGCCGTCTACACCGCCCGCGTGCCGCCGCGCACCCGTGCGCTCGGGGGCTCGCGCTGGGTGCCGATCGCAAAGCTGGCGGACGAGGCGCTGCCGAACGTCATGCGCAAGGCGATCGCGCACGGCCTTGGTGCGTGACGCAGGTTCCGGCGCCTCACGCGATCTTGGCATTCGACTAGGCGCCGCCGGCCGTTCGATCCGCCGACCATCAGCCTCACCATGAATTTTCCCGCGCCGGCAAGGTGGGAACCGACAAGGCCGGCCGGCGTTATCGAGAAGCGGGATTGTGTGCGACGTGTTTCCGGGTGCCTGATCGCGATCCCCGTACCGGACGAAGACAGGAGGGACGACATGCGAGCGATGGAAATCCAGGACTACGCGCGGAAGCTTCTGGCGCAACACGGCCCGGGCGCGATCGCGGAAGCCGCCCAGAAGGCGCTCGCGCTGGAGAAGGAAGGCAACGACCAGGACGCCGAAAACTGGCGTCAGATCACGGACGCCATGAAGCTGATGCGCGGGCCGCATCAAAGCTGACACCGCGCCCGGCGGAACGGGGGCGAGGGAAACCGGCGGAACTGCTCAGCGCAGCGCCGCCATCTCGCGGCGAACCTGCGCGCGCAGCTCGTCGATCAGGGTGAGGCCCTTCTTGGTTTCGATGTGCCAGAAGGTCCAGCCGTTGCACGCGCCCGAGCCCTGCGCCGCCGCGCCGATCCGGTGGATCGAGCCGACCTTGTCGCCGAGCATGATGGCGCCGTCGGCGCGAACCAGCGCGTTGTGTTTTTTCTTGGCATCGAACAGCGTCGCGCCCGGCAGGATCATGCCGCGCTCGATCAGTTCGGAGAACGGCACGCGCGGCGCCTCGCGCGCGGTCACGAACGGCGCCAGCGTCGCGCCCGGCAACGGCAGTACCGAGGCGATGCGCGCTTCGGCCGCAGCCGCATAGGTCTTGTCGCGCTCGAAGCCGATGTAGCGGCGGCCGAGCCGCTTGGCGACCGCGCCGGTGGTGCCGGTGCCGTTGAATGGATCGACGATCATGTCGCCGGGCCGCGACGACGACAGCAGCACGCGCGCCAGCAGACCTTCCGGCTTCTGCGTCGGGTGAACCTTCTTGCCATCGGCGCCCTTGAGCCGCTCGTCCCCCGTGCATAGCGGGATCAGCCAGTCCGAACGGGCCTGCACGTCCTCGTTGGCCGCTTTCAGCGCCTCGTAGTTGAACGTGTAGTTCTTCGCGTTCTCGTCGCGTGCCGCCCAGATCATGGTTTCATGGGCGTTGGTGAAGCGGCGGCCGCGGAAATTCGGCATCGGGTTGGTCTTGCGCCAGACGATGTCGTTGAGAACCCAGAAGCCGAGGTCCTGCATGATGGCGCCGACGCGGAAGATGTTGTGATACGAGCCGATCACCCAGATCGTCGCGGTCGGCTTCATGATGCGGCGGCAGGCAAGCAGCCAGGCGCGCGTGAAATCGTCATAGGCGGCGAACGACGAGAACTTGTCCCAGTCGTTGTTGACGGCATCCACGTGGGATTCGTCGGGGCGTTTCAGTTCGCCCTTCAGCTGAAGGTTATACGGGGGATCGGCAAATACCACATCGACCGAGGCCGCCGGAAGCTTCGACATGCCGGCGATACAGTCGCCGACCACGATCCGGGAGATCGGTTCGGGCTGCGTGCTCGGCACGGACTCGAATTTAGTGCGGGGCGCCCTCGCAGGCGCCCCGCGACGCGACACAACCATGACTCAAGAACTCTGACTCAGGCGACGCTGTCGGCGACGCGGGACTAACAAAACCGACTGGCGCTACAGTGGCTTGGCAAAGTAAAAATCGGCTTAATCGGGGACAGGCTCCATCAGTGGTCTGATTCTGACATTCGCGTCCCTTTTCAGCGGGCGTTTTTGCAAATGTTCGGAATCAAAAGGCCGCTGGCAAATGCAAGTTTCTGGTGGAGTTTTGGGTTTGACATTCGCTTTCCCGGACCCGCGGTCGAGAAGCCCGCGAATGTCAAATTCACTCCACTAGGCAATATTTGCCGGGCGGGGTATTGATAACGTGGCCCGGAAAACCTTGGGCCCCTGTGGCGCCATGCAGCGGCTGCGTTCGCGCACCGGCATATGGAAATGTGAGGAACCAGCCATGCGCTATGATGACTTCCGTCGCAGCGACAACATCGACGATCGTCGCGACGAGGGCGGAGGCTATGGCGGCGGCGGCGGATTCGGTTTTCCGATGCGGGGCGGCGGCCTCGGCATCGGCACCATCATCATCCTCGGCATCGTCGGCTATGCGCTCGGCATCGATCCGCGCCTGCTGATCGGCGGCGCCGAAGTTCTGACCGGAGGCAATCACGCGCCGACCTATCAGACCGACCGGCGTTCGGGCCCCGCCAAAACCGGCGCGCCGACCGACGAGATGGGCAGCATGATCGCCGGAATCCTCGGCGAGATCGACGACCGCTGGAGCGAGATCTTCCAGGCCGGCGGCCAGAAATATGTCGGGCCGCGCATCGTGCTGTTCAAGAACGCCACCAATGGCGGCCGCTGCGGCATGGCGCAGTCGGCGATGGGGCCGTTCTACTGTCCGCCGGATCGGCAGATATTCCTCGACACCTCGTTCTTCCGGCAGGTCGAGACCCGTTTCCATGGCTGCTCCGGCAACGCATGCAAGTTCACCACCGCCTACATCATCGCGCATGAGGCGGGGCATCACATCCAGAACCTGCTTGGCATCCTGCCGCGCGTCACGCAGCTGCAGCAGCAGGCGGGCAGCCGCGCCGAATCCAACGCCCTGCAGGTGCGGGTCGAGCTGCAGGCGGATTGTCTTTCCGGCGTGTGGGTCAACCGCGAGGAAAAGAAGCGGCCCGGCTTCCTCGAGGCCGGCGATATCGATGCCGCGCTGCGGACCGCCACTGCGATCGGCGACGATACCCTGCAACGCCAGGCCACCGGCCGCGTGGTGCCGGATTCCTTCACCCACGGTTCGGCCGCGCAGCGCAAGCGCTGGTTCATGACGGGCTATCAGCAGGGCACGGTGCAGGCTTGCAACACGTTCGGCACGAACAACTTGTGAGGAGAGCTTGTCTCTACCGCGGCCGTCATGCCCGCGCAGGCGGGCATCCAGTATTCCGTGTGGAACTAGATATCCGTCGCCACTGTGCGGATTACTGGATCGTCCGCTTTCGCGGACGATGACGCCTCGTTTCCGGCCGGACTCCGGGAGTCCATCCCTGGATTTGACCCCGGGGGCACGGTCCCTCGGAAGATCAAGACGTCTCTCGGAAGATCAAGACATGGTGTACCATGCCCTCTCTCGATGAATCGAAACAGTTCGTTCCGCTCAACATCGCGGTGCTGACCATCTCCGACACGCGGTCGCCGGATGACGACAAGTCGGGCGCGGTGCTGGTGGAGCGGCTGACCGCGGCCGGCCATCGGCTGGCCGCGCGCGAGATCGTTGCCGACGATGTCGAGGCGATCCGTGCCGTCGTTCGCAAATGGATCGCCGACGCGGGCGTCGATGTTATCATCACCACCGGCGGCACCGGCTTCACCGGCCGCGACGTCACGCCGGAGGCGATCGAGCCGCTGTTCGAGAAGCGGATGGACGGCTTCTCGATCGCGTTCCACATGCTGAGCCACGCCAAGATCGGCGCTTCGACGATCCAGAGCCGCGCCACCGCGGGTGTCGCGGGCGCGACCTACATCTTCTGCCTGCCGGGCTCGCCGGGCGCCTGCAAGGACGGCTGGGACGGCATCCTCGCCCATCAGCTCGATTATCGTTCGCGGCCGTGCAATTTCGTCGAGATCATGCCGCGGCTCGATGAGCATCTGCGGCGGCCGAAGGCGCGCGGCGCGACGGCCTGAGATTCCGCAAGACGGTGCTGCCTTGACTTGAAACCTCGCGGACGAAATGATCTTGTCCGATATGCGCGCCAACCGATGCCATGGCGACGCTCGGCGCAGGTTGTGGCCCGTCGTGCCAAGAGCACCAGAAGAGCAAGAAGAACCAAAAGAACAAGAAGCAAGAAAGGGAGGCGAATCATGGCGACGTTCCTCACTCTCGATGAGCTGGCCGCGACCATCGGCGATGGCATGTCGCTCGCGATTCCCAACGACCAGGCCGGCGTCGCGATGGCGGCGACCCTCGCGCTCACCGCTCGCGCCTCCAAGAATCTCCCGAAGAACCTTCATGTCATCTGCGTGCCGATCAGCGGCATGCAGGCCGACATCCTGATCGGTCGCGGCATGGTGTCGGCGATCGAAACCAGCGCCGTCACGCTGGGCGAGGCCGGCGGCGCACCGCGCTTCGCCGACGGCATTCGCCAGCGCACCTTCCGGATGATGGATGCGACCTGCCCGGCGCTGCTCGCCGGCTTCGTCGCAGGGCAGAAGGGTGTGCCCTTCATGGCGATCCGCGGCTTGATCGGAAGCGACCTGATGGCGGCGCGTCCCGACTGGCGCATTATCGACAACCCCTATGCCGACGACGATCCGGTCGTGGTCGTGCCCGCGATCCGGCCGGATGTCGCGTTGTTCCACGCGCCGGAGGCCGACCGCTTCGGCAATGTGCGCATCGGCCGGCATGCCGAGCTTGCCGCCATGGCCCATGCGGCCAGGCGCACGCTGGTCACGGTGGAGCGTATCAGCGATACCTCGCTGCTTGCCAACGAGAACGAGGCGGCGGGCGTCCTGCCGGCGCTCTATGTCAGCGCCATCGCCGAGGTGCCGCGCGGCGCCTGGCCGCTCGGCCTGTGGGGCGAGTATGCCCTGGATGGCGACGAGGTCGCGCGCTATGCGCAACTGGCGCAAACGCCCGAGGGCTTCGCCGCGTATCTGGAAGGGGCCATGCGGCGCCGCGAGATCGCGGCATGACGGGTGCGCCGGCCACGGATCGCGAAATCCTGATTGCGACGATCACGGACCTGTTGGACGGCGTGCGAACGGTCGCGGTCGGCATGTCGTCGCCGATCCCGGCGGCGGGCGCGATGCTGTTGCGGGCACGGAACGAGGCGAACGGCCGCGCGCCGGTCCGCATTATCGTGCTGGGCTCGCGCGATCATAATTTTCTCACCAACGGTGCCTTCGAATTGTTCGACGCGGCGGCGCAAGGCCGTATCGACGCCTTCTTCCTCGGCGGCGGCCAGATCGACGGGCAGGCCAACATCAATCTTGTCGGCACCGGCGCCTATCCGGACAACGAGGTGCGCTGGCCCGGTTCGTTCGGCTCCGCCTTTCTCTATTTCGTGGTGCCGCGGGTCATTCTGTTCCGCGAGGAGCATTCGCCGCGGGTCTTCGTCGAGAAGGTCGATTTCGTCAGCGCGCCGGGACACAGCGAAGGCGTCGCGCGCAGCGGCGGACCGCACGCTTTGCTGACCGGCAAGGCGCTGTTCGACTTCGACAAGGCGCGGCAGCGCTTCCGGCTGCGCAGCGTCCATGGTGGCGCGTCGGTGTCCGACGTCAGGGCATTGACCGGATTCGACTACGATGCGGCGGACACGGTATCGACCACGCCGGCACCGGATGCCGGGACGCTGGCGCTTCTGCGCGGGCGTGTGACCGACGAACTGGCGGAGACCTATCCGCAGTTCGCCGCGACGCTGGCCGCCGGATTCGCGGCCTGACGGTTAGAACGTTTTCGAGCGAAGTGGGTCCCGGTTCGCGTAAAGAGAACGCGTTAAAATAAAAACATGGAGCCCCGTTTCGATTCGATCGGAACGGAAATGGCTCTGGCAGGATGTCGAAAACCCTGCTGTCATTCCGGAGGCCGCGCGAGCGGCGATCCGGAATCCAGCCAATGCAATGCAAAGAAAATCCATGCGGCCGGATTTTTGGGTTCGCACCGGAGCCTGCGCCCGGACGACGCTATCGCGTGTCGAAGACGCGTGCGAACGCGCTTCCGGCGTCGATCCGGGTGGGGTGCGCCCCGGAATGACCGCTCGGGACTTTTCGATATCCTGCTAGCGGATCTGGATGCGGCTGTGCAGCGTGAGGCGGTCGCGCCGCAATTTGCGGAGCAGTCTGGCTTCCGCGTCGCGCGCATTGGCGTCATGGCCACCGAGCTTTTCGTAATGGCTTCGTGCGATGACGAGTCCCTGTTTCGGCGACGGACCTGACACCAGGCGCGTGAGGTCCGCGAGGCGCGCGCCGGGTCCGGTGGCGGCATAGGGCGATCGCGCATAGCGAAAGATCGCGGCGCGGGGCTGCCCGTGAAGCTCGACGTTCTGCATGAACTGGCCGACCTCGTCGATCCAGGTGGCGTCCGGCACCGTGCCGGCATGCAGGAACATCAGCCAGTGGGCGCGGGCCCTTCTCGCGCCGGCCGCCAGCCTGGCGCCGCGCGACCCGTCCAGGGCGAGAAACTCGCAGCCCGCGATATCCGCGACGCGCGCTATGGTGCCGGCTTCGTCCCGGTCGATCAGCAGCACCTCGCGCACCACGCCGGCGGCGGCGCCCGCGACCAGCGCGGCGAGGGTGGCGACCACCGGCGGTTCCTCGCCTTCGGTGGGGATGATGACGCTGAGCATATGGTCCGGTCCCGGTCTTTGACGATCGAACCTCTAGCATCCCCCTGCCGGCGAGACAGCAGGGCCGGCTGCTGCTTTTGGCGGCAGCTTGGCTGCCGGCGGTCTTTGCTTTCCACAACCGCGGCACATCAATGTTCTTGATTTGTTCTTAAGCGATGATATCCTGTCGTCATGAGCAAGGTTGCCGGCGGTCCCGTCTGGCATTCGAGCCCCTTGTTTTAGCCTGGGTTGCATATGTTCGGGACAGGACTGTCGGCAAGGTCCAATGGAGCCCTCGATTTGACGTTCGCTGAAGCAGTTCGCGGCAAGGTGGATGGCGAATATGAAACGCGCTCCACTGGCGCCCTCGCGCACCCGCCGGTTATGGCGCCCTCCGATCCGGCGGGTGCGTCTCCTTCCTTTTCCGGGATCGCCATCGCGATCGACCGCGAGCGCAGGCGCGGCCGTGGCGCGCAGTCCAATGCGAGCGGCCGGTTCGAACCCGAGGCGCGGGTCGCCTTCGACGACGGTTGGCAGAGCCTGGATGATCTGCCGCCGTTCAGGACCACTGTCGGCATCGACACCGCGCGCAAGGTCATCACCCGCAACGACTCGCCGGATATCGGCTTCGACCGCTCGATCAATCCGTACCGGGGCTGCGAACATGGCTGCGTCTACTGTTTTGCCCGGCCGACCCATGCCTATCTCGGGCTGTCGCCGGGCCTCGATTTCGAATCGAAGCTGTTCGCCAAGCCGGACGCGGCTGCGCTATTGGAAAAGGAACTGGCTTCGGCGGGGTACGAGCCGCGCATGATCGCGATCGGGACCAACACCGATCCCTATCAGCCGATCGAGCGCGAACGCAGGATCATGCGGGGCATTCTCGAAGTGCTGGAGCGGGCCGGCCATCCGGTCGGCATCGTCACCAAGTCGTCTCTGGTGGTGCGCGACATCGATATTCTGGCGCGCATGGCGCAGCGCCAGTTGGTCAAGGTCGCGATTTCGGTAACCTCGCTCGATCCCAAACTCGCCAGGACCATGGAGCCGCGGGCCTCGACGCCGCCGAAGCGGCTCGACGCGCTGAAGCGGTTGTCCGACGCCGGCATTCCGACAACGGTGATGGTCGCGCCGGTGATCCCGGCGCTGAACGACATGGAGATCGAGCGCATCCTCGATTCGGCCGCGCATGCGGGCGTCAGGGAAGCGAGCTATATATTGCTTCGGTTGCCGCTCGAGGTGCGCGACCTGTTTCGCGAATGGCTGATCGCCAATTACCCCGATCGCTACCGGCATGTCTTCGCATTGATCCGCGAGATGAGGGGCGGCCGCGATTACGATTCGCAGTGGGGCACGCGGATGAAGGGCACCGGGCCGCTGGCCTGGATGATCGGCCGGCGGTTCGAGGTCGCCTGCGAGAAGCTCGGCCTGAACAGGCGGCGCACGCGCCTGACCACCGGGCATTTCGCGCCGCCCGAGCGTCGGGGACAGCAGCTCAGCCTGTTCTGAACGGGGAATGCGATGCCGCGGCCATTTTCCTGGATAGGCATTCTTGGACAGGCTTGGACAAGATTTTGGGACAAGATTTAAGGTGCCTCAGGGGGGAAGTCTGGATAGCGGGCATTCCCGCCGTTTGCCGGTTGCGCGGCATGGGGGCGCGGCGCAACCATCGCGGCATGATTCGCAAATTGTCGAAAGGGACGATGGCCGTGCCCCCAGCGCCGGAAGGCGGCAAGGCGAAGCGGGGCAGGGCCGCGCCGGCAGCGCCGACATTCAAGCGCGAGCAGGCGCTGCTGAAGCGCGGCGTATGGCCGGTCGCGGGCTGTGATGAGGCCGGGCGCGGTCCGCTCGCGGGTCCGGTGGTGGCGGCGGCCGTGGTGCTCGATCCCGGGCGCATCCCCAAGGGCCTGGATGATTCCAAGCGCCTGAGCGCCGGGCAGCGCGAGGAACTGTTCGAGCAGATCTGTGCCACCGCGCAGTTCGCGGTGGCGTTCGCGTCCCCGGCGCGGATCGACCGCGACAATATCCTGCGCGCCTCGCTCTGGGCGCTGGCGCGGGCGGTTCATGCGCTGCCGGAGGCGCCGCGGCATGTCTTCGTCGATGGCCGCGACCGAATCGAATCGGCATGCGATTGCGAGGCCGTGATCGGCGGCGACGGGCTGGTGCTGTCGATCGCCGCAGCATCGATCGTCGCCAAGGTGTCGCGTGACCGGCTGATGTGCCGGATGGCGCGCGAGCATCCCGAATACGGCTTCGACCGGCACATGGGCTATGCCGTTCCGGCCCATCTGGAGGCGCTGGCGCGGCTAGGCCCGACGCGCCATCATCGCAGCTTCTTTGCCCCCGTGATGGCGGCGCGCGAGAAGCAACTCGTCCTGACCGGGGCGGGCGGCCAGGCCCCGCCGGAACGGGAGGAAGCGACCGAGGTCGCCGTTTCGGGTCGCCGTTGATGCGGCGGCGGACCGGGGCCGGCGGTTGCCAGCGTCGCCGCCGGCCTCTATCACTCCGCGATCGTTATCGCGTCAGGTGCGGGCTCCGCAGGCTTGGTGTCGCGCCGCTTTTGTCGCTTTTGTGAAGGCTGTCCGGCCGGCCATGCGGTTCGCTTCCCTGATCGTAGAACTGATACGCGCGCGGCCCCGCCTCGTGTTCTGGGTGGCGGTGCTCGCGCAGGCGCTGCTGTGGCTGATCGTGCCGGCGCTGTTCTACGGAAGTCCGCCGGACGATGTCGCGGCGACTCTCGCCTTCGGCCATCAGTACCAGGTCGGCTCCGAACTCGGGCCGCCGCTCGCCTTCTGGCTGGCGGATGTCGCCTTCACGCTTGCGGGCGGCCACATCATCGGCGTCTACCTTCTCGCGCAAATCTGTTTCGTCGTCGCCTTCGCGGCGCTGTTCGCGCTTGGCCGCCGCGTCGTCGGCGGCCAGCATGCCGTGATTGCGGTCCTGCTGACGCAGACCGTGCTGGCTTTCAGCTTTCCGTGGGTCGCCTTCGGTCCGCAGATTCTGGCCTGTCCGATCTGGGCACTGATCCTGATGCACGGCTGGCAGGTGATCGGGCAGGGCAGCCGCAGCGCCTGGTTCGCGCTGTCGATCGAGGCCGGACTGCTGCTGCTGACCGTCGACGCGGCGCCGCTGCTGCTGCTGTTGCTGTTCGCCTTCGCGCTGGCGACGGCGGCCGGGCGGCGCACCTTGCGGTCGGTGGACCCGCTGTTCTCGCTGCTGGTCATCGTGGTGCTGGTGACGCCGTATCTGGCCTGGCGGCTGCGCGCCGGCGACATGGGGCTCCCTGTTTCTCCAATGCGCGACCTCGGCGAGGCCGCGCGGCAATGGGGCTGGCTGCTCGGAAGCCTGGCGCTGGCCGTGTCCGGCATCGCGGTGCTGCTCGCTTTCAACGCGGCTTGGGTGCAACGCCTGATCGTGCGCGGCCGCGAAACCGCGCCGACCGTGTTTCGCCCTCCGGTCGGCGACCTGGCGCGGCGATACGTCTATTTTTTCGCGCTGGCGCCTGCGCTGCTAGGGACGGTCGTGGCGGCGCTCTATGAAAAGCCCGAGGTCGTCGGCGGCGCGGGCATCGCGCTGCTGTTGTCGGGCCTTGCCGTGGTGGTTGCCGGCGACGACATCATCCAGCTCCGGCGGCAGCAGGTTCTGCGCACCGTCTGGCTGCTCGCGATCGGCGCGCCGGCGGCGGCGATCGCCGTCGTCGCGCTGGTCCAGCCGTGGCTTTCGGCGAAGGAAATCCGGACCTCGCTGCCGGCCGGGGCAATCGCCCGGTTTTATGGCGACAGCTTCCAGCGGCGGACCAACCGGCCCCTGCCCGCGGTCGCCGGCGACCGCGAGCTTGCCTTGCTGATCGCGCTCGGCGCGGCGCGCCCGCAGCCGCTGCTGTTGCCCCGCCCCGCCCAGGGGCCGTGGCTGACGCCGGCCCGGCTCGGCGAACAGGGCGGCGTCGTGGTCTGGCGTGCGGCGGATACGTCGGGCTCGGTGCCACCGGAGATCGCGAAACAGTTTCCGGGCCTGGTGCCGGAGGTGCCGCAAAGCTTCGACCGCCTGGTCGACGGCCGCCTGCCGCCGGTTCGGATCGGCTGGGCGATCGTGCGGCCCAAGATGCCATAAGCCCGCGCAATAAACCTCTTCGTTTCAGGACGGCGCTTGTTTCAGGACGGGGCGGCCGTCTCGTGCAGCGCCTTCGCGATGGCGCGCAGGTCGAGCCAGGTCATGCGCTTGTAGATCGGCTGGCGCAACAGATAGGCGGGATGGAATGTCGCCATGGCGCGGATGGTGCGCGTGCCGGTGTGATAGTCGCGCCAGCGGCCGCGCGTGCGCATGATGCCGTCCTTCAATTCGAGGATCGCCTGCGACGACGGTTTGCCGAGGCAGACCAGCACGTCCGGATCGACCAGTTCGATCTGACGCTTGATGAACGGCAGGCAGATTTGCGTTTCCTGCGGGGAGGGATCGCGATTGCCGGGCGGCCGCCACGGAATCACGTTGGCGATGTAGGCGGTGGTGCGGTCGAGGCCGATCGCGCGCAGCATCAGGTCGAGCAGCTTGCCCGATCGTCCGACGAACGGCAGGCCCGAGAGGTCTTCGTCGCGCCCCGGCGCTTCGCCGACGAACATGACGCGCGCTTGCGGGTTGCCGTCGGCGAAGACGAGCCTGGTCGCGGTGGCTTTCAGTCCGCAGCCGTCGAATTCCGCAAGCAGGGCACGAAGCGCCTCCAGCGTCGGCGCGGTGCGCGCGGCCTCGCGCGCCGATGCGATCGCGGCCTCGGGTGCCGCCGGCATTGCCGCGCCGGGCGCGGTCCCGGGCCGCAACCCGGCCGCTGGCGGCAGCGGCGCCGCCGCCGCACGCTCCCGCATCGCGGGCGCGGGGAGCGGCTGTTCGGCCAGCCGGTCCATCGCCGCCTCGCCCAGCGCGCAATCGACCCCGGCCTCGCGGTAGAAGGCGAGCAGGTCGCGCACGCTCGGGACGGGTTCGGGGGCCGGGGGAGGTATGATGCTCATGCCCTGATATTAAGCCCGGATCGCCGCGGGGTGAAATATTCCTCTCCTCATTTCCATGGTTGTTCTTCGGGAAAAAATCGGAAACAAGAGGGGATTAGAAGCATTCTCGTTCGTCTGCCTGGGGTCGGAACATGAGCACCGAAGAACTGCCGCCGCGCGAATCCATGGAGTTCGATGTCGTGATCGTCGGTGCCGGCCCGTCGGGCCTGAGCGCGGCGATCCGCCTCAAGCAGCTGAATCCGGACCTTGCCATCGTGGTGGTGGAGAAGGGCTCGGAGGTCGGCGCGCATATTTTGTCTGGCGCGGTGATGGATCCGACCAATCTCGACAAGCTGATCCCGGACTGGCGCGAGGATGCGGACTGTCCGCTCAAGACCCAGGTCAAGGACGACCAGTTCTATCTGATGACCAAGACCGGCGGCATCAAGCTGCCGAACTTCCTGATGCCGCCGCTGATGAACAATCATCATTGCTACATCACCTCGCTCGGCATGGTGTGCCGCTGGCTGGGCGCGAAGGCCGAGGCGTTGGGCGTCGAGATCTATCCGGGTTTTGCCGCCGCCGAGGTGGTCTATGGCGCTGACGGCGAGGTGCGCGGCATCGCGACCGGCGACATGGGCATCGCCAAGGACGGTTCGCACAAGGATTCCTATACGCGCGGCATGGAACTGCTCGGCAAATATACGCTGTTCGCCGAAGGCGCGCGTGGCAGCCTGACCAAGCAGCTGATCGCCAAGTTTTCGCTCGACCGGGATTGCGAGCCGGGCAAGTTCGGCATCGGCCTCAAGGAAATCTGGCAGATCGATCCCGCCAAGCACAAGAAGGGCACGGTGCAGCATTCGTTCGGCTGGCCGCTCGACAACAACACCGGCGGTGGCTCGTTCCTTTATCACTACGACGACAACCTGGTGGCGGTCGGCTTCGTGGTGCATCTCAACTACGAGAACCCCTATCTTTTCCCGTTCGAGGAATTCCAGCGCTTCAAGACGCATCCCAAGATCCGGGATACGTTCGCGGGCGCCAAGCGGCTCGCTTACGGTTCGCGCGCCATCACCGAGGGCGGCTATCAGTCGGTGCCGCGGCTGACCTTCCCCGGCGGCGCGCTGGTCGGCTGCGCCGCGGGTTTCGTCAACGTGCCGCGCATCAAGGGCATCCACAACGCGATGGCGAGCGGCATGCAGGCCGCCGAGCATCTGGTTGCGGCGTTGCAGGCCGGCCGTGCCAACGACGAACTGGTCGAATACGAAAACGGCTGGCGCTCGTCCTCGATCGGCAAGGACCTTTATCCGGTGCGCAACGCCAAGCCGCTGTGGTCGAAATTCGGCACGCTGCTCGGCAACGCCCTCGGCGGCTTCGACATGTGGTGCAACACGCTGGGTTTCTCGCTGTTCGGCACGCTGTCCCACGGCAAGAACGACGCCAAATCGCTCAAGCCCGCCAAGGACTATCAGCCGATCGCCTATCCCAAGCCGGACGGCAAGCTGACCTTCGATCGCCTCTCATCGGTGTTCCTGTCGAACACCAATCATGAGGAAGACCAGCCGCCCCACCTCAAGGTGAGGGATCTGGACTTGCAGAAGTCGTCCGAACTCGCGGTCTTCGCCGGCCCGTCCAATCGCTATTGCCCGGCGGGCGTCTACGAATGGGTCGAGGAGGCGACCGGGCCGCGCTTCCAGATCAACGCGCAGAACTGCGTCCACTGCAAGACCTGCGACGTCAAGGACCCGAACGGCAATATCACCTGGGTTCCGCCGGAGGGCGGCGGGGGGCCGAACTACGAAGCGATGTGACACAAGCGCGTGAAGGCCGCGGTTCCGCAAGCGGAATCCGTCACGATGCCGCCACACTGAAAGCGTCTTCAGGCCGATTGACGGGCGGAATATGCGGGCGGCGCAGCCGGGGCCGGGCCGTTACTTGCGGCCGTTGCTTGCGGCCGTTGCTTGCGGTCTTGCATCAAACGCTGCATTGTCCGGCGTCCCGACGACCCGTGCCGCCGTTCGGCGTGTGGCCGGGACGCGATGCGTATCCGTTTTTTGCCGATAGCCTTCTTGCCGCCAATAGCTGGAGCCAGGCCCACCGTGATGCTTTCTCGTTCCAAGGCTCTCTTTCGTTCCAAGG
>JAGRLZ010000226.1 GCA_020441545.1 Xanthobacteraceae bacterium | reverse complement strand
TCGACGCGCGGATCGATCTGCGCGAAGGTGCCGACCGCGCCGGAAATCGCGCAGGTCGCGACCTCCTTGCGCGCGGCGATCATGCGCTCCTTCGCGCGCGAGAATTCGGCATAGGCATAAGCCATCTTGAGGCCGAAGGTCACCGGCTCGGCATGGATGCCGTGCGAGCGGCCGATGGCTGGCGTCATCCTGTGCTCGAAGGCGCGCGTCTTCAGTGCCGCCAGCACCTTGTCGATGTCGGCGATCAGGATATCGGCGGCGCGGGTGAGCTGCACGTTGAGGCAGGTGTCGAGCACGTCGGACGATGTCATGCCCTGATGCACGAAGCGCGCCTCGGGGCCGACGATCTCGGCCAGATGCGTGAGGAAGGCGATGACGTCGTGCTTGGTCTCGCGCTCGATCGCGTCGATGCGCGCGACGTCGAAGGTCGCGTCCTTGGCCTTGGCCCAGATCGTCTTCGCGGCATCCTTCGGGATCACGCCGAGGTTCGCCAGCGCATCGGCGGCATGCGCCTCGATCTCGAACCAGATCCTGAAGCGGGTCTGCGGCTCCCAGATCGAAGCCATTTCGGGGCGGGTGTAGCGGGGGATCATTCGAAAGCGTCCTGTCGATTTCCTGTCGCGTGCGCGGCGCGGATGCCGGACACGCTCGCTTGTATCTAAATCATCTCCCCGCGCGCGTCGGCGGCGGCGCGGCGGATGGCATCGATGTTGGCCTTGTAGCTCTCCTGCGTGCCGCCCTTGAACACGGCGGAGCCCGCGACCAGCGCGTTGGCGCCGGCGGCGGCAAGCCGTGCGGCGACATCCGGCACCACGCCGCCGTCGACCTCGATGTCGATCGGGCGGCCGGCCAGCATCGCGCGCAGGTCGGTCACCTTGTTGACCATCTCCGGGATGAAAGCCTGGCCGCCGAAGCCGGGATTGACCGACATCACCAGCACGAGATCGACCGAGTCGAGCACGTATTCGATGACGTTGAGCGGCGTCGCCGGATTGAGCGACACGCCGGCCTTCTTGCCGAGCGCGCGGATCGCCTGCAACGAGCGATGCAGGTGCGGTCCGGCTTCGGCATGGACGGTGATGTGGTCGCAGCCCGCCCTGGCGAAGGCTTCGAGATAGGGATCGCACGGCGCGATCATCAGGTGCGCATCGAAGATCTTCTTCGAATAGGGCCGCATCGCCTTGATGACATCCGGGCCGAAGGAAATGTTCGGCACGAAGTGGCCGTCCATCACGTCGAGATGCAGCCAGTCGGCGCCGGCCTGATCGACCGCGCGGACTTCCTCGCCGAGACGGGCGAAATCGGAAGCCAGAATGGACGGCGCGATGACGAGCGGCCGTGGCTCGAATGGCTGGGACATGACGCTACCCGGATGCGTGTGGAACGCGCCCGCGTAACACGCAGGCGACAGCGGAGCAAACCCGGAATCGATGCCGATTCACGGGAGAAAATGAGGATCGTGGAGGGCGGCCGGTAGCATCGGCTGCCGGCCATCGGGGGGATTCCGTATTTCGGGGAGGAATTCACCTCCCGGTAACCATAACGATTGGTAATCGATGGCATTGTGAAGTCTATCGAGGCGCTGATGCGGCCATTACAAGTATTCGTCATGATGGTCTGCCTCGGCGCGAGCGGCCCGGGACTGGCCGGCGAGGCCGGGTCCGCGACGGCCCAGCACGAGTTCGCCGCTTCCTTCCGGCTGCGCGGCGGCACCGATACCAATCCGGAATTCTCGTCCGGCAACGGCATCGGCGGCAGCACCTTCATCGGCTCGGAAACCGCGCTCGCCGCCGGCATGAAGGACGGCGACGCCGCGTTCGGAATCGCGGCGGAGGGCAGGGCGCTGCACTATGCCAATCCGCTCGCCACGCCGAACCTCGGCGGCAAGGTGATCCTGCGCGGCGCGCTCGGCGGCGACGATCTTCGCATCAGCGCGACCACGACGATCGCCGACGCCAGCAGCTACAACCTGCGTTCGAGCGACGTGATCCAGGCGGTGAAGGCGGAAATGAAGCGCGGCGCGATCAAGCTGTTCGTCACCGCCGAGGGCGCACGTTCCAGCCTCAACCAGACCAACGCGATCTTCCAGGATTTCCTGCCCGGCCCGCATCAATATATGCGCGGCAGCATCGTGCCCGGCATCAGCCTGGTGCGCGGCAAGCTGGAGGTCGGCGTTTCGGCCAATCTCTCGGTGCGCCGCTATGTCGATGAGTTCGACGACTTCGGCTATCGCCGCGACAACGAACGGGTGCAGCCGTTCCTGTTCGCCCGCTACGAGGATTCGTCCGTCACCGCATTCGCGTCGGTGTCGCGGCTCCATGGTCGCTGGCACGATGTCGATTTCAGCGATGTGAACCGAACGCTGTTCGATGCGAATTTGAGCTGGCGCGCAGCGCCTTTCAAGATCGATCTGGCGGCCTCGCGGCGCGCGTCGGAGACCACGTTTCCGATCTCGCCGATCACCATCGACAGCGTCTATTCGGCGAAGGCGTCGTGGCAGGTCGAGCCGAAGCTGGCGTTGCTGGCTTCGCTCGGCTACGCTGAAACCGAGTACCTCGATTCACCGTTTTCCGCGCAAACCCTGACTTACGGTCTCGGCTTCACGCAGGATATCGGCGACGACCTGACGCTCGGGGTCGACGTCATTCGCGCGCAGGGCACGCTGCTGTCGGGCGCGCGCGCCGATGCGATCATCTTCGCATCCTCGCTCACCAAGCGCTTCTCGTCGTCGAGCAAGAAGGCCGCGCTGCAAATCCTCAAGCGCGGCCTTGGTCGGGGACTTGGTCGGGGGCTCGGCAAATGACATGGGCGGGGCGCGCGCGCTCCCCGCCCGCGGTGGTCCCTGTCAGTAGCAGCCGCAGCCGCCACCGCGGCCGCCGAGCAGCCCGCCCAGCGCGCCACCCTTGCCGAGCACGGTGCCGAGCACGCCGCCCTTGCCGGTGGTCACTGCGACGTTGGTCACCAGGGCGCCACGGCCGTTGAGCAGGCCGATGACGCCGCCTTTTCCGGACAGCACATTGGCGCCGACATTGATGCCGTTGAGGCCGTGTCCACCGCGGGCGAGCGCGGGCGAGGTGGCCAGCGCGGTGGCAAGGGCTGCGAGAACGAGGATCTTTTTCATGACGTGTCTCCACTGTTTTGAAGTTAGCGCGATGTTGCGCGCATGGAGAGCATCATGAGCCGAGTGCGCGTTTCAATCTATACTCAAAACTAACCTTAAGTTCGCCGGAGATTGCGGTATTATTACTTATCTATACTTACAAATTTGCCGTGGCGGGCTACGCGGAAATCCTGAGATGGCGTTGCGGCGAAGCGATGGCCGCATTGTGGCGGCACGGACCATGCGTCAGGCGGGACGGGCAACGCTTCGCGCGGGTATGGGTTGCGCCGCCATCTATCCCCGGTCCCGGCCGAAGCGGTCCCGCCATGCCGGCAGCGCGCCGGGGAACGGCAGCGCGGTCGCTTCATGGATGCCGCGCGCGATCGCCCGCGCCACCACGTTGGCGGCAACGGCGCCGAGCTCGGTGAGGCCATGGAGCGGATCGACCGGCCTGGCGCCGGTGGCGGCGGCAAACACCAGGTCGCCGTCGAGCGGGGCGTGGACCGGATAGATCGCGCGCGCAAAGCCGGTCTGCGCCAGCATCGCCAGCCGCCGCGCCTGCGCCTTGTCGAGGAGGGCGTCGGTGACGACGGCGACCAGCGTGGTGTTCTCCATCGCGGTGGCGGCGCCGGCGCCCTTGATGCGCAGCGCCAGCATCTCGGGCGTGAAGGACGCCGGCATGCCGTGGCCGCCGAACTCGCCGCCCACCTCGTAAGGCGCCGACCAGAACCACGGCCCGTCGCCGACGGTGACGCTGCCCACCGCATTGACCACCGCCAGTGCCGCGACGCGCACACCATTCGGCAGTTCCGCCGAGGCCGAGCCAAGGCCGCCCTTGAAGTTGACGGTGGTGGCGCCGAAGCCGGCGCCGGCGGTGCCGAGCGCGAAGGTCTCGCCGGCGGCGGCCGCGGCCGCGTAGCCGAGATCGCGATAGGGCGAGAAGCGGCCCCATGCCTTGTCGCCGCCGTTGATGAGATCGAACACGATGGCGCCGGGCACGATCGGGATCACCGCGTCGGCGATGCGGAAGCCGCGCCCCCGTTCGGCGAGCCAGCCCTGCACGCCGCCGGCGGCGTCGAGGCCGAACGCCGAGCCGCCCGCCAGCGCCAGGCCGTCGATGCCGTTCACGGTGTTGACCGGGTCGAGCAGCGCGCTGTCCCGGGTGCCGGGCCCGCCGCCGCGGATGTCCAGCGAGGCCACCGCCGGCCTGTCGAACAGGATGGCGGTGACACCGGACGCGAGCGCGGCGTCATGGGCATGGCCGACGCGGACGCCGGCGATATCGGTGAGAAGGTTCTTCATGTCGCGGCTCCTCCCGTGGCGGTCGAATCGAAGCGGCATCGGGCGGGATCGCATCCGGACTCGGGCCGCTCTCCGTCTTTCAAAGAGGCGACGGACCGCCGGGTCAAGCCCGACAATGACGCGCGCCGGCAGAGCTTCGGTCGCTCCGATCATTTGCGATCACAAATGCGCAAGGCGCGGGTGGCCCGCCCTTGCATCCCTTCGCGGGACTGGTGCATCTAGCCCCATGCTTCACGATGTCACCCTGCCGGCGGCGCTGCTGGCCGGCCTCATCAGCTTCCTGTCGCCTTGCGTGTTGCCGCTGGTGCCGCCGTATCTGATCTATCTCACCGGCGCCACCATCGAGCAGGTGGCGAACACCGGCGATGTCGCGCGCTCCAGGCGCGCGGTGCTGTTGTCGGCACTGCTGTTCGTGCTCGGCTTCTCCACCGTGTTCGTGGCGCTCGGCGCCAGCGCCAGCCTGATCGGTGGCGTCATCCGTGCCTGGTCGGCGCAACTGTCGATCCTCGCCGGCATCGTCATCATCGTGATGGGGCTGCACTTCCTCGGGCTGACCCGGATCGGCTTCCTGATGCGGGAAGGGCGGCTGTCGATGCCGAAGCCGGTCGGGCTATGGGGCGCCTACCTGATGGGCCTTGCCTTCGCGTTCGGCTGGACGCCGTGCATCGGGCCGATCCTGGCCGCCATCCTGTCGGTCGCCGCGGCCGAAGCCACGGTTGCGAAGGGCGCCGGGCTGCTCGCGGTCTATTCGGCCGGGCTCGGCATTCCGTTCCTGCTGGCGGCGGTGATGATCGAGCAGTTCTCCAGCCTGTTCGCGCGGATGAAGCGGCACCTTGCGACGGTGGAGAAGGTGATGGGCGTCCTGATGGTCTTCACCGGCATCGGCTTCCTCACCGGCTCGGTCACGGCGGTCAGTATCTGGCTGCTGGAGACGTTTCCGGCACTGGCGAATTTCGGCTGAGGCGGGGCCGGGACAAACAGGATCGGTCTAATCCCCGTTGACGTTGTGGACTGTATCCTTTAGGATACATAGAATGCATGAGATATTTCAAACCGCGGAGTTCGATGCGTGGCTTGCAAATCTCAAGGACCGGGTCGGCAAAGCGAGGATCGTCGCGCGGATTCAGCGCCTCGGATTGGGTAATCCGGGCGATGCCGCGCCGGTCGGCGACGGCATCAGCGAATTGAGAATTCATTCGGGCCCGGGATATCGCGTTTACTACAAGCAGACCGGCAAGGCGATCATTCTGCTTCTGTGCGGTGGAGACAAATCAACACAGCAAAGAGACATCAGGCGGGCGAAGGACATCGCCGCAGAATTGTGAAGGGCAAGATCATGGCCAAGATCATGGCGAAAATCTCGAAATTCGATGCTGCCGCGTATCTCGAAAGCCCGGAGACGATTGCCGCCTATCTGACCGAAGCTTTCGAGACCAACGATCCGGCTTTTATATCGCTTGCCATCGGCACGGTTGCGAAAGCCAAGGGCATGGCGAGCGTGGCCAGCGAGGCGGGTCTCTCGCGCGAGAGCCTCTACAAGTCGCTGAGCGGAACCACCAAGCCGGAATTCGACACCGTGCGAAAGGTGCTGAACGCGGTGGGAGTCAAGCTTGTCGTCGAGCCGATCGCGGGTTCGGCCGAGGCGGCGTGACCTGCCGGGACTCGCGTGCTGTTGCTTGCGCAATTTGCCCGATGCACTGGCTTGCATCGCGGCGTTTGATCGAGCCCGTTTCCCGTCATGGCCGGATTTATGCCGGCCATCCACGTCTTGATGGAATTTCTTGATGGAGTTTTAGCAAGAGGCACGTGCCCGCGACACACGCGAGCGGAAGCGATGCCGTTCTTCGAACAACCATGCGCGGGCATGATGAAAACGTCCGCGACAAGCGGCGCAAAAGCAGGAGCGCCCCGGCGAACCGGGGCGCTTGAAATGTGCGAAGCGTTTTCAGAAGCGGGATCACGTGCCCTTGCCGGGCTCGATCTCGGCGTAGTTGCCCTTGTCGTTCCACTTGTAGACGACGTAGTCGATCGCCTTGATGTCGCCCTTCTCGTCGAAGGCGAGCTTGCCCAGCACGGTGTCCCAGGTGCCGGCCTTGATGACCTTCATCACCTTCATCGGATCGGTGCTGCCGGCCTTCTTCACCGCATCGGTCCACACCTGCATCGCGGCGTAGGTGTAGAGCGTGTAGCCTTCCGGATCGATGCCCTTGGCCTTGAACTTCTCGACGATCGCCTTCGCGGTCGGCTTGTTGCGCGGATCGGGGCCGAAGGTGAACAGCGTGCCTTCGGCGAGCGGGCCGGTGATCGAGGCGAATTCCTTGTCGTTCAGCGCATCGCCCGCCATCAGGATGGTCTTGAGGCCCTGGTCGCGCATCTGGCGCAGGATCAGCCCGGCTTCCTGATGGTAGCCGCCGACGAACACCAGGTCGATATTGTCGCGCTTCAGGCGCGAGACGATCGAGTTGAAGTCCTTGTCGCCCTTGTTGTAGGACTCGAACATCTTCTCCTGGAAGCCGGCCTTGTTGAGCGCCTTCTTGGTTTCGTCCGCGAGCCCCTTGCCGTAGGTGGTCTTGTCGTTGAGGATCGCGACGTTCTTGCCCTTGAAGTTCTTCACGATGTAGCCGGCGGCGACGATGCCCTGCTGGTCGTCGCGGCCGCAGACGCGCAGCACGTTCCACAGCTTGCGCTCGGTGAACAGCGGATTGGTCGAGGCCGGGGTGATCTCCAGCACGTTGCCGTCGGCATAGGCTTCGGATGCCGGAATCGAGGACGACGAGCAGAAGTGTCCGGCGACGAAGGGAATGCCCTGGCTGGCGATCTTCTCGGCGACCGAGCGCGCCTGCTTCGGATCGCAGGCGTCGTCGCCGGTGTAGAGCGCGAGCTTCTTGCCGAGCACGCCGCCGGCGGCGTTGATGTCGGCGACGGCCTGGTCGGCGCCGTTCTTCATCTGGCGGCCGAACGCGGACTCGCTGCCGGTCATCGGCCCCGCAACCGCAATGGTGATGTCCTGCGCGAACGCGGCCGTCGACAGCGCCAGCGAGGCGCCCAGTGCCAGACCGATCAGCTTCAGTGATTTCATACGGATAACCCTCGAAAGTAGCGTGTGACGGGACACCGGATCACATCCGATGCCTTGCAAATCGGGCGGCATCTTCCGCTGATTTGGCGCCGGAGTCATGAGCAAATTTTGGCTGCCGCGTCACTTGGTCGCCGCAATCGGCCCGGTCGGGCGGCAATGCCGCCTGCAACCCTGATTGTCGTCATTCCGGGGCGCGAGCCCTTTGCGGGCGAACCCGGAATCCATAACCACCGCGGTGAGTATGAATTCCGGGTCTGCGCCTGGAGACGGCGCAGCCCGCAAATGACAGCGGCTCGTTCAGCCGTGCCGGCCGCCCTCCAGATAGGCGGCGCGGATCTCCGGCCGTTGCAGCAGTTCCAGCCCGCCGCCGCTCATGGTGATGAGGCCGTTGACCATCACATAGCCACGATGCGCCAGCCGCAGCGCGTGGTTGGCGTTCTGCTCCACGATCAGCACCGTCAGGCGGTCTTCCTGGTTCAGGGTGCGGATGGCGTTGAAGATCTGCCGGGTGATGAGCGGCGCAAGCCCGAGCGAGGGCTCGTCGAGCAGCAGCAGGCGCGGGCGGCTCATCAGCGCCCGGCCGATCGCCAGCATCTGCTGCTCGCCGCCGGACAGCGTGCCGCCGCGCTGGGTCATGCGCTCGCCGAGGCGCGGGAACAGCGTCAGCACCCGCTCCAGGCTCGCCGCGCGCTCGGCCGTGGTGCCGGGGGTCGCGTCGGCGCCCATCTGGAGGTTTTCCGCGACGCTCATGCGCGGGAAGATGCGGCGGCCTTCCGGCGACTGCGCGATGCGCAGCCGCGCGATCCGGTGGGCCGGCAGCGCGGTGATGTCGCGGCCGTCGAACAGGATGCGCCCGGCGCGGGCGGGCGGCTTGCCGAAGATGCTCATCATCAGCGTCGACTTGCCGGCGCCGTTGGCGCCGATCAGCGCCACGATCTCGCCGGCCGCGATGTCGAGGTCGACGCCCTTCAGCGCCTCGATCTTGCCGTAGGCGGCGCGCAGGCCCTCGATGGCGAGCAGGGGAGGAGCGACAGCGTTGCTGGTCATGGTCATGACCCGCCGCCGGAATCCCGACCTCCCCCTAAAAGGGGGAGGTCGGCGCGCATGTCGCGCCGGGAGGGGGTCTTTCGCACAGTTGTTCGCGCGATGGCGTCAAGCACGCCGCCCAGGTTCGACAGCACCTCGTTGTTCCAGAAACGGATCACCTCGATCCCGTGATCGTGCAGCCACCGACTGCGTTCTTGGTCATGTTGCCGACTGCGCTCGGACGTGTGCTGGCCGCCATCGATCTCGATCGCGACCTGCGCGGGCGGGCAGTAGAAATCGAGCACGTATGGACCGATGGGATGCTGTCGGCGGAACGGCCGCCCGTTCAGTTGGTTCCGGCGCAGCGCCTTCCAGAGGCGGAGTTCGGCATCGGTCGGCACCTTGCGGAGCGCGCGCGCTCTTGTCGTCATCGTCCTGGTGCGGTGGAAGCGGGAAGCGGACCCCCTCCCGCCCGCTTCGCGGTCGACCTCCCCCTTGCCGGGGGAGGTGGACGATGAGGAGCACCGGGTGATCATGCCCCGCCCTCCATGACGGCGGCGGCGTCCTCGTCCTCGGCGCCGAGATAGGCGGCGATCACCTTGGGGTCGTCGCGCACCGCTTGCGGCGCGCCGTCGGCGATCTTGACGCCGTGGTCGAGCACGAAGATGTGGTCGGAGATTTCCATCACCACCGACATGTCGTGCTCGATCAGCAGGATCGAGGTGCCGAAGTCCCTGCGGATCGCGAGCAGCAGTTCGCTCAGGCCCGCGCTCTCGTTGGCGTTGAGGCCGGCGGCGGGCTCGTCGAGGCAGAGCAGCGCCGGCTCGGCGCACATCGCGCGGGCGATCTCGAGGCGGCGCTGGTCGCCATAGGGCAGGTTGCCGGCGGCGTCGTCGGCGCGTTCGGTGAGGCCGATGCGGTCGAGCCAGTCGCGCGCGAAGGCGATGGCGCGGGCCTCGGCGTGGCGGAACGACGGTGCGCCGAGCAGCCCGAGGAAGGTGAAGCCGGAGGCGCGCATCAAGGGATTGTGCTGCGCCACCATCAGGTTCTCCAGCGCGGTCATGCCGGGAAACAGCCGGATGTTCTGGAAGGTGCGCGCCACCCTGGCGTATTTGGCGATGCGGAAGTCGTGCAGCCGGTCGAGCCGGAAGGCTTCGCCGTCGTCATGGACCAGCCGCATGGTGCCGCCGCTCGGCCGGTAGAAGCCGGTGATGCAGTTGAACACCGTGGTCTTGCCGGCGCCGTTGGGGCCGATCAGCGCGGTGATGTGGCCGCGCTGCGCGGCGAAGGACAGGTCGCTGACCGCGACGATGCCGCCGAAGCGCATCGACAGGTGTTCGACGGCGAGGATCGGCGCGTCCGTGCTCATCCGCGGCCCTCCTTCACCATGTCGGCGGCGATGGTGGTGCGGCCGTGCAGGAAAACGCTCGGCGCGCGATGGCCGACCAGGCCGCGCGGCCGCCAGATCATCAGCAGCACCATGACGATGCCGAACACCAGCATGCGGTACTGGTCGAGGCCGCGGAACAGCTCGAAGCCGCCGATCATGGTGAGGGCGGCGAGCGCGACGCCGAGCTGCGAGCCCATGCCGCCGAGCACGACGATGGCGAGCACCAGCGCCGACTCCTGGAAGGTGAAGGATTCCGGGCTGATGAAGCCCTGCCTGGTGGCGAAGAAGGCGCCGGCGAAGCCGCCGAACATCGCGCCGATCGAGAACGCGGACAGCTTCGTCGCGGTGATGTTGATGCCGAGCGCGCGGCAGGCGACCTCGTCCTCGCGCATCGCCTCCCAGGCGCGGCCGATCGGCAGCCGCCGCAGCCGGATCGCCACCCAGTTGGTGAGCAGGGCCAGGATGAGGATCAGGTAGAACAGGAACACCAGCCGGTGGGTCGGCGAGAACGGAATGCCGAGCGTCGCGGCGAGGCCGTTCGGCCCCGGCGTCAGCGGGATGCCGAACAGGCTCGGGCGCGGAATGCCGCTGATGCCGTTGGGCCCGCCGGTGAGATCCTGCCAGTTCAGGATGACCAGGCGGATGATCTCGCCGAACGCCAGGGTGACGATGGCGAGGTAGTCGCCGCGCAGCCGCAGCACCGGAAAGCCGAGGATCATGCCCCAGAATGCGGCGAGCAGGCCGGAGACCGGCAGCAGCACCCAGAACGCCCACGGGCCGAGCTTGAGGAAATCGACCGAGATGTAGGGGAAGGTGTCGGCCGGTTGCGGGAACGGCAGCCCGCTCTGCGCCAGCAGCGCGTAGGAGTAGGCGCCCACCGCGTAGAACGCGACATAGCCGAGATCGAGCAGGCCGGCGAGGCCGACCACGATGTTCAGCCCCCAGCCCAGCATCACATAGGTGAGCACCAGGATGCCGAGGTCGAGGATATAGCGCTGCTGATAGAAGATCACCGGCACCAGCAGCGCGAACACCAGCAGCGCCGGCGCGATCCAGCGGCCGGCGGCGCCGAGCGCCTCGGTCACCCGCGGCGGGACGATGCCGCGGCTGCCGGCCGGGCCGATCCAGCGCCGCAAGAGTTCGATGACGATGCTGCCGGCGAACACGGCGCCGACCATGGCGGCGAGTTCGCCGAAGCGGGTCCAGTAGGTCAGTTGCCCGGTGGAGCCGGTCTCGGTGCGCACGCCGATCATCAGCGCGAACAGGCCAAGCGCGACCAGCGCGCTGAGCAGGGCCTTCTTCAGGATGGGCGCGAAGCCCGGGCCGGGCGGGGCGATGGCGCGGTCTGCGGCGGAGGTTGCCATCCCGGGACCGTCAGACTTTTTCGACTTCGGGACGGCCGAGCAGGCCGGTCGGCATGAAGATCAGCACGATGATCAGGATCGAGAAGGCGGCGACGTCCTTGTATTCCACCGAGAAATAGGCCGACCAGAAGGTTTCGATCAGGCCGATGGCGAGGCCGCCGAGCATCGCGCCGGGCAGCGAGCCGATGCCGCCGAGCACGGCTGCGGTGAACGCCTTGATGCCGGCGAGGAAGCCCATGAAGAAATCGACCAGCCCGTAATAGAGCAGGTACATCATGCCGGCGACCGCGGCCAGCGCCGCGCCGATCACGAAGGTCATCGAGATGGTGCGGTCGACATCGACGCCGAGCAGCGCGGCCATGGTCTGGTCCTGCTCGCAGGCGCGCATGTCGCGGCCGAAGCGGGTGCGCGCCACCAGCCAGGTGAAGATCGCCAGCAGCACGACGGTGGTCAGCACCACCGCGATCTGCACGTTGGAGAGCTGCACCGCGAAGCCGGCGTCGGATTCGTGCAGCGTGTAGCCGCCGGTGATGATCGGCGGCACCGGCTTGACGCGGGCGCCCTGCGCCACCTGCGAGAAGTTCGACAGCACGAACGACATGCCGATCGCCGACAGCATCGGCGCCAGGCGGAACGAATGGCGCAGCGGCCGGTAGGCGATGCGCTCCACGGTCCAGCCGTAGAGCGCGGTGACCGCCATCGACACCAGCAGCACCACCAGCAGGATCACGGGGATGACGGTGAGCCCGAACGACACCAGCACCAGGAAGGTGATCAGCGCGATGAAGCCGCCGATCATGAAGATGTCGCCATGGGCGAAGTTGATCATGCCGACGATGCCGTAGACCATCGTGTAGCCGATCGCGATCAGCCCGTAGATCGAGCCGAGGACCAGGCCGTTGATCAGTTGCTGCAGGAAATAATCCATGCGCCGCCGAGGTGAGGACGTAAGCCTTGAGGACGTAAGCCTGAGGACGCAAGCCTGAGGACGCAAGCC
>JAGRLZ010000225.1 GCA_020441545.1 Xanthobacteraceae bacterium | reverse complement strand
TCCCCGAATTTCGCGGCCAGCCCCCGCAGCGCTTCGACCACGTTCTCGACGCCGCGGGTGCGGGCATAATTGAGCGGCCCGCCGCGGAACGGCGCGTAGCCGGTGCCGAAGATCATGGCGCCGTCGACGATATCGGCATCCTCGACGATGCCTTCGCGCAGGCACGCCACGCAGACGTTCGACATCGGCAGCACCAGCCGGTCGATCATCTCGGGCGTCGGCTTGTCGGTCGCGCCGCCCTCGCCCTTTCCGGCCTTGTCCTTGTCCGCCTTGCCGTTCGTCCAGACGTAGAATCCCTTGCCGGTCTTGCGGCCGAGATCGCCGCGCGTCACCATCTCGCGCAGCCACGCCGGCGTCGGCGGTAAGAGGTCGCCGAATTTCGACCGCAGCATGTCGCCGACTGCGAGGCAGATATCGAGGCCGACCTGGTCGGCAAGCTCGATCGGCCCCATCGGCATGCCGAACTTCTCAGCTGCCGCATCGATGACGCGCTTGTCGACGCCATCGTTCAGCATCACCATCGCCTCCAGCATGTAAGGCGTCAGCGCGCGGTTGACGAGGAAGCCCGGCGAGCTTTTCACCGGCAGCGGCAGCCGGTCGATGGCGCCGACGAACGCCAGCGCCTTCCGCATCGCCTGCGGGTCGGCAAGGTCATGGCTCACCACCTCGACCAGTTGCAGGCGCGAGACCGGATTGAAGAAATGCAGGCCGACCAGCCGCTCGGGCCTTTGCAGGGAGGTGCGCAGGTTCTGCAGCGGGATGCTCGAGGTGTTGGTGGCGAGGATCGCATCCGGCTTCATGCGCGGCTCGAGCCCGGCATAGACCTTCTGCTTCAATTCGAGCTTTTCCGGCACCGCCTCGATGACGAGGTCGGCGGCGCGCACGCCCTCGCCGTCGAGGTCCGGGATCAGGCGATCCAGCGCATCGCGCATACCGGCGCGACCGCGCACGATCTTGCGGTAAAGATCGGCCGCGCGCTTGACCGTGCCGGCGATCGGCTCCGGCTTCATGTCGGCGAGCGTGACCCGCAGGCCCTGATGCGCGCACCAGGCGGCGATATCGCCGCCCATCGCGCCGGCCCCGACGACATGGAGATGCCGGACCGGGTTGCCGTCGCCGGCCAGTTTCTTCATCTGCTCGCGCAGGAAGAAGACGCGGATCAGGTTCTGCGCCGTCGGCGTCACCATCAGCCGCGCGAACGAACTCTTTTCCGCCGACAGCATCGCCTTGCGGTTGCCGCCGTGCTTCTCCCACAGCCGGATCAGGGCATAGGGCGCGGGGTAGTGCTCGCGCGGCGCCGATTTCTCGGCCTCCTTCCGCATCCGCCCGGCGAGGACGCCGCGCACCGGCGCCATGTTCATGACGGACACCAGCGGGCCGGGCTTTGCCCGCTTGAGGCGGCCGAAGACGGCATCGCGCACCGCGTTGCGGACATGGCGTTCCTCGGTCACCGCATCGACCAGGCCCAGCGACTTGGCCTTGCGCGCGTCGATGGTCCTGCCGGTCAGCATCAAGGTCATCGCCTCAAGCGGATTGACCAGCTCGGTGAAACGCGCCGTGCCGCCCAGCCCCGGATGCAGGCCGAGCATCACCTCCGGAAAGCCGAACCGCGCATTGGCGATGGCGATCCGCATCCGGCAGGCGAGCGCGACCTCCAGTCCGCCGCCGAGGCAGAAACCGTGGATCACGGCGACGGTGGGAATCCGCAACGCCTCGAGCCGGTCCACCACCGCATGGGCGCGGCCGATCTCGGCCTCGACGGCGGCCGCGTCGCTGGCACCGCGAAAGGCGTTGACGTCGGCGCCCGCGATGAAGCCGGACGGCTTCGCCGAGCGCACCACGATGCCCGCGGGGCGCTCGGCCTCCAGCGCCGACAGCACGCGCTCCAGGTCCTCCATCACGTCGGCCGACAGCGTATTGGCGCTGGCGCCTTCGCGATCGAACAGCAGCCAGGCGATGCCGTCGGCATCGCGGGCCAGCCTGAGGTTTCGATACAGGCCATCCGCGGCCGGCGCCGGCCCCAGCTCCAGCACGCGATCCTCAAGAACGTCCATGACTCGCCCGCTCATGACGCCCTCACACCGTCTCGATCAGCATCGCGCCGCCCTGCCCGCCGCCGATGCATTCGGTGGCGATGCCGCGCTTCGTGCCCAACCGCTTCATGGCATTGACCAGGTGCAGCACGATGCGATTGCCGCTGGTGCCGACCGGATGGCCGAGGCTGATGGCACCGCCATCGACATTGAGCCGCGCGCGGTCGATCTCGCCCATCGCGCCGTCGACATTCAGCACCTCGCGGCAGAACCTGTCGTCGTTCCAGGCCGCAAGACAGCCCAGCACCTGCGTGGCGAAGGCTTCGTTCAACTCCCAGGTCTCGATGTCCTGCAATCCCAGCCCGTGGCGCTTCAACAGCGCGGTGGCGCACAGCACCGGCCCGAGCCCCATGATCTCGGGATCGAGCGCCGACCATTGGCTATCGATAATCGCCGCCTTCGGCGTCAGCCCGTGCTTCGTCACGGCGTCGTCGGAAGCAAGCACCACCCACGACGCGCCATCGGTGATCTGCGACGAGTTGCCGGCGGTCACCTGTCCCCACGGCCGCTCGAACACCGGCTTCAGGGTCGCGAGCTTCTCCACGCTCGAATCCGGGCGCACGCCGTCGTCGTGATCGTAGAACTTGCCGTCGCGTGCGAACGCGGTTTCGACCTCGTCTTTCAGCCAGCCCTCCGCCTGCGCGCGGGCGAGCCGGTGATGGCTTTCCACCGCATAGGCATCGGACTGCGCGCGGGTGATGCCGAACAGGTGGCCGACCACCTCCGCGGTCTGGCCCATGTTCAGTTCGGTGATCGGATCGGTCAGCCCGCGCTCGAGGCCGATGATCGGCTTGACATAGGACGGCCGCAGCTTCGCGGCGGCCGCAAGTTTGGCGAGCACGCCCCTGGCGCCGGCGAGGCCGGCGAACCAGCGCACGCCCTGCTGCGACCAGACCAGCGGCGCGTGGCTCAACGCCTCGGCGCCGCCCGCAAGGATGAGGTCGGCGCCGCCGTCGCGGATATAGCGATAGGCGGTGTCGATCGACTGCATGCCGGAACCGCAATTGATCTGCACCGTGAAGGCGACCATCGCCTCGCCCATGCCGAGCCGGAGCGCGGCGACCCGCGCCGGGTTCATCTCGTCCGCGATCACGTTGACGCAGCCGAGGATGACCTGGTCTAACGCATCGGACGCGAACGGTTGCCGGGCCAGCAGCGGCCGCCCGCATTGCACGGCGAGATCGACCGGCGTGAACGGCCCCGGCCCGCTGCGCGCTTTCAGAAACGGCGTCCGGCTGCCGTCGACGATATAGACTGGTCTTGCCATCAGCCCGCTGCCCGCGTCGAACCCAGTTCCTGGAAGAACTGGTGCACGCCGGCGGGCTTCTTGTAAATGGGCGACAGCGCGTTCGGCGCGAAGTCGTCGACCTCGACCACGCGCGCCACCGCCTCCTGCGCCCTGGCCAACTGGTCGGCTTCCGCCTGCGTGATGACGCCCTGCCTCACCGCCTCGCCGCGATCCTTCAGCCGCGCCGCGCGCATGCGGCGGGCGATATCGGCGCTCCCGGTGACAAGGAGGAAGGCTTTCTCCAGCCGCGCCACGCCGCCGTCGTCGTCCACATGGGACAGGTTCGGCGTCAGCCGGTCGCGCGCCGCCGAAGGTTCAAGAACCATCCGGGCGCAGCGATGCGTCACGGCGTCCGACGGACCGATCGCCCGCGCACCCAACGGCTGCACGACAAATTTCAGGAGCCCCGCGACAAGGCGGCTGGGGAAGTTGGCAAGGATCTCGGCGAAACGATTCTCGATGGTGCGGAAGCCGGTCGCCATGCACCACTGCAACGCCGGCAGGTCGGCCGATTGCCGCCCCTCGTCCTCCCACCGCTTCAGCACGGCGGACAAAAGGTAAAGCTCCGACAGGATGTCGCCGAACCGCGCCGACAGCATTTCCTTGCGCTTCAGGGCGCCGCCCAGGGTCAGCAGCGCCATGTCGGCGCACAGCGCGAAGGCTGACGCATAGCGCGACAACTGCCGATAGTAGCGCGTCGCCTTGCCGGCATCCGGCGCCGGCGCGAACAGGCCGCCGGTCCATGTCCGCCCCCAGGCGCGGAGCAGGTTGGCCGCGCTGTGGCCGACGTGCTTCCAGAACGCCGTATCGAAGGCGGCGAGCGCCTTGTCCCTGTCGGGTTCGCCGAGCGCGTTCATTTCGCTGAGCAGGTACGGGTGCGCGCGGATCGCGCCCTGCCCGAAGATAATCAGGTTGCGCGTCAGGATATTGGCGCCCTCCACCGTGATCGCCACCGGCACGGCGCGATAGAGATTGCCGAGATAATTCTGCGGCCCGTCGATCACCGCCTTGCCGCCGTGAATGTCCATCGCATCGTCGATGGCGATGCGCAGGCGTTCGGTGGCATGCAGCTTCATGACGCCGGAAATGACGGCCGGGTGGATGCCCTGGTTGAGGGCGGCGCAGGTCAGGCGGCGCGCGGCGTCGATCAGGTAGGCCAGCCCGACGATGCGGGCCAGCGGCTCCTCGATGCCCTCGAACTTGCCGATCGGCAGGTTGAACTGCTCGCGGATGCGCGCATAGGCGCCGGTGGTGCGGGCGGCGCAGGCCGCACCGGCGGCCGACAGCGACGGCAGCGAAATGCCGCGCCCGGCGGCGAGCGCGGTCATCAGCATCTTCCAACCCTGCCCGAGGCGCGCCTCGCCGCCGATGATGTAGTCGAGCGGGATGAACACGTCGCGGCCCCGGTTGGGGCCGTTCTGGAACACCTGCATTGCCGGCAGATGACGGCGCCCGATCTCGACGCCCGCGAGATGCGTCGGGATCAGCGCCACGGTGATGCCGAGATCGTCCTTGTCGCCGACCAGGTGATCCGGGTCGCAAGCCTTGAAGGCGAGGCCCAGCAGGGTCGCGACCGGGCCCAGCGTGATGTAGCGCTTGTGCCAGTTGAGCCGCAGGCCGATCACCTCGCGGCCCTCGAATTCACCCTTGCAGATGACGCCGGTATCGATCATCGAGGCGGCGTCGGAGCCGGCTTCCGGACTGGTCAGCCCGAAGCAGGGAATGTCGCGGCCGTCGGCAAGCCGCGGCAGCCAGCGCTGCTGCTGCTCCCCGGTGCCGAACTGCAGCAGCAACTCGCCCGGGCCGAGCGAATTCGGCACCATCACCGTGACCGCGGCGACCAGCGAACGCGACGAAATCTTCCGCACCACTTCCGAATGCGCATAGGGCGAGAAGCCGAGGCCGCCGAACCGCTTCGGGATGATCATGCCGAAGAACTTCTCGCGCTTGATGAACTCCCACGCCTCCGGCGGCAGGTCGCGCAGCTCCCAGGTGATCGTCCACTCGTCGAGCATCGCGCAAAGCGTCTCGACCGGGCCGTCGAGAAACGCCTGCTCCTCGGCCGTCAACGCCGCCGGCGCCACCGCCAGCAGCTTCGACCAGTCCGGGTTGCCGGTGAACAAATCGGCGTCCCACCACACGTCGCCGGCCTCGAGCGCCTCCCGCTCGGTGTCCGACATCGTCGGCAACGCGGTCCGCGCCCGGGCGAAGATCGGCCTGGTCAGATGGTCGCGGCGAAACGACGCAAAACTCATGGCAGCGCCCCTGACGCTTGATATTCCTGAAACGTTTTTCCGGCGAAGCGGAAGCCGCCCGTCCCCGCCGCCGCATCAAGACGCAACCGGACAGGCGACATCAGCCTCCGCCGAAGTCAGCTTGTGGCAACGCCGCGCAGGCTTTCGGGTTCCATCTCGCCGTCGGGTCGGACCGCGGTATAGATTTTAAGACTATTTCGGCCGCATCATCTCGAACATGGCATCGGGCCGCACCTCGACATAATCGCCCAGCCGGCCGGCACGCATGATCGGGTGCGGTTCGGCGGTCTGGTAGACGCCGTCCTTGATCAGCGCCTTGTCGATATGCACCGCAACAACCTCGCCGATCGTGAACCATGCCTCGGCCCTGGCGCCATCGGCACCCTTGAGCTGGATGATCTCCGACAGCCTGCACTCGAACGTCACCCGGCTCTCGCCGACCCGCGGCGGCCTGACGAGGCGGCTCGGCACAGGCGTGAGGCCGGCGAGCTCGAATTCGTTCACCTCGTGCGGCACGGTGGCCGAGGTCGCGTTCATCGCCTGCGCGATGTCCATCGTCACCAGATTCCAGACGAACTCGCCGGTTTCCCTGACGTTGGCGACCGTATCCTTCCATCCGGTCGACGAGAAGCCGATCAGCGGCGGGTGATAATTGAGGGCATTGAAGAAGCTGTAGGGGGCCAGATTGACGTTGCCCCCGGCATCGCAGGATGAAATCCAGCCGACCGGGCGCGGCGCGATGATGGCGTTGAACGGATCGTGGCGGAGACCGTGGCCCTTGGCCGGCTCATAGAAATGGATATCCATCGGATCCGTGCGGTTGGCGCCATGACCGGATCGATTCACATCGGGATCATCGCGCATGTTGATGGGGCGCAAGCCCAACCAGCACGAAGTCGATCATCTGGTCAAGCGACGGGCCGGGCTTGTGGGCGGCCTGGGCGATCATCTGCGGATGGAAGAAGCGGATCATCGCCGTGCAGGTGCAGAGCGCCGCAAGCGGGACGTCCTGCACCTGGAATTCGCCGGCCGCGGCACCGTCGGCGATCACTTCCGCGATCATGCCGGTGGTCCGCTCGATGTGCGTCCTGCAGACGTCCCAGTCCTCCTCCATGGCGATGGCGACCATCTCGTGCAGCTTGGAATCGCCGACATAGCGCTCGGTGTTCATCTGGTGGATCGTGGAAAGCAGTTCGCGCAGCCGCTCGGACGCCGGCCCCGGCCGGGCCGCGATGGCCTGCGAGGCATCCTCCACCTCGCCCATCAGCCTGCGCGCCACGCCTTCCCGGATCGCGTCCTTGGAGCTGAAAAACCGATAGACGTTGGCCGGGCTCATCCGCAGCAGCCTGGCGATATCGGCGACCGTGGTCTTCTGGTAGCCGATCTCGCGAAACAGCCGCTCGGCGACCACCAGAATCCGGTGGCGCGTATCAGCCTCGGTGTTGTCTGAAACCATCGTCATCCCAGTGTCCCGAATCCGAAGTTCGCCTTTCCTTGCAGCGCCCCCGTAGCGAACTTCGGATTCGAAAGGACTCTCGCAAGTTCATATCCGAGTATGGTTCGGATTCAGGAGTTCGCTTGAGAGCCCGCAGAGGCAATGAAGCGCACTTCTGAACCGCCATACTCGATCCGATCTTCTCAATTATTCCGCGGCCTGGGCAAGCGGAAATGCGAGCTGGGCCTCCTCCGGCGCGGGCTTCGCCGCGTCCGGCGCCTCGCCGCGCTCGTCCAGGCTGTTCCTGAACCACAGCGCGTAGAGGCCCGGCAGGTACAGCAGCGTCAGGAAGGTCGCGACGAACAGCCCGCCCATGATGGTGATCGCCATCGGCCCCCAGAATGCCGAGCGCGACAGCGGGATCATGGCGAGGATCGCCGCCAGCGCCGTCAGCACCACCGGCCTTGCGCGCCGCACGGTGGCCTCCACGATCGCCTCGCGCCGGGTCAGGCCGTGGCTCACGTCGGTCTCGATCTGATCCACCAGGATCACGGCGTTGCGCATGATCATGCCGGCCAGCGCGATCAGGCCGAGCAGCGCCACGAAGCCGAACGGCTGGCTCGCCACGTTGAGTCCGAGCGAGGCCCCGACAATGCCGAGCGGCGCGGTGAGGAACACCAGGATCAGCCGCGAGAAACTCTGCAACTGGATCATCAGCAGCGTCAGCATCACCACGACCATCAGCGGGAACAGCACGAAGATCGACGCATTGCCCTTGGCCGATTCCTCGATGGCGCCGCCCATTTCCATGCGGTATCCGGGCTCGAGACTGTCGCGGATCGGCTTCAGCCTGGCCCAGATCGCGTTGCTGACGTCGGGCGCCTGCACGCCGTCCACGACATCGCCGCGCACGGTGATCGCCATGTCGCGGTTGCGCCGCCACAGGATCGGCTCCTCGTGGCTGTATTCGATCCGCGCCACCTGCGACAGCGGCACCGCGACGCCGCCCCGCGTGGTGACGGTGAGGTCGCCGATGCGGGCGAGATCGAGCCGCTCGCCGGGCACCGCGCGCGCCACCACCTCGACCTTCTCGATGCCGTCGCGAATGGTCGTCACCGGCACCCCCGAGATCAGCATCGCCAGCGCCTGCGAGACATCCTGCGGGGTCAGGCCGAGCGCGCGCGCCCGCTCCTGATCGACCACGAGCTTCACCGACGGCGTCTGTTCGTTCCAGTCGAGATGCGGATCGACGACGTCACGATCGGCCTTCACCACATCCCGCACCTTGTAGGCGATGTCGCGCACCTTGTGCGTATCCGGGCCGATCACGCGGAATTGCACCGGGAACCCGACCGGCGGACCGAAATTGAAGCGGTCGACCCGCACCCGGGCTTCCGACAGCGCGCCGTCATGCACCGCCTTCTCGATCCGCGCCTTGATGCGCTCGCGCGCCTCGACATTCCTGGCGACGACCACGATCTCGGCGAAGGACTCGTTCGGCAGTTGCGGATTGAGGCCGAGCCAGAACCGCGGCGAGCCCTGGCCGACATAGGCGGTGTAGGTCGCGATATCCTTGTCGCCCTTCAACAGCTTCTCGGCCTCCTTGGTCGTCTTCATGGTGACGTTGAAGGCCGTGCCCTCCGGCAGCCGCAACTGGAAGAACAGCTCCGGCCGTTCCGAGAGCGGGAAGAACTGCTGCTGCACATGGGCAAAGCCGGCGATCGACGCGAAGAAAACCCCGACCGTCGCGACCACCACCTTGATCCGGTGCCGCACGCACCATTCGATCACCCGGCGCAGGCCGCGGTAGAGCCGGGTGTCATAGATCGCGTGCGGATCGTGACCGTGCGATCCAGCCTGCCCTGCCTTGCCCGCCTTGGCGAAGTCCGGCAGCAGCTTGACGCCGATATAGGGCGTGAAGATCACCGCGACGAACCACGACGCCACCAGCGCGATGGCGACGATCCAGAAGATGCCGCCGGCATATTCGCCGACGCCCGACCTGGCGAAGCCGATCGGCAGGAAGCCCGCCGCCGTCACCAGCGTGCCGGTCAGCATCGGGAACGCGGTCGATTCCCAGGCGAAGGCGGCGGCCCTGGCGCGGTCCCAGCCCTGCTCCATCTTCACCACCATCATCTCCACCGCAATGATGGCGTCGTCGACCAACAGGCCGAGCGCGATGATGAGCGCGCCGAGGGTGATGCGATGCAGGTCCAGCGACATCGCATTCATCACGATGAAGACGATGCCCAGCACCAGCGGCACCGACAGCGCCACCACGATGCCGGTGCGCCAGCCCAGCGCCAGGAAGCTGACGAACAGCACGATCACCAGCGCCTCGATGAAGGAGCGGACGAATTCGCCGACCGCGTGCTTCACCACCAGCGGCTGGTCCGCGACCTGCTCGATCGAAACGCCCTGCGGCACGCCGGCCATGAAGCCGGCGGTCGCCTTCTTCACGCTTTCGCCGAGTTCGAGGATGTTGGCGCCCTTGGCCATCACCACGCCGATGCCGAGCGCGGGCTTGCCTTCCTGCTCGATCTTGAAGGTCGGCGGATCGACGAAGCCGTGGGTGACCTTGGCGATATCGCCGAGGCGGAAGGTGCGGCCGTTGCTTTCCACCGGCGTCTCGGCCACCGCCTTGGCGCCGTCCAGCGCGCCGGTGACCCGCAGCGGCACCCGCTGCGCCGACGTCTCCACGGTGCCGGCCGGCACCACGGCGTTCTGCCTGGCCAGCGAATCGAAGATCGCCTGCGGCGCGATACCGAGCGTCGCCAGCTTGGCGTGCGAGAACTCGACGAAGATCTTCTCGTCCTGGGTACCGTAGAGGTTGACCTTGGTGACGCCGGCGACCTTGAGCAGGCGCTGGCGCAAAGCTTCCGCGACCTTCTTGAGCTGCGCGTAGTCCGCGCCGTCGCCAGTCATCATGTAGAGCACGGAATCGACGTCGCCGTATTCGTCGTTGACGTTCGGACCGATCAGGTTGGAGGGAAGGCTGCCGCGAATGTCGGACAGCTTCTTGCGCAACTGGTAGAACAGCTGCGGCACCTCCTGCGGCGGCGTGTTGTCCTTGAAGAACACCTGCATCGCCGTGAAATTCGGCTTCGAATAGGTCTGCACCTTGTCGAAATGGGGCAGCTCCTGCATCTTCTTCTCGATCGGGTCGGCGACCTGCTCCTGCATCTCCTTGGCGGTCGCGCCCGGCCAGATCGCCGAGACCACCACCAGCTTGATGGTGAAGGACGGGTCTTCCGCGCGCCCCAGCCGCTCATAGGAGAAGAAGCCGGCGAAGCCGAGCGCGAGGATCAGGAACAGGATCAGCGTCGGGTGAGCGACCGCCCAGGCCGAGAGATTGAATCGCTTCATCGCGGGTTACCTTTTTCCAGAAGCGGTCTGCGGCTCGTCAGAACGACAGCGACGACACGATCCGCACCTTCTCGGCCGGATCGATTTTCTGCACGCCGAGCGTCACCACCCTGGCGCCTTCCGCGACGCCGCCGGTCACGAGCACGTTGTCGGCACCGTAGGATTTCACCGTCACCGGCTTCAGCGTCACCTTGCCGGCATCGTCGACCACGTAGAGCGACGGCGCCTCGCCCTGGCTGAACAGCGCCGACAGCGGCAGCCGCGCCACGCGGGAGGTGTCGCGATCCGTCAATGTCAGCGTCGCCGTCATGCCGAGCACGACCCTGTCGCCGGCGTCCGGCAGCGAGAACCTGGCGAGATAGGTGCGGCTCGCGGCATCGGCCTGCGGCGCGATCTCGCGCAGCTTCGCGGTGTAGGTCTTGCCCGGCTCCGACCACAACGAGACCTTGGCCAGCCCGCTCTTGGCGCGCTCCACCAGCGTCTCGGGGATCGCCACCACCGCTTCCTTCTCGCCGAGCCGCGCAAGGCGGATCGCGGGCTGCCCGGCGGCGATCACCTGACCGGGATTGATCATCGTCGCCGTGACGACGCCGCGGGTATCGGCGCTGAGCGTCGCATAGGACAGGCTGTTGCGGGTCAGCTCCACCGAGCGCTCGGCCCGTTTCAGCCGCGCCCGCGCCTCGTCCGCGGCGGCGCGCGCCTGGTCGAGCTGGGCATCGGTGGACCAGCCCTTCGCGCGCAAGTCCCGGGCCCGGGTTTCGGCCGCGCCCGCCTGTGCCACCACGCCGGTCGCCGCGCCGAGTTCGGCCTGGGCCTGCTCGGCCTGCAGCTTGAGATCGACCGGATCGAGCGTCGCCAGCGGCTGGCCGGCCTCGACCACCTGCCCGACCTCGACCAGGCGCTTGTCCACCTTGCCGGTGACGCGGAAGCCCATGTCGGTCTCGATCCGGGGCCGGATGGTGCCGACGAAGCTGCGGGCCGGCGATTCCGGCTCATAATGGACGGTGGCGACCAGCACGGGGCGCGGCGGATCGGATTTCTCGGCCGTCGATTGCTCGCAGCCGCCCAGGCCGACCGCTGCACCGGCAACGGCCGCGGCCACCAGGAGTTTGGAATAGCTCAGGAAAAATGAACGCCGCAGCATTTTGAATCCCTCGGACGCTGGTACGAGGGGAAAATTGCCCTGGCGACTGACGAATGTCAATATTCATCATTGAACATTATTCAGGCACCCCGACCCGGCCGGGCGCGTGCCGGCGCGGCCCCACGGGAAATTTGCACCGACATGTCTTTGCACCGACATGTCAAAGGCTCCGGCCCGGTTTCCGCTTTTTCCCGGGACCAGGCCGTGGATGCCTTCTGCTGTTGACGGAACCATGCGTCGTCATGCGCGAACGTGATCCGCGCATCGATCGTTCCGAAACGTGATGGATTGCCGATCCCATAGGCAAGCGGAAGCGACGCCGTTCTTGCATAGGCAAGCGGAAGCGACGCCGTTCTTTGTCATCGGCGAGCGGAAGCGACGCCGTTGCGCCAATACCTCATGCCCGGCGATGGCTCGATGTCATGGGCGTTTCCGTCAACCGCGCGCGGCCGGTCAGTAGCCGAGCGCGCAGCCGTCCTTGCGCGGATCGGAGCCGCCGACCAGGGCTCCGCGCTCCCAGTCGATCCAGACGCCCTGCCCGCCGCCCCACGGCACCGCGACGCGCGCGGTCTGGTGGCCGATCTTCCGCAAGCCCTCCTCGACATCCGCCGGGATGCCGACCTCGAGCTGATAGATGCCCTCGTAGTGCAGCGCGCGCGGCTGGTCGATGGCTTCCTGGATATCGAGACCGTAGTCCACCACGTTGGTCAGCATATGCACCTGCCCGACCGGCTGGTACTGGCCGCCCATCACGCCGAACGGCATCACCGAGCGGCCGTTCTTCGTCACCAGGCCCGGAATGATGGTGTGCAGCGGCCGCTTGCCGGGCGCGATGCAGTTCGGATGATCGGGCTGCACCCGGAAGCCGGCGCCACGGTTCTGCAGCAGGATGCCGGTGTTGTTCGAGACGATCGCCGAACCGAACGAATGCGCGATCGAATTGATGAACGAGCAGACGTTGCGGTCCTTGTCGACCACCGTGAGATAGACCGTGGACGGGTTCATCGGCGGCGAGACCTTCGGCAGGTCCAGCATCCCATCGAGCTTGATCCTGCCGGCGAATTCCGCCGCGAACTCCTTCGCCAGGATCCGTACCACGTCGACATCCACATGCTGCGGATCGCCGATATGGATCTCGCGCATCATGTAGGCGGCGCGCGCCGCTTCCGCCTCGAGATGCAGCCGCTCGACGCTGAGCGGCGGGTACCTGGTCAGGTCGAAGTGGGAGAGGATGTTCAGCATCACCAGCATGGTGATGCCGGGGCCGTTCGGCGGGCACTGCCAGACGTCGTAGCCCTTGTAGCTGGTGCCGATCGGCGTCGTGGTCTCGGTGGTATGGGCGGCGAAATCCTCGAGCGCATGAAGGCCGCCGATGCCGCGCAGCGTCTCCACCATGTCCTCGGCGATCGCGCCGGTGTAGAAGGCGTCGCGCCCGTCCCGCGCGATCGCCCGCAGCGTCCTGCCGAGTTCCGGCTGGACGATGACATCGCCGGCCACCGGCGCCTTGCCGCCGGGCAGCAGATAGCGCGCCGAATTGACGCCGTTCCGCAGCTTCTCCAGGCCGTTGTGCCAGTCGAACGCCACCCGCGGGGCCACGACATAGCCGTCCTCAGCCGCCCTGATCGCCGGTTGCAGCAGGCGGTCGAACCCGAACCTGCCGTGATCGCGCAGGATCGTGGCCCAGGCGTCGATCGAGCCCGGCACCGTCACCGAATGCGGGCTGGTCAGCGGGATCGCGTCGATCTTGTTGTCGACATACCAATCGGCGGTGGCAGCGCGGGGCGCGCGGCCGGAGCCGTTATAGGAGACGATCCCGCCCTCGCCCTTCGGCTGGTAGAGCACGAAGCAGTCGCCGCCGATGCCGGTGGCCTGCGGCTCGATCACGCCCAGCAATGCGCAGGCCGCCACCGCGGCGTCCGCGGCCGTCCCGCCGTCCTTCAGCACCTCGATCGCCGCCAGCGACGCCTCGGGATGCGATGTCGCCACCATGGCGTTGCGGGAATGGACGGTGGAACGCCCGGCAAGCTGGAAATTCCTCATGGCACTCGTTCTTCGTCCTGGTTCGGGATCGCCGTCAGCGGCCGCCTTTCCTTGGCATTTTCGCCGGTTTCGGGCAATGCCCCGCGCCCCGCCATGCCGTGCCCTGCCGGCATGCACGGGTTCTCGGCGCCGCGATCCGCTGCTAAACCGCACCGATGAGCATCCGCGTCGCCACATTCTACCAGTTCGTTCGCCTGCCGGATTTCCGCGCAATCCGGCAGCCGTTGCGCGCGTTCTGTGCCCCTCTCGGGCTCAGGGGCACCATTCTGCTCGCGCAGGAGGGCATCAACGGAACGATGGCCGGCGAAGCCGGAGCGATCGAGCAGCTGATCGCCTTCCTGCGGCACGATCCGCTGTTCGCCGGCCGGCTCGACCGGCTCGAACTGAAATTCTCGACCGCCGCGCGAATGCCGTTCCGGCGGCTCAAGGTGCGGCTGAAAAGGGAAATCGTCACGCTGGGCGATCCCGCCACCGATCCGACCCGGCGCGTCGGAACCTACATCGATGCC
>JAGRLZ010000224.1 GCA_020441545.1 Xanthobacteraceae bacterium | reverse complement strand
TCGCGCCGGCGAGCGCGCAACTGGTCGGTCCCAATATCGCGCCGTCGAGCCCGCCACCGCCGCCGCCCCCACCGCCGCCGAAGATCGAGGTGCCGGTGGTGCCGAAGCTTGACGATCCGCCGCACGCCGACCTCAAGGCGCCGCCGCGCACGCCTTACAGCCGGCGCGTCACGAAATGCCTGGAGGAGGCCGCGGCGGCGGGGCTCGATGCCAGTGCGCGGGCGGCCTATTCGCGCGCCTGCGCCAACCGATAAGCGGAGCACCCCATCATGCGCGAATTGTTCGAGGATGCCGCCAACCAGGCCCCAAGCGATCCCAACGAGGCCGCCCGCCAGTCGGCCCGGACGCCGCTGCCGAAGCGCTTCTACAAGGCCGCGTCGTGCGAGGAGACGCCGGACGGCTTTGCCATCCTGCTGGACGGCAGGTCCGTCCGCACGCCGGCGCGTGACCTGCTGGTGGTGCCGAACCGCGCCATCGCCCAGGCGATTGTCGCGGAGTGGAACGCGCAGGGCGAGGTGATCGATCCCGGCTCGATGCCGCTCACCCGGCTCGCCAACAGCACCATCTCGGCGGTCGCCGATCGCGTCGACGCGGTCGCCGACGATCTCGCCCGCTATTTCGAATCCGATCTCCTGTTCTATCGTGCGGCCCATCCCGAGGCGCTGGTGGCGCGCGAGGCCGGGCAATGGGATCCGGTGCTGTTCTGGGTCGCCGACACCTTCGGCGCCCGCTTCGTGCTGGCCGAAGGCATCGTGCATGTGCGCCAGCCCGAGCACGCGGTGGCGGCCGCGCGTGCCGCGCTGCCGACCGACCCGTGGTCGGTCGCGGCGGCCCACGTGACCACCACGATCACCGGGTCGGCGTTGCTGGCGCTGGCCTTGCTCCATGGCGCGCGCGACCTCGATCAGGTCTGGGCCGCCGCCAATGTCGATGAGGACTGGAACATCGAGCAGTGGGGACTGGACAGCGAAGCAGCAGTGCGCCGCGCCGGCCGGCTGGCCGATCTCCGTGCCGCGGCGCTGGTGCTGGATGCGATGCGGAGTGCAGCCGGTTAACGAGAGGTTAAGCGTCCCGCGCTAGCTTGCCCTGCCGTCATTTCAGGATTCCGCGGGCATGGCGATTTCGATCAATCCGATCTTCCCGGTCATCGCCGCGCGGGGCGCGGCGGCCGATGCCGGGCTTCAGCCGGGGCAGGTGATCGCCGCGCGCGTGCAGAAGGTGCTGGCGAACGACCTGGTCCGCATCGCGATCGCCAACCTGTCCATCGAGGTGATGTCCGAGGTTCCGCTTCAGGCCGGACAGGCCCTGCAATTGGCTGTCTCGCAGACCGCCGATGGCCTGCGCCTGGCGGTCGTCGGCAGGGGCGATACGAGCGCGCCGGCAATGGAGGCGGGTGCGCGGCCGGCGGACCGGGTGACGCTGGCGCCGCAGGCGACCGTCGATGCCGCCACAACAACGCGCGCGCCATTGCCGGCGCCGCGACTGACCGCGCTGGAGGCGCTCGCGGTCTCCGCCGCCGCCCAGCGCGCGGTGACCCGGCAGGGCAGTCTCTCGCAGTTGTTCGCCGACCTGATCGCCGCGGTGCGGCCCGGCACCTTGCCGGCGGACGTGCAGAGCGCGGCGGCGCAGCTTCTCGCGCGCCGGCTGCCGATGGATGCGTCGCTGTCGGGGCCGGACCTGAAGGCCGCGTTGCAGGGCTCGGGGCTGTTCCTCGAAAAGACGCTGGCGTCGATGCCGGCGGGCCATGCCCCGGCCGCGGCCATGCCGGACATGAAAGCGGCGCTGATCGTCTTCCGCCAGTTGCTTGCGGCGCACCTGCCGGCGGCGCAGGGCGCATCGCAGGCGCCGGGCACGCCGTCGTCGGCTGCGCCGGCATCAGCCTCGCCACAGCCCGATCCGCAATTGCAGGCTCCGCCCGCAATGGCAACCGGCAAGGCAACCTTGGGCGACGCAACCTTGGGCAAGGCAACCTTGGACATGGCAACCTTGGGCAAGGCAACGCTGGTGCCCGAACTCGAGATGCGGGAAGTGCTGCTGCCGCGGGCCCGGCTTCCGGCCGCCGAGGATGCGTTCGGGGGTCGCGAGATTCCGGGGGGTGGCTTTCGCGGCGGTATGCCCGGCAGCGCGGCGGCCACCGCGACCGAAGCGCGGATCGCGCTGAGCCTGCTGCAGGAAACGATGGCGGCGTCGCGCGATACGGCCTCGCCGAAGCCTGCATCCAGTGCAGGCACGGATGAGGCCGTCACCGTGCGGACCAATCTGCCGCCGCCGCCGGTGCGGGGCGCGGCGCCGTCGGCGCAGCCGGTCGCGGTTGCAACGGTTGTCGCGGAGGCGTCGCCGGACCAGGTCGTGCATCACCTGTTGAACGATACGGACGCCGCGCTTGCGCGCCAGACGCTGTTGCAGGTGGCGTCCCTGCCGGACCGCGCCGACGCGACGCTGCTGCGCGGCGATGGCAACGGACCACGATGGAATTTCGAGATTCCGTTTGCCACGCCGATGGGGACGGCGATCGCGCAGTTCGAAATCGCCCGCGACGGCGGCCAGGCGAACGAGGTCGAGGCCGCCACACGGGTCTGGCGCGCGCGGTTCTCGCTCGATATAGAGCCGGCCGGTCCGGTCCATGCGCTGGTCTCGCTGAGCGGCGAAACCACGTCGGTGCGGATGTGGGCGGAGCGCCCGGTCACCGCCAGCCGCCTGCGGGCGGAGGCATCGGAACTCAGCCAGGCGCTCAGCCGCGCCGAACTCAGGCCCGGCGACATCACGGTTCGCGAAGGCACGCCGCCACAGACCGCGAGCGCGGTCGCCGGGCATTTTCTCGACAGGGCGATGTGATGAGCGGATCCGACAATCAGCTCGCGGTCGCGCTGCACTACGATCACGCCGGCGCGCCGACCGTGGTGGCAAAGGGACGGGGCGCGCTCGGCGCGAAGATCATCGAGGTCGCCAGGGCGCACGAAATCCCGATCGAGGAAAACGAGGTGCTGGCCGGCGCATTGTCGAACGTCGAACTGGGCGACGAGATTCCGGCCGAACTCTACAAGGCGGTGGCCGAGGTGCTGGTGTTCGTGCTGCGGCTGTCGGGGAATGCGCGCTGAGTTGCTGGTGATGGAGTCACCGTAGAACGTTGCATCCCTCTCCCCGCCGGGGAGAGGTCGGAGCCACAGACTCCGGGTGAGGGGGTATCGATCATCATTGCCGGTGTAACCCCTCACCCCAACTCTCTCCCAATGGGAGAGGGGGCGCGCATCGTTTTCCCGCAGATGTTTTCATTCAAAATCGGAAATGCGCCAAGAGGCCAGCCATCGTTTGACCACGATGCGGTTGAAAGTGCCCGCGTGAACTGAAACGGGGCCATTCGATGCTCACTCGCCGTCATGCGCTCGCCAGCGTTGCCGCTGCCATCGCCTTGCCGCGCCTCGCGCGCGCCCATGTCGCGCCGCCGCGCAGCGAGATTCGCGAAAGCCTCGCCAAGCGCTTTGCCGACGAGGGCACCGCCGGCACCTTCGTGGCCTACAAGACGGATGAGTATCTCATCATCGCCAGCGATGCCGAACGCTCCGGCAAGGCGGTGCTGCCGGCCTCCACCTACAAGGTGCCGCACTCGCTCATCGCGCTGGAGACCGGCGTGGTCGCCGATCCGGACAAGGACATCTTCAAGTGGGACGGCGTGATGCGCGCGTTTCCCGGCTGGAACAGGGACCATACGCTGCGCTCGGCGATCGCGGCGTCGGCGGTGCCGGTCTATCAGCAGATCGCGCGGCGCATCGGCGAGCAGCGGATGCAGAAATACGTGAACCTGCTCGATTACGGCAACAGGAACATCGGCGGCGGCATCGACCGCTTCTGGCTCACCGGCGACCTGCGGATCGATCCCGTCCAGCAGATCGATTTTCTCGATCGGCTTCGGCGCGGCGTGCTGCCGGTCTCGAAGCGCAGCCAGGATCTGACGCGCGATATCGTGCCGGTGGAAAAGGCGGGCGATGCGACCATCCACTTCAAGACCGGATTGATCGGCGTCGATGACAGGACCGAGGCGGGCAAGGTGCATCCCGGCCTGGGCTGGCTGGTGGGCTGGGCGGACAAGGGCGGCGCGCAGACGGTGTTCGCGCTGAACATCGACATTCGCGAGCCCCGTCATTCGGCGGCGCGGATGTCGCTCGCCAAACTGTTGCTGGCGGATGTCGGGGCGATCTGACCGCGGCCGATCAGCCGGCGGACTTCGCCGTCTTGCCGATGCGGCCGAGATGGGTGAAGCCGAAGCCGGCATCGTATTTCAGCCCGAAGCCCAGCGCCCGGTCGATTCCGATATGGGCCATCCAGATCATCGAGATCGACAGCGTCAGCGGCAGCGACATGCTGAATCCGATGAAGGACAGGATCAGCGGCAGCATATAGGTGTGCATGGCGTTATAGACCGCCGCGCCGGCCCGCGGGCCGGCCAGATAGGCGACAAAGCTGAGGTCCGGAACCAGGAACAGGATGGCGAAAAGCCACCATGATCCGCCCCACAGCCCGTACAGCCCGACCATGCCGACGAACAGCGTCAGCCCTTCGATGCGCAGCAGGGTGCGGATTCCGCCGGTGACGGCGCCCGTCGGCTGCCCGGAGGTGTCGATCGCCATTCCCGTGTCTCCATCGCTTTGGCCGGACGCCGGAAAATGCCCCGGCGGCAGCCTGCCCGCAACCCGCCATATCCCGGTTTCCATACCGGAAAAGTGCGTGTTAAAAAGCCTGCGACAAGGCCCGGGCGGTCATGGCTGCCCGGCAATTCAGGCTGGGACGTTATGAAAGACATTCTCGAATCCCTCGACGAACGCCGCGCGGCCGCCAAACTGGGCGGCGGCGAGAAGCGCATCGAAGCACAGCACAAGCGCGGCAAGCTGACGGCGCGCGAGCGGATCGAGCTTCTGCTCGATCGCGGTTCGTTCGAGGAGTTCGACATGTTCGTCGAGCATCGCTCGACCGAATTCGGCATGGAGAAGTCCAAGGTGCCGGGCGACGGCGTCGTCACCGGCTGGGGCACCGTGAACGGCCGCAAGATCTTCGTCTTCGCCAAGGACTTTACGGTATTCGGCGGCTCGCTGTCGGAAACCCACGCGCTGAAGATCACCAAGCTGCAGGACATGGCGATGAAGGCCCGCGCGCCGATCATCGGCCTTTACGACGCGGGCGGGGCGCGCATCCAGGAAGGCGTCGCGGCGCTGGCCGGCTATTCCTACGTGTTCCGCCGCAACGTGCAGGCGTCCGGCGTCATTCCGCAGATCAGCGTCATCATGGGCCCCTGCGCCGGCGGCGACGTCTATTCGCCGGCGATGACCGACTTCATCTTCATGGTGAAGGGCACGAGCTATATGTTCGTCACCGGCCCCGACGTCGTGAAGACGGTGACCAACGAGGTGGTGACGGCGGAAGAACTCGGCGGTGCCTCGGTGCACGCGACGCGCTCCTCGATCGCCGACGGCGCTTACGAGAACGACGTCGAGACGCTGTTGCAGATGCGCCGGCTGATCGACTTCCTGCCGTCGAACAATTCCGACGGCGTGCCGGAATGGCCGAGCTTCGACGATATCGAGCGCGTCGACGACTCGCTCGATACGCTGGTGCCGGACAATCCGAACAAGCCCTACGACATCAAGGAACTGATCCTGAAGGTGGTGGACGAGGGCGACTTCTTCGAACTCGCCGATTCCTTCGCCAAGAATATCGTGATCGGATTCGGCCGCATCGCGGGCCGCACGGTCGGATTCGTCGCCAACCAGCCGATGGTACTGGCCGGCGTGCTCGACTCGGACGCCTCCCGCAAGGCCGCGCGCTTCGTCCGCTTCTGCGATGCCTTCAACATCCCGATCGTCACCTTCGTGGACGTGCCGGGCTTCCTGCCGGGCACCGCCCAGGAATATGGCGGCCTCATCAAGCACGGCGCCAAGCTCTTGTTCGCCTATTCGCAATGCACGGTGCCGCTGGTCACCGTCATCACCCGCAAGGCGTATGGCGGCGCGTTCGACGTGATGGCGTCGAAGGAAATCGGCGCGGACATGAACTATGCCTGGCCGACCGCGCAGATCGCGGTGATGGGCGCCAAGGGGGCGGTGGAAATCATCTTCCGCCAGGACATGAACGACCCGGACAAGATCGCCGCGCGCACCAGGGAATACGAAGACCGTTTCCTGTCGCCGTTCATTGCCGCCGAGCGCGGCTATATCGACGACGTCATCATGCCGCATTCGACGCGCCGGCGCATCGCCCGGGCGCTGGCGATGCTGCGCGACAAGAAAGTCGAAGCGCCTGCCAAGAAGCACGACAACCTGCCGCTGTAGGGTGTGTGCCAACCGGACAATGACAAGGCCCCGCCGGTGCGGGGCTTTGCTGTT
>JAGRLZ010000223.1 GCA_020441545.1 Xanthobacteraceae bacterium | reverse complement strand
TCATCCTCGGCGAGGTGGTGGCGCCGGGCCAGTATCCTTACGTGCCGAACATGACGGCCGAGAGCGCGGTCGCCATTGCCGGCGGCTTCTCGCCGCGCGCCCGCCGCGATCTCGTCACCATCACCCATCCCGCGCCGGGCGGCACGATGCGCGCGCTGGTCTCGCCGGACACGCCGATCAATCCCGGCGATACGGTGATCGTCCGCGAGCGCTGGTTCTGAACCACGCGTCTGATTTGAACGAAGCCGGGTCCGTCGGCCCGTGTCATCGCCACATCCAGTTGTGGCCCCAGTCGCCTTTCCAGCCGGTCAGGCGGCCGTGGCGGAACTGAAGGAACAGGCGGTCGCGCCGTTCGAAGAAACCGCCGCCGACATCGCGCAGCGCCAGATAGATGTCGTGGCCGCGACGCCCGCCGACATGGACCAGCGGGGTTTGCAGCGCGACGGCGGCGCTGGCCGGGTCCATGCCGAACACCAGCGGCACAGTGTTGGACGACCTCGCATTGAAGGGCGGCGCGATCCCTCTTTCGGAGCCGGCCTGGGCGCCCGATGCGCCAGCGCACAGCGCGAGTGCCACGCATGCGGCGCGAAGCGGGATGCAACTCATGAGCGGCCTTTTGGTTTTGTGATTCTGCGGGTGCGACGCGGTGGCTGATCGCCGCCATCCATCGTTGCCATTCCTAGCATGAATCGCTTTCGCGGCAGCATTGTGCATCGGAAAATCCTGCGGCGTCGCACAAACGATTTTGCGGCGCGTCCGGTTCGCGCGGTTTGAATTTGGATTGCCTCCATCTTGGAACGCGATCATGCTTCGCGCCGGACCGACATCGCCCGGTGGGTGCCGGTCGCCGGCCTGAATGTGAGTTTCCGCCGTAAGCGGCACCATCCACCGGGCAGGGAGAGAAAAGAGCAATGCCTCAACTCACCATCAATGGGCGGAATATGTCCGTCGAGGCGGCGGCCGATACCCCGCTGCTCTGGGTCATCCGCGAGCAGCTTCAGATGACCGGCACCAAGTTCGGCTGCGGCGCGGGTCTTTGCGGCGCATGCACGGTTCACGTCGACGGGGAGGCGGTGCGCTCCTGCCAGACCGCGCTCGGCGATGTCGCGGGCAAGAAGATCACCACGATCGAAGGCTTGAGCGAGAAGGGCGACCATCCGTTGCAGAAGGCATGGATCGCCGAGCAGGTGCCGCAATGCGGCTACTGCCAGTCGGGCCAGATCATGCAGGCCGCCTCGCTGCTGGCGACCAACACCAATCCGAGCAAGGACGAAGTGGTCGCGCACATGGATGGCAACCTGTGTCGCTGCATGACCTATTCGCGGATTCAACGCGCGATCATGCGCGCCGCATCCGAAATGCGCACGGCGTCGGCCGCGACCGATCGGAGGCACACATGAACAAGCAGGTGAACATCGACAGGCAGGCGAAGATCGCGCAAGGCGAATCCATGGACCTGTCGCGCAGGTCGTTCCTGATCGGCACCGCGGCCGCGGGCGTGACGCTCGGCTATGCCGCGATGCCGGGTGCCTTCGGCGTCGGCGACGCGTTGGCCGCAACGGCGAGGATCGATCCCAGCATCTGGTATTCGATCGGGGCCGACGGGCTCGTCACCGTCACCGTCGGCAAGGCCGACATGGGACAGCACGTGGCGTCGACCATGGCGCAACTGGTCGCCGAAGAGCTCGGCGCCGACTGGAAGGACATGCGGGTGTCGCTGTCCGGCAACGATCCCAAATACAACGATCCGATGCTCGGCGCCCTGATCACCGGCGGAAGCTGGAGCACCATGATGAACTTCGATGCGATGAGCCGCGCCGGCGCCGCCGGCCGCATCGCGCTGCTCGAGGCCGCCGCCGCCATGATGGGGGTGCCGGCCTCCGAATTGACGGTGCGCGATTCCGTCATCATGCACGGCAAGTCGAAGGCATCGAAGACCTTCGCCGACGTGGTGAAGGGCGGCAAGGTGACGAAGACCTTCACGCCGGACGAATTGAAGGCGATCAAGCTCAAGACCGCCGATCAGTACACCATGATCGGCGTGTCGATGCCGCAGCTCGACATCCCGTTCAAGGTGAACGGCAGCGCGAAATACGGCATCGATACGTTTCTTCCCGGCATGGTCTACGGCAAGCTGGTGCTGCCGCCGGTGCGCTACGGCGCGACGGTGAAGGCGGTCGACGACAGCGCCGCGAAAAAGGTGCCTGGCTTCATCCAGGCGGTGGTGCTCGACGACAAGACCGCCACCACCAGCGGATGGGTCGTGGCGGTCGCCAGGACCTATCAGGATGCCCGCAAGGCGGCGGAGGCGCTCAAGGTGACGTGGGATCGCGGGCCCAATGCCAAGCTGTCCAGCGAGTCGCTGCTGACCGAGGCCAGGCGGCTGCAGGGTCTCGGCGATGCCGGGCTGTTCTTCGTCAAGAGCGGCGACACCGCCGCCGCGCTTGGCTCGGCCGCCAAGGTGGTGGAGGCGGAATACACCACCAACATCAATATCCATTGCCCGATGGAGCCGATGAACGCCACCGCCCACAAGGAGGGCGAGATCTGGCACGTCCACACCGGCAACCAGTTCGCGACGCGGACCGGGGCGATCGCGGCCGCCGCGGCCGGCGTCGATCCGAAATATGTCGTGCTGCATCAGGCGTGGCTGGGCGGCGGCTTCGGCCGCAGGCTCGATGCCGACATGACCATTCCCGCCGTCCAGGCGGCGAAGGCGGTCGGCAAGCCGGTCAAGGTGATCTATTCGCGCGAAGACGACATGACGATGGATTTCTCGCGACCGCTCACCTACCAGAAACTGAAGGCCGGCCTCGACAGCGCCGGCAAGCTGGTGGCGCTCGATCACGACGTCGTCAGCGCATGGCCGACCAAGCGTTGGGGCATCCCGGACCTCCTGTCGCCGTCGGTCGACAAGAAGGGCGCGCTCGATGCCTTCGCGGTGAACGGCGCGGACTTCTTCTACTCCGTGCCCAACCACAATGTCCGCACCATTCTCAACGAGATGGCGCAGAAGGCGACGCCGTCGGGGCAGTTGCGCTCGGTGGCGCCGGGCTGGACCTTCTGGGCGGTCGAAAGCATGATCGACGAGCTGGCGCATGCCGCCGGCAAGGATCCCGCGCAATACCGGATCGCCATGCTCGACGGCGCGGGCGCCAATGACGGCGGCGCCCAGCGGCTGCGCAACACCTTGCTGGCCGCCATGGGCCTTGCCGGTTACGGCACCAAGAAACTGCCGAAGGGCGAGGGCATGGGCGTCGCCTGCGTGTCGTCGCAGGAGCGCAAGACGGCAAGCTGGACCGCGTGCGTCGCCCATGTCGCGGTGTCGCCGTCCGGCGAGGTGACGCCGAAGAAGCTGACGGTCGCGACCGATGTCGGCACCGCGGTCAATCCGGACGGCATCCGCGCCCAGGTCGAGGGCGGCGCGCTGTGGGGATTGTCGCTGGCCCTCTACGAGAAGGCGACGCTGAAGGACGGTGCGATCGAGCAGTCGAACTTCGACAGCTACATGCCGCTGCGCATGAGCCAGGTGCCGGAGGTCTCGGTCCATATCATCGCCAATGGCGAGCACGCCACCGGCGTCGGCGAACCGACCGTGACGGTGATCGCGCCGGCGGTGGCCAATGCGGTCTTCAATGCGGTCGGCGCGCGTGTCCGGGCGTTGCCGATCACGGCGGAGGCGGTGAAGGCGGCGATGAAAGCCTGATCCCGCCTTTCAAAAAGACGTGAGGAAGAAGCCGCCGGTCCGATGGATCGGCGG
>JAGRLZ010000222.1 GCA_020441545.1 Xanthobacteraceae bacterium | reverse complement strand
GGCCCGGCCGCTCTATGAGCGGCGTCTTGCGGTGGAGCGCATCCGCGCCGCCCGCGGGGCCATCGACGCCAGTGGCGCGGATGTCGTGCTGGTGGGGCGCTGCGAGAGCTTTTTCGTCGGCGCCGGCGATCTGAACGAAGTGATCGATCGCCTGGCCGCCTATGCCGATGCCGGGGCCGATTGCCTCTATGCGCCGGGCATCCGGACCAGGGAGCAGATCACGGCGGTAGTGAAGGCGGTGGAGCCGAAGCCGGTGAACGTTCTGATCGGCTGGCCGGGTTCGTCGGTGCAGGAGATGGCCGATCTCGGCGTGCGGCGCATCAGCATCGGCGGCGCGCTTGCGCGGGTCGCGTGGGGCGGCGTCATGCGGGCGGCCAGGGAGATCGCGGAGCACGGCACCTTCAACTCATTCGCTGAAGGCTTTCCGGCCGCCGAACTGAACCGGATCTTCACGCCATAGAGCCATTTCCGTTCCGATAGAATCGGAACGGGGCTCTCTATCCTTGTTTTAACGCGCTTTCTTGACGCGAAGCGGTACCCGCTTCGCTCGAAAGCGCGCTGGCAGGGCGGCGGCACGGTGTTATACCGCCCCTTCCGGAACTTTTGGAAGCTACCTTGTCCCGCCTGGAGCCTGCTGCCGCGGATGCATCGGTGCCGCGCCGGTGGTGACGCCGGGCTGGTTGTTATAGGGCGTCACGTCACGCACGCCGGGGGCGACCGGCGGTCTCGTGGATTGCTCGGCGACGTTTTCACCCGGCTGTGGGGCGTTCGGGCTGATTTTCGGGTTGGAGGCCGTCGATGTCGACGGCGTCGAGGGGGCCATCGAAGCGCTGTTGAGGCCGTAGAACACCAGTCCGAGAACGACGGCGATGGCAAGGCCCGCGATCGCGATCCGTCTGCGGCTCGCCGGGCCCTCGGTCAATTCCGGGTCGGCCTGGAATTCATGCGCCAGCGGAGCGGGATCGCGCATCCGCGTATCTTCCGGGGACCGATGCGGTGCGTCGGGACGAGGTTCGTTGGCCATGGACACGGCTCCTCCTGAATTGCCGGGAAGCCAATCGCTCAATCGCCGATCGGTTCCTGGGGGAACCGATTTTCCGCGTTCTCATTTCGCGTTCTCAATTTCAATTATTGTGGATTCGCGTATTGCGCGTGCCGCTTCCGGCGTGACGCTCATGGTTTTGGTGCGGTCGTTCCCTGTGACGCGGGAGCCGGTTTCGACGGGTGGTGTCGTGCCTTGTCCCTGAACTGGTACAACACAAAGCTCAGGATCAGCAGGACCGCGATGCCGATGATCGCCTTGACCGGCTTGTGGGTGTGGCGCGCGCCGAATTCGGGGTGACGATATGCGCCGGCATTCGGCGGACCCTTGCCATTTGCGGGCCGGCTCGTCTCTGTCTGCTCCACCATCTTCGCCCCTCCGCGATCTGCCGTCAGCCCGATCAGCTTAATCCAAAGCCGGTGCCGCCGTCTCGATCTTGCGTGCATGGAATGCAAAATTACGCCACGCCGCCGACGCCTTCATGACGGCGCGGGACCGAATCGCCGCAACGGCGAT
>JAGRLZ010000001.1 GCA_020441545.1 Xanthobacteraceae bacterium | reverse complement strand
GGTTCGAAGCCGTTCCACCTCAAGCTGTTCAGGCACGACGAGGACGGAGAACTGGAGAAGAACCAGGGCAAGGACATCATCGAGGCGAACCGGAAACGCCTCAGCGACCTGCAGGAGAAGCTTTACGCGCAGAACTGCTGGTCGCTGCTGCTGATCTTCCAGGGCATGGATGCCGCCGGAAAGGACAGCGCCATCGAGAGCGTGTTCGAAGGGGTCAATCCGCAGGGCTGCGAGGTGCATTCGTTCAAGCAGCCGTCGGACGAGGAACTCGACCATGACTTCATGTGGCGGGCCGCGTGCCGGCTCCCGGAGCGCGGGCGCATCGGCATCTTCAACCGTTCCTATTACGAGGAATGCCTGGTGGTGCGCGTCCACCCCGAAGTGCTGGCCGCCGAGCGCCTGCCGCCCAAGCTGGTGACGAAGGACATCTGGCACGAACGGTTCGAGGACATCCGCGCGTTCGAGCGCTACCTGACGCGGAACGGCACCGTGGTGCTGAAATTCTTTCTTCACGTCTCGAAGGACGAGCAGCGCGAACGCTTCCTCGATCGGTTGAATGAACCGGCCAAGACCTGGAAGTTCTCGATGAGCGACGTGGCCGAACGGAAGTTCTGGGATCGCTATCAGGCGGCCTATCAGGATGTGATCGGCCATACCTCGACCCGGGACGCGCCCTGGTACGTGGTGCCCGCCGACCGCAAGTGGTTCGCGCGGGTGGTGATCGGCTCGGTGATCGTCAGCGCGCTGGACCGGCTCGATCTCCGGTTTCCCAGGGTCGACAAGGCGTCGCTGGACGAGTTCGACAAGGTGCGCCGGGCGCTTGAGGCGGAGGGCGGCGGCAAGGGCGCGGCGAAGAAGGCGGCTTCGGCGCCGGCGGGGAAATAGCGGGCCGCGGGCCGGACAGGCGCCGATTTGAAGCCCGGAGACCGCATCGGCTTCGGGAAATGCCGGCTTGCCGGCCATTTGGCGTTGCGGGTGGGCGCCGCAGCCGCTAAAAAGGCGTGCAGGGACTCCATCCGGCAACCCGACGTCAACGGTTTGGGTGGATCGTGTGCTTGGGTACAGGTTCTTGGGTACAGGGATGCAGATGACGATTTGCGGCGAGATCCGGGAAACGGGCGGAATGGCGGTTGGAACCGCTGTTGCCGGCACGATTCCGGCTGCGCCGGCCTCATCCCTCCTTCTTGGCGGGCTTCTGCTTATCGGCCCCTGAGGGCCGTCTGGGCGGTTGCGCCTGGGCACTCAGGGGATGCGAGCGATCACCAGAAACCTCATGCGCCCCGTCAGCCGGGTGCACCTGACCAAAGGAATTTCCCATGACGACACCCGCCAGGTCCGAGAAGGACCGCGTCATCATCTTCGACACCACCTTGCGCGACGGCGAGCAATGCCCCGGCGCCACCATGACCTTCGAGGAAAAGCTCGAGGTCGCCGAACTGCTGGACGACATGGGCGTCGATGTCATCGAGGCCGGCTTCCCGATCACCTCCGAGGGTGACTTCCAGGCGGTCAGCGAGATCGCCCGGCGCTCCAAGAATGCCGTCATCGCCGGCCTGTCGCGCGTCCATCCGAAGGACATCGACCGCTGCGCCGAGGCGGTGAAGTTCGCCAGGCGCGGCCGCGTCCACACCGTGATCGCCACCTCGCCGCTGCACATGCGCGTCAAGCTCAACATGACGCCGGAGCAGGTGATCGAGACCTCGATCGCCAACGTGACCCGGGCCCGCAACCAGATCGACGACGTCGAATGGTCGGCCGAGGACGGCACCCGCAGCGAAATGGATTTCCTGTGCCGCATCGTCGAGGCGGTCATCAAGGCCGGGGCGACGACGGTGAACATTCCGGATACCGTCGGCTACACCGTTCCGGAGGAATACACCCACTTCATGCGCACCCTGATGGAGCGGGTGCCGAACTCCGACAAGGCGGTGTTCTCGGTCCATTGCCACAACGACCTCGGCATGGCGGTGGCGAATTCGCTGGCCGGAATCGCCGGCGGCGCGCGTCAGGTGGAATGCACCGTCAACGGCATCGGCGAGCGTGCGGGTAACGCCGCGCTCGAGGAAATCGTGATGGCGATCAACGTCCGCAACGACAAGTTTCCCTACTGGAACAAGATCGACACCACGATGCTGACCCGCGCCTCGAAGATCGTGTCGGCGGCGACCTCGTTTCCGGTGCAGTACAACAAGGCCATCGTCGGCCGCAATGCGTTCGCGCACGAGAGCGGCATCCATCAGGACGGCGTGCTCAAGGACGCCTCGACCTATGAGATCATGCGCCCTGAGATGGTCGGCCTCAAGCAGTCGTCGCTGGTGCTGGGCAAGCATTCGGGACGCCATGCCTTCGTCCACAAGCTGGAGGAGATGGGCTACAAGCTCGGCGCCAACCAGCTGGAGGATGCCTTCGCGCGGATGAAGGCGCTGGCCGACCGCAAGAAGGACATCTACGACGAGGACATCGAGGCGCTGGTCGACCAGGAGCTGGCGGCGTCGCATGACCGGATCAAGCTGAGTTCGCTGACGGTGATCGCGGGTACCCATGGCCCGCAGCGTGCCACCATGAAGCTCGACATCGAGGGACAGACGAAGATCGAGGAGGCCGAGGGCAACGGCCCGGTCGACGCGGTGTTCAACTGCATCAAGGCGCTGGTGCCGCACGAGGCGAAGCTGGAGCTCTACCAGGTGCATGCGGTGACCGAAGGCACCGACGCCCAGGCCGAGGTCTCCGTGCGGCTCGGTCACGAAGGGCGCTCGATGACGTCGCGGGCGGCGGACCCGGATACGCTGGTGGCGTCGGCGAAAGCCTATCTCGGCGCGCTCAACAAGATCGTCATGAAACGGCAGCGCGACGTGCCGAACGCGGCGGCAAGCTGACGGTCGGCGTTTCCCGTCTCAGGCCGGCATTCTCGGGCCAACATCGAAACGCGGCGCTCCGGCGCCGCGTTTTGCGTTGCAATAAGGATTTGCGGCGATCCCCCCAAAAGGAAGCATAGCCCTCGCGCATCAGACGCGGTATTGACGGCCTTCATCCTTTTCAAGGATGGTATCGGATCAATTCAAGAAACGTATCCGAGACCACGAACGAATTCCGGGAGGACGAATGCGCAAGATCGTATTTTGGGGCGCGGCCATTGCGGCGCTCGGCTTTATCGTGCCGGCTGCGGCGCAGCCGATCGTCATCAAGTTCAGCCATGTGGTGGCCGAAAAGACCCCGAAGGGCCAGGCGGCCCTGAAGTTCAAGGAAGAGGCGGAGAAGCTGCTTCCCGGCAAGGTGAAGGTCGAGGTCTATCCGAGTTCGCAGCTGTTCGGCGACGGCAAGGAGATGGAGGCGCTCGCGCTCGGCGACGTGCAGTTCATCGCCCCCTCGCTGTCGAAGTTCGACAAGTTCACCAAGCAGCTTCAGGTCTTCGACCTGCCGTTCCTGTTCGACAATATCGAGGCCGTCGACCGCTTCCAGCAGGGGCCCGTCGGCCAGAAGCTGCTGACCTCGATGCAGTCGAAGGGCTTTCTCGGCCTCGCCTACTGGCACAACGGCATGAAGCAGCTTTCGGCGAAGAAGCCGCTGCTGGTGCCGTCCGACGCCAAGGGACTCAAGTTCCGCGTGCAGGCATCCGACGTGCTCGCGGCGCAGTTCCAGCAGCTCGGTGCCAATCCGCAGAAGCTGGCCTTCTCCGAAGTCTACCAGGCGCTGCAACTCGGCACCGTCGACGGCCAGGAGAACACTTGGTCGAACTGTTACTCGCAGAAGTACCAGGAGGTGCAGTCGGACTTCACCCATACCGACCATGGCGTCATCGACTACATGGTGGTGACCAACGCCTCGTGGTGGAAGAAACTTCCGCCGGATGTCCAGGCCGGTCTCAAGAAGGCCATGGACGTGGCCACCAAGCTCAACAATGAGGTCGCCGGCAAGCTGAACGCCGACGCCAAGAAGAAGATCGCCGAATCCGGCAGCGCCAAGATCCACGAACTGACCCCCGCGCAGCGCGCGGAGTGGAAGAAGGCGATGGAGCCGGTCTGGGCCAAGTTCGAAGGCGGCATCGGTAAGGACATCGTCGATGCGGCGAAAAAATCCAACGGCGCCAGCAAGAGCTGACCTGTTGGCACCGGCGGCCGCGACAGGCGGCCGCCGATGTTTCGTGGAGCGATGCACCGCTCCACGATAGCCGAGTCCCCGGGGAGGGGCCCAGTGACTATCAGATCGCTTCTGCATCGTCTCGAGGAGACGATTCTCGCGCTGATCATGGCGGCCATGACCATCCTGACCTTCGTTCAGGTGGTCCTGCGCTACGGATTCAATTCGGGACTTCTCTGGGCCCTTGAAGCCAACTTCTACCTGTTCGGCTGGCTCGTCCTGCTGGGCATCTCCTATGGCGTCCGGGTGAAGGCGCATATCGGCGTGGACGCCATCGTGCGCCTGCTGCCGCGGCCGGCGCAGCGCTGGGTGGGGCTCCTGGTCGTCGCGCTGGCGATCACCTATGCCTGCCTGATGCTCTACGGCTCATGGGAATACATCAGCCGTCTCCACATCATGGGGGTCGAGGCCGAGGACATTCCGGTGGAGCGCTGGATTCTCAGCCTGTGCCTGCCGATCGGCTTTGCCCTGCTGCTGTACCGGCTGCTGGAAATGGCCTGGCGGATCGCGACCGGAAGATCCCCCGGATACGAACTCGCGGACGAGGCGCATGACGCGATCCGCGACATCGCCGGCGACGACAATCCGGATGCGACGGCGGTGTCCCGATGACAACCGCGGTCCTTTTCATTCTCCTGTTCGTGCTGCTGTTCCTCGGCACGCCGATCGCCATCGCGCTCGGGCTGTCCTCGCTCACCGTCATCCTGCTGTTCGAGCCGGACAGCATCGCCTCGCTGGTGCTGAAGTTCTTTCAGACCATGGAGCAGACGACGCTGCTCGCCATTCCGTTCTTCATCCTGGCCGGTAACTTCCTGACCACCGGCGGCGTCGCCAAGCGCATGATCAACTTCGCGGTCTCGACCGTCGGCCATCTGCCGGGCGGTCTGGCGATCGCCTCGGTGATGGCCTGCATGTTCTTTGCGGCGGTCTCCGGTTCGTCGCCGGCCACCGTGGTGGCGATCGGCTCCATCGTCATCGCCGGCATGGTGCGGGTCGGATACACGCAATCCTTCGCCACCGGCGTCATCGTCAACGGCGGCACCCTTGGCATCCTGATGCCGCCGTCGATCGTCATGGTGGTCTATGCCGCCACCACCGAGACATCGGTCGGGCGCCTGTTCATGGCCGGCGTACTGCCGGCGGTCCTGCTCGGCAGCGTGCTGATGGTCGCGATCTACATCGTCGCCAGGATCAAGAACCTGCCGCGCCAGCCCAAGGCTTCCTGGAGGGAGAGGTTCGTGTCCTTCCGGGACGCCATCTGGGGGCTGCTGCTGATCTTCATCGTGATGGGCGGCATCTATGGCGGCGTGTTCACGCCGACGGAAGCCGCGGCCGTCGCCGCCGTCTATGCCTTCATCGCCGCGGTCTTCATCTATCGCGATCTCGGGCTCTCCGACGTGCCGCGGGTGCTGACCGACTCATCGCGCGTGACGGTGATGCTGATGTTCATCATCGCCAACGCCTTCCTGTTCGGCCACGTGCTGACGACGGCGCAGATTCCGCAGGATATCGCCCGGGCGATCATCGAGGCCGACCTCAAGCCGTGGCAGTTCCTGGTCGTCGTCAACATCATCCTGCTGATCGCCGGCAATTTCATGGAGCCGTCCGCGATCATCCTGATCGTGGCGCCGATCGTGTTCCCGACCGCGGTTCATCTCGGCATCGATCCGATCCATCTCGGCATCATCTTCGTGGTGAACATGGAGATCGGCATGGTGACGCCGCCGGTCGGGCTGAACCTGTTCGTCGCATCGGGCATCACCGGCATGCCGCTGGTGAAAGTGGTGCAGGCATCGTGGCGCTGGCTGCTGCTGCTGCTCGCGTTCCTGATCTTGATTACCTACGTGCCGGAGATATCGCTGTTCCTGCCGAACTCGATCTTCGGCGGCGCGGTGCCTTGATCCATGTCTCGATCCCGCGTGCCGCCGCACGAGCGGCGGCCGCAATCGTCATCATGCATCCCGACCGCTTCGCGTATCGGCGATGAACGGTCCTTAATCTACGTGTCGAAAGCTTAAGTTGAACGGCAGGGGCGGGCGCCTCATCCTGATGCAGTCTTGTGATTGGAGGTTGCAAATGAAGAAGGTTGTTCTTGCCGGTCTCGCTGCGCTCACGGTTGCCGGTTCGGCGGCGGCCTATGCGCATCATCCGCGCTGGCAGCATCACCATCATGTCCGGATGAGTCCGGAAGACCGCGCGGCCATGGCCGATGCCCGGATCGCCGCGGTGAAGGCGGGGCTGAAGCTGACGCCGGACCAGGAGAAGCTGTGGCCGCCGCTGGAAACGGCGGTTCGGGATTTCACCAAGCTTCGGGCTGATCGCGCCAACGCCAGAATGCAGGCGCGGCAGGCCGCGGGCGCGCGGGAGACCCGGCCCGATCCGGTCACCCGTCTGCGCAACCGGGCCGAACGCATGGCCGACACCTCGGCCGCGCTGAAGAAAATCGCGGACGCCGCCGATCCGCTCTACAAGACCCTCGATGACGGCCAGAAGCGGCGCCTTGCGGTGCTGACCCGCATGGAGGGCGGCTTCTTCGGCGGTGGCCGGCATTGGCGTCACCATCACGGCGATCACGGCTTCCGGCGCGACCGTGGCCCCGATCATGAGCGGCCGCAGATAGCCCCCGGCGAGGACTCCGGACGGCTTTGAGGGGGGCGCCGGCGCCCTGCTTGCGCGCGGATATCGGCCGCTCCCCGGTGGGGCGGCCGTTTCCGTCGTATCGGAGCGATATTTCGTCCGGAAATCTGCGATGGCTTGCTGGACATCGGGGATTCGCTTTGCTAAACGACGCCGACCCCGAAAGACACTTCCGGATGGTTCCGGGCGCATAGCTCAGTTGGTAGAGCAGCTGACTCTTAATCAGCGGGTCCTAGGTTCGAGCCCTAGTGCGCCCACCATAAATCAAGCACTTGGCTGGATCGAGATGACAGCCCCGGATTCGGGGCTACACCAGGACTACGTGGATTCGGCGCGGCGGCGAGTTCATGTTGCGGGCAGTTTGCATTTCGGCTGCTGTCTCCCGTGCGGTGCGTTTCCATCCCGGTCGTACAGTCTGCAGAGCGCAACATTTTCGTGCTGATCGGCGCTGACGTCTTGTCTCGTGCGCAGTGCCGGCGCGGACCGGAATTCGGTCGGTGTCGAGGCGTGTTGTTGCCGCGTCATGAAATCAGTGCGTGTAATCGCGGCAGCATCACTCGGGTCTGATCCGCTTCCGTTGAATCGGACCTGCTATCTATCGTTTTGCTCGAGCGCGATCCTGATGCGGCGCGCGTGATGCTTCACCTGCGACCGTTTGACTTAGCCGTTTTCTTGGCCTTAGATAATTCAAACAATTCATGCGCCGGCCACGCCATCGCAATGGCGTCCAACTCATAAAGCCGCGCATAAAAGAGGGGAGGAGCGACGGTGCGGATCTGCACGGCCATGCTGTGTGCGCAGGTCCATCGCGATCTTGAGACATTCCAGACGTGAGACATTCCAGGCAGATGAATCGCGGGATCAGGCGGCTTGCGGCCGGCGCCGGCTGCGAGCCTGTCGTTGGCATATCGAGCGCCGGAAGCTTTGGATTGGCCGTCGCGGGCGAGCAGGGTGCGGGTAAGCAGGATACGGGCAAGCTGAGATGGGCAAGCTGAGATGGGGATGACGCTCAAGCGGATCGGTCAGCAGGAGATCGTCCTCGGTATCTTCGTGGTGTTGTTCGTCGCGTTCGCGCTGTTTCTTCCCGGCTTCGCAACCACCGCGAACATGCTGACCCTGCTGCAGAACGTGGCCGTCTTGGGCATTCTCGGGCTGGCGATGGCGCTGGTCGTGATCGGGCGCGGCATCGATATCTCGCTGATCGCCGCGCTCGCGGTGCCGCCGGGCCTTGTCCTGCAGATGGTGCAGGACGGTCACTCGCTGCCGGTCTCGATCGCCGCCGCGCTCGCGCTCGCGCTGGTCTTCGGCCTCCTCAATGGCTGGCTGATCGCCTATGCGGAGGTGCCGTCGCTGTTCACGACGCTGGCCACCGGGCTTTTCCTGGCCGGTCTCGGCCAGGCCGCCCTGTTCAAGCTGGACGTGGTGCAGTGGAGCGAGGGCATGAGCGGCTTCGAGCGCCTCGGGCAGGGCAGCCTGCTCGGAATCCCGACGCCGATCATCGCGTTCGCGCTGGTTTGCGTCGTGGTGGCGCTGTTGCTGCGGCAGACCCGGATCGGCGCCTATATCTATGCGATCGGCGACAATCCGTTCGGCGCCCGCGTCACCGGCATTCCGTCGCGCCCCATCATCGTCCTGCAATATGTGCTGGCGGCGCTGATCGGCTGCTTCGCCGGACTGGTGCTGGCGTCGTCGGTCAACAGCATGCCGACCCGCATCTTCAATTCCACGATGATCTACGACGTGATCCTCGTCGTCGTGCTCGGCGGCATCGGGCTGTCGGGCGGACGCGGCGGCGTCTTCAACGTCATCATCGGCACGCTGCTGATCGGTACCATGCTGAACGGCATGACGATCATGGACGTCTCCTATTCGGGACAGAATCTCATCAAGGGCGTGATCCTGCTGATTGCCGTCATCATCGACTCGTTTCTCAATCCGCGGAACGAGGAAACGGCACAGCAGGGCGATATCTGACGCGGACACAAAGACAACACGAGGGAGGACAGACATGCTCAATATCGGAAAGCGTCTCGCAACGATGGTGGCCGGCGCGGGCCTGGTGGCCTGCGCGGCCGCGCCGGCGCTCGCGCAGAAGGGGCTCGACGAGCCGTTCCAGGGCGCCTTCAAGAAGGCGCTGGCGGGCAAGACCGTCGGCTACCTGCCGGTGGCGATGAACTTCGATCTCACGGAAGGCTGGTATGCCGGGGTCAAGAAGGAGCTCGAGCCCTACGGCATGAAGGTGGTGGTGCGCGATCCGAACTGGAGCACCAGCGCCGGCGCGCAGGCGCTGACCACGCTCATTTCGGAGAAGCCGGCCGCGATCATCGTGCACAATCCGGACGTGCAGACCTATGCGAGGCTGATGCAGCGCGCCGAGAAGCAGGGCATCTTCATCATCCAGGTCAACATGGGATCGGTCTATCGCAGCGCGGCGTTCGTCGGCGCGAACTGGATCGAGATCGGTGAACGGGATACCGAAGCCGTCGTGAAGGCTTGCCAGGGCAAATCGAACAAGATCGCCATCGTGCAAGGCGCGCTGTCCGCCGCCGCGTCCGCCTATACGCTCAAGGGTGTCGAGAACGTTCTGGCCAAGCATCCGGAGATCAAGGTGGTGTCGAGCCAGGCGGCGGACTGGGATGCGGCCAAGGCGAAGGCGATCACCCAGACCGTGCTGAAGCAGCATCCCGATCTGTGCGGAATCGTCGGCTTCTGGGACGGCATGGACATCGGGACCGCGGCCGCGGTGAAGGAAGCGGGCCTGACCGGGAAGGTTTTCGTCGCGACCTCCGGCGGCGGCGAGCGCAAGGGCGCCTGCGAACTGGTCAAGTCCGGCGCGTTCGACCTGAATGTCAGCTACGACGTGCCGACCCAGGCCGCCGACATGGCCGCGATGATCAAATGGCTGCTGTCCTCCGGGGCCAAGGCCGGCGAGGTCAAGGGGTCGATCTATACGACGCTGATCCCGATCACCAATGAGAACGCCAGCTCCGACACCGCCTGCTGGAACTTGAGCGACCTCAAGAAATAGGCCGGCTGTCTCACCCTCGTGGCGTCCGGGATTCCCGGACGCCACCTCCATGACGATCTTCAGACACGGACTTGAGACATCTCATGTCGATGCAGGAATCCTTTGTCCGCTTCAAGGCCCGCTATTGGCCGGATCACCTGCTCGGCGAGATTCTCTCCAAGCGCTGGACCGAGACGGCGATCCCCGTCATCGTTCTCGTTCTCGTGGCCTTCGCGCTGAGCCGCGCCATCGATGGATTTTTGTCCCCCGCCGCGCTTTCGGACACCGCGCGCCAGGCCGGCGAGGTCGGTTTCGTCGTCCTCGGCATGGCGCTGGTGGTCGTCGTCGGCGGCATCGACCTGTCGGTCGGATCGATGTTCGCGCTGTGCGATTTCTGCGCGCTCTATTGCCTCAACGTGCTGAACTGGCCGGTGCCGGCGGTGATCGTCGCGACGATCGTCTGCGGGGCGCTGCTTGGCGCCGTCAACGGCTTCCTGATCGGATATCTGCGGCTGCGCGCCTTCATCACGACGCTGATTACGCTCATCATCTATCGGTCGGCCTACGACCTGCTGCTGTTCGACAATTCGACCAAGATCGCCTCGGCGCTGCCGGATTTCCCGTCGTGGGATTTCATCGGCATGGGGGATGTCGCCGGCGTCCCGAGCGTGGCGATCGTCTATCTGGTCGTTGCACTGTTCGGCCATGTCTTCATGACGCGGATGCGGCCGGGCTGGCACATCACCGCGATCGGCGGCTCGCGGCGCTCGGCCTACAATTCCGGGATCGCGGTTCGCCGAACCATCGCGCTCTGCTATGTGGCCAGCGGCGTGATGACCTCGATCGGGGCGCTGTTCTTCGCAGCCCGCCTCGGCACCGTGGGCGGCGATGTCGGCGTCGGCCTGGAGGTGACGGTGCTTACCGCCACCGTGCTCGGCGGCATCACGCTGGGTGGCGGCAACGGGTCGGTGGCCAAGGCGCTGGCCGGCACCCTGATCGTGCTGCTCGTCACCAACGGCCTCACCACGCTGAGCGTGAGCGGCGGCGTCAACCGCATGGTGCTGGCGGGAATCCTGCTGCTTGCCGCGATGATCGACATCCGCTGGCTGAAGAACCGCAGCCGCATCATCAGCAAGGTTTATGTCAGCCCGACCTATCACTTCCTGCCGCCGCCCCCGCCGACGGAGGTCGGCAGTGGCGGGCCGTTCGAGCAGAACGACAAGCTGCGTGACGTCACGCTGATCGGCCTCGGCAGGATCGAGGCGCCGGAGGACGTCATCCTCGATCGTCACGACAATCTCTATGCCGGCTCTCGCCATGGCGACATCATCCGCTTTCTCGCCCCCGACTACGAGAAGATGGAAGTCTACGCCCATATCGGCGGGCAGCCGCTCGGCATGGCGTTCGACCGCAACGACAACCTGTATTGCTGCATCGGCGGCATGGGGCTCTACCGCATCACGCCCGACCGCAGGATCGAGAAGGCGACCGACGAAACCAACCGCAGTCTTTATTCGGTCAACGACGACAGCCGCCTGCGCCTCGCCGACGATCTCGACATCGCCGATGACGGCCGCATCTTCTTCTCCGAGGCGACGGTGCGCTACGAGATGCACGAGTGGCCGGTGGACGGGCTGGAAGCGCGCGGCAACGGCCGCATCATCTGCTACGACCCGAACAAGAACACCACCTATACGGCGCTGCGCGGCCTGAAATTCCCGAACGGCATCTGCATCGCCAGCGACGGCCAGTCGATCCTGTTTGCCGAGACCTTCGGCTGTTCGATCAAGCGCTTCTGGTTCGACGGGCCGAAGAAGGGCAAGGTCGAGGTGGTGATGGACAACCTGCCGGGCTATCCGGACAACATCAACCTCGCCTCGGACGGCAACTATTGGCTGGCGCTGGTCGGCATGCGCTCGCCGGCGCTCGACCTCGCCTGGCGGATGCCGGGCTTCCGCAAGCGCATGGGCAAGCGGTTGCCGGTGGACGAATGGCTGTTTCCCAACATCAACACCGGCTGCGTCGTGAAATTCAACGAGAAGGGCGAAATCCTCGAATCGTTCTGGGACCTCAAGGGCATCAATCATCCGATGATTACCTCGATGCGCGAGCACCGCGGCTATCTGTATCTGGGCGGCATCTCGAACAACCGCATCGGGCGCTACAAGCTCGAACATGCCGATCCCGATTTCGTCCAGTATGACCGCCGCTGGGGGAGGTCGTCGTGATTGCCGCTTTGAGGGATTTCGCCGATCGCGTTCTTGGCCGCGGCGATGCCGCCATCACGGTGCCGCCGTTCGATGGCGCGCTGAAACCCAATCAATGGCTCGAGCAGGCCGAGATCGTCGCTGAGTTCGCGCAGCCGAACGATGTCGCGAGCCACGGTGGCGCGCTTTACATCGCCGACGGTTCGTCCGTGCTGCGCCTTGTCGACGGCGCGCCGCGGCCGGTCCGGCGTTTCGCGCAGGAGGTGACCGCGCTCTGCGCGATGCCGGATGGCCGTCTTGCGGTCGCACGCGACGGACGGGACATCTGTCTCTTTGCGCCGGATGGCGAGGCGGCGCAGGATGTCGTCATCGCCGGCACCGGCATGACCGCGGTCAACGCCATCGCGGCAGGTTCGTCCGGCGCGCTGCTGGCGACCGACGGTTCGACCGAGCATCCCGTCTCGCGCTGGACGCACGACCTGATGGGCCGCGGGCACACCGGGCGCCTGTTGTCGATCGATCCGGCCGCGCGGCAGGTCGCGGTGCTGGCGAGCGGGCTGCACTATGCGTTCGGCGTTGCCGCGACGGCGGACGGTCCGCTGGTCAGCGAGAGCTGGCGCCACCGTCTCGTGATGGTCGGCGCGAGGGGGGCGCTGCGGTCGCCGCTCGACAACCTGCCGGTCTATCCGTCGCGACTTTGTCCTGCGGCGGGCGGCGGGTACTGGCTGACGGCATTCACCGGCCGCACGCAACTGGTCGAATTCGTGCTGCGGGAAAGCGGCTATCGCAAGCGCATGATGCAGGAGATCGATCCGGAGTTCTGGGTCGCGCCGCGGCTGAATTCGGGCAATTCGTTCCGCGAGCCGATGCAGGGCGCGCATCTCAAGACCATGGGGATCATCAAGCCGTGGGCGCCGCCGCGATCCTATGGCCTGGTCGTTCGGCTCGCCCCGGATTGCAGCCCGCGCTATTCGCTGCACAGCCGGGTGGATGGCGTCAACCACGGCGTGGTGGCGGTCGCGGAAGCGGGCGATGCGCTCTACGTGCTGGCGAAGGGGACGGGCCGCCTGCTGCGGCTGCCGGTGAAGGCGATCGAAGCGGAGTTCGGAGCATGACCGAAAACGTGGTCGAGTTTCGCAAGGCCACCAAGCTCTACGCCGGCGTGCCGGCGATCGAGGGCGTCGACTTCCAGCTCCGGCGCGGCGAAATCCACGCGCTGGTCGGGGAGAACGGCGCCGGCAAGTCGACCCTGACCAAGGCGCTGTCGGGCGTGGTGACGCTGACATCGGGGCAGTTGTTCGTCGACGGCGTGGAAGTGTCGCCGAAGACGCCGCTGGAGGCGCGTCATCTCGGTATCGCCATGGTGTTCCAGGAAAACAGCCTCGTGCCGACCATGACGGTGGCGCAGAACCTGTTTCTCGGGCAGGAGCATTTCTACAACCGGCTGCGCGGCATCTACATCGCGGCCCAGCAGTTCCTGCAGTCGCTGAATTTCGACGTGCCGCCGACCACCACGGTCGGCCTGCTCGGCGCCGCGAAGAAGCAGATGGTGGAGATCGCCCGCGCCGTCCTGCACAAGGCCAAGGTCATCATCTTCGACGAGCCGACCGCGACCCTGACGCCGGAGGAAAAAGCCTACTTCTTCGATCTGGTGCGCGACCTGAAGAAGCGCGGCGTCTCGGTGATCTTCATTTCGCACGCGCTGGAGGAGGCGCTGCTGCTGGCGGACCGCATCACCGTGCTGCGCGACGGCAAGCATGTGGTGACAGACGACGTTGCCAATTTCGACCGCGCCAAGATCGTCCAGGCGATGGTGGGCCGCGACCTGTCGAACACGCTCTACGGTACCCGCAAGAGCACGGTGCGGTCCGCCGGGGAACGGATCCTGTCGGTGCAGAACCTGAAGATGGCGCCGATGGTGAAGAACAATTCGCTGTCGGTCTTCGCGGGCCAGATCACCGGCGTGTTCGGCCTTGTCGGGGCCGGGCGCACCGAAACCTTCAAGATCGTGTCCGGCGTTCTCAAGCGGGATTTCTTCCATGGCGGTGAGGTGCTGCTGCGCGGCAGGCCGGTGCGTTATCGCGTTCCGGCGCCGGCGGTGAAGGCGGGCGTGGCCTATGTCACCGAGGATCGCAAGGTTGAGGGCTTCTTCGAGACCATGTCGATCGCGCGCAATGTCTATCTCGGCCTGCTGGCGAAGTTTCCCGGCGGCCGCTTCATCCTGTCGAACCGGGAATCGCAGCAGACCGGCGACAACTGGATATCGCGCCTCAAGGTTCGCGCCATCAGCCCGAAAGCGAAGGTGGTGGAATTGTCCGGCGGCAACCAGCAGAAGGTGGTGATCGCCAAATCGCTGACGCAGGAACCGGACCTCATCATCTTCGACGAGCCGACGCGCGGCGTCGATGTCGGCGCCATCGTCGAAATCCATGAACTCATCAACCGGCTGGCCGACGAAGGCAAGGCGGTGGTGGTGATCTCCTCGTACCTGCCGGAAATCCTGGCGCTGTCGGACCGCATCCTGGTCAGCCGCCAGGGCAAGGTAGTGGAGGAATTTTCGGCGCTGGACGCGACCGAGGAAAAGATCATGTATGCGGCGATCCATTGAGGCGTGATCCGTACAGGCCGGGCAGGATCGGTGGTCGATATCATCGCCATTGCGAGACGTGTCGGCGGCAAGGCAATCCCGTTTCCTGAAGCGTCGGATTGCTTCGCTTCGCTAAACCGGCTTCCCCTTTTCGGGATCATGCTCTAGCAGGAGGTTGAGAAGCTCTCTGTCGTCATTCGGGACGGCGCGCAAGCGCCGATCCGGGTGGTGCGCTCCTGAATGACCGTTGGGGATTTTTCAACAGCCTGCTGGAGGCGAAGGATACCGTCATGACCGATTACGATGTCATCGTTGTGGGCGCAGGGAACGCGGCGATGTGCGCGGCGCTGGCGGCGCGCGAGCACGGCGTCAGCGTGGCGGTGCTGGAATGCGCGCCGGAAGGCGAGCACGGCGGCAACTCCACCTTCACCGCCGGCGCGATGCGCGTCGCCTATAACGGCGTCGACGACCTGGTCGAGCTGATGCCGGACCTGACCGAGGCCGAACGCGCCAACACCGATTTCGGCACCTATACCGAGGACCAGTTCTTCGACGACATCGCGCGGGTGACGCAGAACCGCTCCGATCCCGACATGGCCGAGCTTCTGGTCAGGCGCAGCCATCCGACGATGAGGTGGATGCGCGGCAAGGGGGTGCGCTTCGCGCCGATCTATGGCCGGCAGGCGTTCAAGGTCGACGGCAGGTTCAAGTTCTGGGGCGGGCTGACGGTGGAAGCCTGGGGCGGCGGGCCGGGCCTTGTCGAGGCGCTGCACAAGGCGGCGGTGCGGGACGGCATCGACGTGATGTACGACACCCGCGCGCTGTCGCTGATCGCCGATGACGACGGCGTCAAGGGCGTGCGCGTGCGGCAGAAGGGCAGGAGCCGCGATATCCGCGCCCGGGCCGTGGTGCTCGCCGCCGGCGGCTTCCAGGCCAACACCGAGTGGCGCACCCGCTATCTCGGCCCGTCATGGGATCTCGCCAAGGTGCGCGGGACCCGGTTCAACACCGGCGCCGGCATTCAGATGGCGCTCGATGCTGGCGCCCGTCCCGCCGGCAACTGGTCCGGCTGTCACGCCGTCGGCTGGGATCGCAACGCGCCGGAATATGGCGACCTCGCAGTCGGCGACGGCTTCCAGAAGCACTCCTATCCGTTCGGCATCATGGTGAATGCCAGCGGCGAGCGCTTCGTCGACGAGGGCGCCGACTTCCGCAACTACACCTACGCCAAATACGGCCGTGTCATTCTCAACCAGCCGGGCCAGTTTGCCTGGCAGATATTCGACCAGAAGGTCGCGCACCTGCTGCGCGACGAATACCGCATCCGGCAGGTCACCCGGGTACAGGCCGACACGCTGGCCGAGCTTTCCACCAGGCTCGACGATGTCGATCCGGCCGGCTTCATGCGCACCGTGGCCGAATGGAACCGGGCGGTGATGACCGAGGTGCCGTTCAACCCCAACGTCAAGGACGGGCGCGGCACCCGCGGGCTCACGGTGCCCAAGAGCAACTGGGCCAACACGCTGGACCAGGGGCCGTTCCTCGCCTTCGCCGTCACCTGCGGCATCACCTTCACCTTCGGCGGCGTCAAGATCACCACGAACGGCGAGGTGGTCAGCCTTGACGATGCGCCGATCCCGAATCTCTACGCCGCCGGCGAGATGGTCGGCGGCCTGTTCTACTTCAACTATCCCGGCGGCACCGGGCTGATGGCGGGGGCGGTGTTCGGCCGGATCGCGGGCGATTCCGCCGGCGCGCGCGCCAGCGCGCAGACCTGAAACGTCACGGGCGCGATCCGCTGTCGCGACGATCGCCGAATGCGAGGAGATGATTGTCTGATGTCTGACACGATCGGGTTCATTGGTCTCGGCGTCATGGGCGAGCCGATCTGCCGCAATCTGGTGCGCAGGAGCGGCCGCGCGGTGAAGGCGTTCGATCTCGCGCAGGAGCCGCTCGCGCGGATCGCCGCGGACGGCGCCACCATAGCGGCGTCCGTTGCCGATGCGGTGACGGGCAGCGGGGTGATCTTCCTGTGCCTGCCGAGCGCCGGCCATGTGCGGAGCGTGGTCGAGAGCGACGGCGGCCTGCTGGCGGCGATCGGCAGTGGCCAGACCGTGATCGACCTCGGCACCTCGGCGGTGGACGTGACGCGCGACTTCGCCGCGCGGCTGGCCGCGAAGGGGGCGTCGTGGATCGACGCACCGATCGCGCGGACCCGGCAGGCGGCGCAGGACGGCACCCTCAGCGTCATGGTCGGTGCCACCGCGGCGCAGTTCGCCCAGGTCGCGCCGTTGATCCGGCACTTCGCCACGGACGTGACGCTGTGCGGCGGCACCGGCGCCGGGCAGGTGACGAAAATCCTCAACAACATGGTGCTGTTCGAAACCGTCAACGCGCTGGCGGAGGCGGTCGCTATCGCCCGGCGCAGCGGCGTCGAGCCCGAGTTGCTGCTGGAAACCTTGTCCAAGGGATCGGCGGACAGTTTCGCGCTGCGCAACCACGGGATGAAAGCCATCGTGCCGGGCACGTTTCCGTTGCGGGCGTTCTCCACGGAATACGCCTTGAAGGATCTGTCCTATGCGCTCGATCTCGCCCGGCAGGTCGGCGTCGATCCGCGCGGCGCCGTGCTGATCGAAACGGTCTTTCGCGAAGCGATCGAACGCGGCATGGGCGACAACTATTTTCCAGTGATCTCGAAACTGATCGAGGAAACAGCCGGGTCGACGTGACGCTGCCGCCCGCGTCGGCGCGCCGGCGGCGAATGGCGCCAGCAACTTAACGCAAGTGTGGTACTCTGTTTCCCGGCATCTTCGCGGCGATCCGATCGTCCCGTTGCAACCACAGGCCCGCGCTTGACCAAGAGCCCCTTCTACACGTCCGATCACGTCGCGTTTCGCGATGTCGTCCGCCGCTTCGTCGAGAAAGAGATCGAGCCTTACGCGAACGAATGGGACGAAGCGGGGACGTTTCCGCGCGAGCTTTATCAGAAGGCCGCCGCGATCGGGCTGCTCGGCCTTGGCTTTCCCGAGGAATATGGCGGCGTCGAAACCGACAACTTCATGTGGATCATCGCCCAGCAGGAACTGGCGCGGTCGGGGGCCGGCGGCGTCAATGCCAGCCTGATGAGCCATTCGATCGGCTCGCCGCCGATCGCGCATGCCGGTCGCCCCGAACTGAAAGCGCGGGTGTTGCCGGACATTCTGTCGGGCCGGAAGATTTCGGCGCTCGCCATCACCGAGCCGGGCGGCGGTTCGGATGTGGCCGCCTTGCGCACCACCGCGCGCCGCGACGGCGACGTCTATGTCGTCAATGGTGAGAAGACCTTCATCACCTCCGGGATGCGCGCCGATTACATCACGGTCGCGGTGCGCACCGGCGGACCGGGCGCCGGCGGCGTCAGCCTGCTGTTGATCGAAGGCGATACGCCGGGGCTGTCGCGTACGCCGCTGAAGAAGATGGGGTGGTGGGCCTCCGACACCGCGACCCTGCATTTCGACGATTGCCGGGTGCCAGCCGCCAACCTGCTGGGCGAGGAAGGCGCCGGCTTCAAGCTCATCATGCGCAACTTCAACAGCGAGCGCCTGACCATGGCGGCGGGGTGCATCGCCGCGGCGCGCGTCTGCCTGGACGATGCCATCGCCTATGCCCGCCAGC
>JAGRLZ010000221.1 GCA_020441545.1 Xanthobacteraceae bacterium | reverse complement strand
CCTATTCGCTTCCGGGCAGCATCGCCTTCAACGACGCGCTGGCGGCGGGACGCGGCATGAAATTCACCAAACCCGCGATCACCCGGGAAGACGTCGCCTTCCTGCAATATACCGGCGGCACCACCGGCGTGTCGAAAGGCGCGACCCTGCTCCACAGCAACATCATCGCCAACATGCTGCAGAACGATGCCTGGCTGCAGCCGGCGCTGAAGAAGCCGCCGGTGGTCGACCAGCTGTTCATCGTCTGCGCGCTGCCGCTCTATCACATCTTCGCGCTGACGGCGTGCTTCCTGCTCGGCGTGCGCGCCGGCGGCGTCAACCTGCTGATTCCGAATCCGCGCGACATTCCCGGCTTCATCAAGGAGTTGCAGAAGTACCAGGTCAGCAGCTTCCCGGCGGTGAACACGCTCTACAACGCGCTGGTGAACCATCCGGACTTCGCCAAGGTCGACTTCTCCAAGCTGAAGGCGGCGTTCGGCGGCGGCATGGCCACGCAGAAGGCGGTGGCCGACAAGTGGCTGAAGGTCACCGGCTGTCCGCTGTCGGAGGGCTATGGCCTGTCCGAAACCTCGCCGACGCTGACCTGCAACCCGGCCGACACCGACCGCTTCACCGGCACCATCGGCCTGCCGGTGCCGTCGACCTGGCTCTCGATCCGCGACGACGACGGCAACGAGGTGCCGCTCGGCCAGCCGGGCGAAATCTGCGCCAAGGGCCCGCAGGTGATGGCGGGCTATTGGAACCGGCCCGACGAAACCGCCAAGGTGATAACGGCGGACGGCTATTTCCGCACCGGCGACATCGGCGTGATGGATGACGAGGGCTACACCAAGATCGTCGACCGCAAGAAGGACATGATCCTGGTCTCCGGCTTCAACGTCTATCCGAACGAGATCGAGGACGTCATAGCCAGCCATCCCGGCGTGATGGAATGCGCGGTGATCGGCGTACCGGACGCGAAATCCACCGAAACGGTGAAGGCGTTCGTGGTGAAGCAGGATCCGAACCTGACGGCCGAGGACATCATCAAGTTCTGCGCCACCCAGCTCACCGCCTACAAGGTGCCGAAGCAGGTCGAATTCAGGACCGAACTGCCGAAGACCAATGTCGGCAAGATCCTGCGCCGCGAGTTGCGCGACGAGAAGAAGACGGCGGCGTGAGCCTCACCCTCCCCTTGAGGGGGCGGGTCGATGCGAACGCCGTGAGCATCGCGGTGGGGTGTTGTTCGTCCGCCAACGCGCCGTCCCCGCGCAGGCGGGGACGACTCCGGCAGGTGTTGCAATGACTGAAAATCATAACTCATCCCGCCCCACGCCCGCCGAGATCGTCGCCTTCTGGCGCGACGCCGGCTTTGAGCGCTGGTACGAGAAGGACGACGCCTTCGATGCCGAAATCCGGCGGCGCTTCGGCACGACCTGGGAGGCCGCGCGCGCCGGCGAACGCGACGCCTGGCAGGACAGCGACGAGGGCGCGCTGGCGCTGCTGATCGTGCTCGACCAGTTTCCACGCAACATGTTCCGCGGCGATCCGCGCACCTTCGCCACCGATGCCAGGGCCCGCGAGGTCGCGCGCCGTGCCATCCTCGAAGGCCGCGACCAGCGCATCGATCCGGTCATGCGGCAGTTCGTCTATCTGCCGTTCGAGCACTCGGAGGAACTGGACGACCAGGCGCAGAGCGTCAGGCTGTTCCGCGTACTCGGAGACGCGGAGAACCTGCGCTACGCCGAGATCCACGCCGACATCATCCGCCGCTTCGGGCGTTTCCCCCATCGCAACGCAGTCCTCGGCCGCGACACCACCGCCGACGAGCAGGCGTTTCTCGACGGCGGCGGCTTCGCCGGGTGACGCTGTTTCGCCGGGCCGGCGGCGCCGGAGTCCGATCCAGCTGAACTGGATCAGGTCCGCTGCTTGTCTTTTCGCCCGAGCATGCTCTTCTGGCGAAAGCCGGTTTCCACTTTCCGGAATCATGCTCTATGACGTTGCCGGGGACTTTCAGGGAGAACAGAAACGATGGCCATTCAAGTCGGCGACCACCTGCCCGACTCCAAATTCCGCGTCATGACCGCGGACGGCGTCCAGGTCAAATCCACCGATGACATCTTCAAGGGCAGGAAGGTCGCGCTGTTCGCGGTCCCCGGTGCCTACACCGGCACCTGCCACAAGATGCACATGCCGAGCATTTTCCTCAACGCCTATGCCATGAAGGACAAGGGCGTCGACACCATCGCGGTGGTCTCGGTCAACGACGCCTTCGTCATGAACGCCTGGAAGCGCGACGTCGACCAGCGCGACGAGGCGACCTTCCTCGCCGACGGCAACGCCGATTTCGCCAGGGCGATCGGCATGGAGCTGGATGCCTCCGGCAACGGCCTCGGCCTTCGCTCCAAGCGTTACTCGATGCTGGTCGAGGACGGCCTGGTGACGAAGCTCAACGTCGAGCCCAATCCCGGCAAGGTCGAGGTCTCGGGCGGCGATACGCTGCTCGAACAGCTCTGAGGCGATCACTTCGTATTTTGGGGAAGACGGGTGCCCGCGATGGAATAGCGGCGCACCCGTCTCAAACATGAAGCGCGCTATGCGTCGAACACGACGATACTGCGCACGGTCTTTCCGGCCTTCATATTGGCGAAGCCCTCATTGATCTCCGACAGCTTCAGCTTGGCGGAAATCCAGTCGTCGAGGTGCAGCTTGCCGTTGAGATAGAACTCGATGAGGCGGGGCATATCGACCCGGAAGTGGTTCGAGCCCATGTTCGAGCCCTGAAGCCTGCGCTCGCGCAGCAGATCGAACCCGTGCAATTCGATCTTCTGGCCGAACGGCACCATGCCGACGATGGTCGCCGTGCCGCCGGGCGCCAGCATGGCGAACGCCTGCTCCGCCGTCACCTTCAGGCCGAGCATCTCGAACGCATGCTGCACGCCGCCGCCGGTCAGATCCTTCACCTGCTGCACCACGTCGCCGTTGTTCGGATCGACCAGGTCGGTCGCGCCGAGCTTGGCGGCCAGCTGCAGCTTGGCCGGATTGGTATCGATGGCGATGATGCGTCCGGCGCCGGCGATCGCCGCGCCGTTGATGCCCGCCATGCCGACACCGCCGCAGCCGATCACCGCCACCGTCTCGCCGGCCTTGACGTTCGCCGTGTTGACCACCGCCCCATAGCCGGTGATGACGCCGCAGCCGATCAGGGCCGCCAGTTCGAGCGGCATGTCCTTGCGGATTTTGACGATGGCGTTTTCATGCACCAGCATCTGCTCGGCGAAGGACGACAGGTTGAGAAACTGGTGGAGCTTTTCCGAACGCGCCCATTGCAGGCGGTTCGACTGCCCCGGCAGCATCTTCACGGTGGTGTCGGTGCACAGCACCGGGCGTCCGGTCGAGCAATAGTCGCAGGTGCCGCAGAACACCGACAGGCAGGTCACGACATGGTCGCCGGGCTTCACATAGGTGACGTCGGAGCCGACCTGCTCCACCACGCCGGCCGATTCATGGCCCGGCACCAGCGGCAGCGGATGCGGATAAAGCCCCTCCATGAAATGCAGGTCGGAATGGCAAAGCCCGGCCACCGCGGTGCGGATCAGCACCTCGCGCGGACCCGGTTTCTGCACGCTGATGTCCTCGATCACCAGCGGCTTGTTGACCTCGTAGAGAACGGCAGCCTTCATTATCGCTCCTTGTTGGTTGTTGGTTGTGCGAAATCCCGATCGTCTGAGACCGCGATCTCAGGCGGTGAGAAGCTGTCCGACCTCGTCCATGCCGACCGGACTGTCTTCCAGCAGGTGGGTCACGATCGCCTCCTGCGCGCGGCTGGTGGCCAGCCCGAACGGATCCTGCGGCATCAGGCGATGGTCGACCACCATCCGCGCCCACAGCGCGCGACGCGCATCGCCGCGCGCGGCGTGAATGCGCGCACCCTCCCAGGTCATGATGACGGCGCTCGCGACCTGATAGAGCGTCGAGGTGGCGCGGCGCGCATCGGCCTCGTTTTCGGACGCACGGGCGACCTCGCGCGCAAACGCGATGGCGCGATCGGTCAGGCCGTGCAGGCGGTCGCGCCAGGCGTCCGGCACGCCGGCGCTGTCGTCGATGCGCGAATGCAGATCGGCACCGAGCGCCGATTCCGCGCCGTGCCGCGCCACCGCGCGGGTCAGCGCATCGAGCGCGACGATATTGCCGGTGCCTTCCCAGATCGAGCCGAGATGGGCATCGCGGAGCAGCCGGGCGGTGGCGAATTCCTCGATGTAGCCGACGCCGCCGCGCATCTCCATGGCGTCGCCGCAGACCTTGCGCGCATCGCGGGTGGAACGGAATTTCAGCGTCGGCGTCAGGATGCGCAGGAACGCCGCCGCATCCTGGCTTCCGCCCTCGGCGCGATCCAGCGCGTCGGCGGTGACGAAGCTCATCGACAGGCCCTGCTCGGTGGCGAGCGCGATCTTCATCAATTGCCGCCGCGCCAGCGGCAGATCGGAAATACGTTTCCCGAACACCACGCGCCCGCGCGCCACCGCCATCGCATCGTGCCAGGCGCGACGCATCAGGGCGGTGGACTTGACGCCGTTCGACAGCCGCGACGAGTTCACCATCTCGGCCATCTGCACGAAGCCGCGGTCGAGACGGCCGACCGAATAGGCGATCGCGCCCTCCAGCTTGATCTCGCCCGACGCCATCGAGCGGGTGCCGAGCTTGTCCTTCAGCCGCACGATCCGGTAGTGGTTCTGCGAACCGTCGTCGAGGAAGCGCGGCATCAGGAACAGGCCGACCCCCCTGGTGCCCGGCCCGGCGCCTTCGGGGCGCGACAGCAGCATCACCACCTTGGCGTCGGCATTGGAGCAGAACCACTTCTCGCCATAGAGCCGCCAGTGATCGCCTTCGCGCACCGCGGTCGACGACAGGCTGCCGACATCGGAGCCGCCTTCCTTCTCGGTCATGAACTGGCCGCCCTGGGTCAGCTTGCTCATGTCGGTCTGGGTCAGGCCGTCGAGATATTTCGCCTTCAGCGCTTCGTCACCGAACCGCGACAGCAGCTTCGCCGCGCCGTCGGTGACGTTGATCGGGCAGCCCATGCCGAACTCGGCCTGGTTGAACAGGAAGGTGAAGGCGTGCTTGGCGGTGACGGGATAGGTCTCCGGCCAGCCCAGGATGCCCTTGCGATGCGACATCGCGTGGATGCCGAACTCGCCGAACGCCGCGTTCTCCAACTCGCGATAGGCCGGATGGTATTCGATTGTCTGCACGTCGCGGCCGAACTTGTCGCGCGGATGCAGCACCGGGCCGTGACGGTCGGCAAGCCGGCCGCATTCGTCGAGCCGCCCACCGACCAGTCCGCCGAGCCGGTCGAGATGCGGCTCGATGTGCTTGAACAGCTTCTCCGGCAAATGCAGGCTCAGCAGATCGGCCAGCGACGGATCGGTGCGATAGAAATTGGTGCCGGTGGTATCTGGCGCGATCAGATTGGCGGCGATCGGCGTCTGGATATTCATGGCGTTCCTCCGGCATTCTTGGCTATGGAGCCGGATCATGCCCCCGTTGCGAGGACGAATAAAGCCTCGTCTTCGCGTTCGCGGACCGAACCGCCCCGCCAGAGCCATTTCCGTTCCGATCAAATCGGAGCGGAGCTCTATATTCTTATTTTAATGTGTTTTCTTTACGCGAACCGGCCCCCGCTTCGTCCGAAAACGCTCTGTTGAAATTTCCGTCCGGCGAAACGGCATCGCCCCGCCGGTTGCGCCCTTGCCGTCTTGCTGTAGCGTGCGCGCCGTCAGCCACTCGCGGAGCTTTGGAAAATGACGACGGGCGATCGCACCATCGACACCGGCACAGGCGAACTGCTGTGCGAAATCCGCGACCGCGTGGCGGTCATCACGCTGAACCGGCCCGAGGCGCGCAACGCGCTGTCCGATCGCCTGACACCGGCACTGCGCACCATGATCCGGGTCTGCGGCGAGGACGAGGGCGTCGGCGCCTTGCTGTTGACCGGAGCCGGCACGGCATTCTGCGCCGGCGGCGACGTCAAGGGCATGGGT
>JAGRLZ010000220.1 GCA_020441545.1 Xanthobacteraceae bacterium | reverse complement strand
TCCTCAAGGTCTATGACGGCCGCTTCAAGGATATCTTCCAGGATATCTACGACCGGGAGTTCAAGACACAGTTCGAGGCCCGCAAGCTGACCTATGAGCATCGTCTGATCGACGATATGGTGGCCTCGGCGCTGAAGTGGGCCGGCGGCTACGTCTGGGCCTGCAAGAACTACGACGGCGACGTGCAGTCCGACACCGTGGCCCAGGGCTACGGCTCGCTCGGCCTGATGACCTCGGTGCTGCTGACGCCGGACGGCAAGACCGTGGAGGCCGAGGCCGCCCACGGCACCGTCACCCGCCACTACCGCGAGCACCAGAAGGGCAAGGAGACCTCGACCAACTCGATCGCCTCGATCTTCGCCTGGACCCGCGGCCTCGCCCACCGCGCCAAGCTCGACGACAACGCCGAACTGGCGAGGTTCGCGTCCACGCTGGAACGGGTCTGCGTCGAGACCGTCGAGTCCGGCTTCATGACCAAGGATCTCGCGCTGCTGGTCGGCGCCGACCAGCGCTGGCTGTCCACCACCGGCTTCCTCGACAAGGTGGCGGAGAACCTCACCAAGACAATGGCGGCCTGAAACCGGCCAGACTCCACGGACACCGACCGGGGGCACCGAAGGGCGGCGCGGACAATCTGCGTCGCCCTTGCTTTTCCGCGCCGGAGCCGCCTCGGCTGTCCATCGCCACCCCGGACCCGACCGATCGACCGCAAGGCGACAAAATTTGAGGTTCCGCAAACTCGTTCCGCAAAACGAGGTTAGTCTCGGTGGAAGCAGCAACAGGAGCACGCCATGAAGGACTTGATCGTCAAGCTTGAGATCGAACAGGATCATCACCAATCGCTCGACTTCGCGATATCGGTGGCCGAGGCGTTCAATGCCCATATCGCCGGCGTTGCTTTCGGCAGCCTGGCCGGCCTGCCGAACTACAGCATGATCGGCGTTCCGGGCGACGTCGTCGGCCAGATCATGGCGGAGAGCGAGCAGATGGCGGGCAACGCGATCACGCGCTTCGAGGCCGCCGCCAAGCGCAGCGAACTGACGTCGGAATCCCATCTCCTGGTCGATCGCGAATATGGCGCCGCCGAAACCTTCGCCAGCCTCGCCCGTCATTTCGACCTCAGTGTCGTCGGCCAGTCGGAAGACGACGGACCGGACAACGACCTGATGATCGAGGCCGCCCTGTTCAACACGGGACGGCCCGTTCTGGTGGTGCCGATGATCCAGAAGGCCGGCCTCAAGCTCGATCGCGTGCTGTGCTGCTGGGACGGCAGCAAGGCCGCCGCGCGCGCTATCAACGACGCCCTGCCGCTCCTCAAGAAAGCGAAGGCGGTGGAGGTTTTCAGCGTCGCCAACGACAAATCGAGCGACACGCCGCGCTTCCTGCGCGGCACGGAGATGGCCGAGCACCTGGCGCGCCACGACGTCAAGGTCGCGATCGAAACCCTGCCGGCGGCGGATATCGACGTCGCGAACACGATCCTGTCGCATGTCGCCGACATCTCCGCGGACCTGATCGTGATGGGCGGCTATGGCCATTCGCGGTTCCGCGAATTCGTGCTTGGCGGCGCAACGCGCGACATCCTGCAATCGATGACGGTGCCGGTGCTGATGTCGCACTGACATCGGCGAGACCAAACCCGCGCAACGCGGCGAAGCAACGCGATCCCGACCATCCCAATCGAAATCCGTATCGGTCGGATAACCTTATAGAGCCCTGCGCCGATTCTATCGGAACGGGGCTCTATATTTTTGTTTTAACGCGTTTCTTGACGCGAACCGATATCCACTTCGCTCGAAAACGCTCTAACCGGCCTCGAGCGCCGCGCTGATGGCCTCGAGCGCGGCATCGGCTTTCGAACCATCCGGGCCGCCCGCCTGCGCCATGTCGGGACGGCCGCCGCCGCCCTTGCCGCCGAGCACTTCGGAGCCCTTGCGCACCAGGTCGACCGCGTTGAAGCGCGAGGTCAGGTCGCTGGTGACGCCGACCACGAGGCCCGCCTTGCCGTCGCCGGTAACGCCGACGATGGCGACGACGCCCGAACCGATCTGCTTCTTGCCGTCGTCGGCGAGGCTCTTGAGATCCTTCATCTCGATGCCTTCCACCGCGCGCGCCATCAGCTTGATGTCGCCGATCTCACGTACGCCGGCGCCGCCGCCCGCCGATGACGCGGCACCACCGCCCATCGCCAGCTTCTTGCGCGCGTCGGACAGGTCGCGCTCGAGCTTCTTGCGCTCCTCGAGCAGCACGGCAATGCGCGCCGGCATGTCGTCGAGCGTGGTGCGCAGTTCGGCCGCCGCGTGCCTGGCGGTCTGGATGGCGCTGTTGGCATGCTGGCGCGCCTGATGGCCGGTCAGCGCCTCGATGCGGCGCACGCCGGATGCCACCGCGCTTTCGCCGGTCACCGAAATCAAGCCGATATCGCCGGTGCGCCGCACATGGGTGCCGCCGCACAGTTCGACCGACCAGCCGAGTGTGTTGCTGCCCTGTGCGGCGTTGTCGCGCGCGCGATGCCCCATCGAGACGACGCGCACCTCGTCGCCGTATTTCTCGCCGAACAGCGCGCGGGCGCCGGACTCGCGCGCTTCGTCAAGCGCCATGACGCGGGTGGTGACCTCGCCGTTCTCCAGCACCACGTCGTTGGCGATATCCTCGATGCGCGCCAGTTCCTCCGGCGTGATCGGCTTGGGATGCGCGAAGTCGAAGCGCAGGCGATCCGGCGCGACCAGCGAGCCGCGCTGCGCAATGTGATCGCCGAGCACCTGACGCAGCGCCTCATGCAGCAGATGCGTGGCGGAGTGATTGGCGCGGATCGCGCCACGGCGGGCGTGATCGACTTCGAGCAGGAGCGCCGCGCCGGGCTTCAGCACGCCCTGCTCCACGGTGCCGAAATGCGCGAACAGGTCGCCGCCGGCCTTCTTCTGGGTCTCGGTGATGCGCACGCGCACGCCGTCGCCGGTCATCACGCCGGTGTCGCCGACCTGGCCGCCGCTCTCGCCGTAGAACGGCGTCTGGTTGAGCACGATGATGCCGCTGTCGCCGCTGTTGAGCTGATCGACGTCCTTGCCGTCCTTGACCAGCGCGGCGACGACACCTTCGGCCGTCTCGGTCTCGTAGCCCAGGAATTCGGTGGCGCCGAGCTTCTCGCGCAGCGGAAACCAGATCGATTCCGTCGCGGCTTCGCCCGAGCCCGCCCATGACGCACGCGCCTTGGCCTTCTGCCTTTCCATCGCGTCGGTGAAGGACGCAAGATCGACGCCGATGCCGCGCGTGCGCAGCGCGTCCTGCGTCAGGTCGAGCGGGAAGCCATAGGTGTCGTAGAGCGTGAACGCGGTCTCGCCGTCGAACATGTCGCCCTTCTTCAGGCCGCCGCTCTTCTCGTCGAGGATCGCAAGGCCGCGCTCCAGCGTCTTGCGGAAGCGCGTTTCCTCGATCCGCAGCGTTTCCTCGATCAGCGTCTCCGCACGCACC
>JAGRLZ010000041.1 GCA_020441545.1 Xanthobacteraceae bacterium | reverse complement strand
GCGCGGCGACGTTGGTTGCGGCGGATGCGATGCACGGCTTTGTTGCGTGGCGGATGGCGTGAGGTTTGCGGTTTGCCTCGGTCGGCACCGGGTGTCGAGGATCGGCACAGGGCGGGGGCCGTCACCGTGCCGTGATCGGTGCCGTCTCGACAATCGGCGGTCGCACGCGATAGGAACCCCGCAGCAATGAGGAGCCTGACATGACCGTGGCCGCCGCCGGGAAAGATCGATCGATGCCGCGACCGGGGACGCTTGATGCGGCGGCGATCGCCGCGATCGCGGCGCTGACGCTGGCGGGAGCGTGGTTCTTCCAGCTGGTGCTTGGCATCCTGCCCTGTCCGCTTTGTCTCGAGCAGCGCTACGCCTATTATCTTGCCGTGCCGGTTGCCGCGATCCTGGCGCTCGCGGCCTCGCGCGGCGTGCCTCGCACGGCGCTTGTTGCCGGCTTTGCCGTACTGGCGCTCGCCGCATTCGCCAATGCGGTTCTCGGCGGCTATCACGCCGGCGTCGAATGGCAGTGGTGGCCGGGGCCCAGCGATTGCAGCGGCTCGCTGCCCGATCTGCGCAACGCCGGCGACCTGCTGTCGCGCCTCGACGATGTCAAGGTGATCCGTTGCGACGAGGTGCAGTGGCGATTCCTCGGCCTGTCGCTGGCCGGATACAACGCGCTGATCTCGCTGTTGATGGCGGCCATCGCCGTGCGTGGCGTCTTCAGGCTTGCCGCCGGCCGTTCAGCCTGAAGCACGATTCCGAAAAGTGGAAACCGTTTTCCAAAAAAGATCATGCTCAAACAAAATGACGAATGACGAACGATGGGTCTGATCCAACGTAAGTGGATCAGACCCTCAGTGTTTAGAGCGTTTTCGAGCGAAGTGGGCGCCGGTTCGCGTGAAGAAAGCGCGCCGGAACAGGGATGCGGAACTCCGCTTCCGACTCTGTCAGAAGCGGAAAAGCGTCAGAAGCGGAAAAGCTCTGACCGGTCCGCACCATTGTCGGGAGATCGTTATTCAGACGGTCTGATGCCCGCTTTCCGAAGCGAGCCGCTGCACCGCCGCGCGCACCGGCGGATCGAGCCCCGCGCCGCCCTGTTCGAGATGCGCCACGATCGCGCGCCGCATCCGGGGATCCCAGAATTTGCGCAGATGATCGGCGATCGCCGCCGGCGCGTCGCCGCGCGGCTGGCTGGCAAAGAACTTGCCGATCTGATTGGCCATATGGACCAGCTTTTCCGGCGGCATCGATGGATATCCTGATCGCGGCGAAGCGGCACGTTCCGCCCGTAAATAATCCTATTCCGCGGCCTCCACCGGCGCGATGCGCCGGCTGCGATCGCTGAAAGCCTCGTAATCCTGCTGCCACGGCGACCGTCCGTTCGACGGCGACACCTGCACCGCGGTGCATTTGTATTCGGGACAGTTGGTGGCCCAATCGGAATTGTCCGTGGTCACCACATTGGCCTGGGTGTCGGGATGATGGAAGGTGGTGTAGACCACGCCCGGCGCGACGCGGTCGGTGACCTGCGCGCGCAGGGTCGTCTCGCCCGCGCGGCTGGCGAGCCTCACCCACGCGCCGTCGGCGATGCCGCGCATCTCGGCGTCGTGCGGGTGAATCTCCAGCACGTCCTCGTGATGCCACACCACGTTGTCGGTTCGCCGCGTCTGGGCACCGACATTGTATTGCGACAGGATGCGGCCGGTGGTGAGCAGCAGCGGGAAGCGCGGCCCGGTCTTCTCGTCGCTCGCGACATATTCGGTCGCGATGAAGCGCCCCTTGCCGCGCACGAAGCCGTCCACATGCATCACCGGCGTACCCTCCGGAGCATTTGCGTTGCAGGGCCACTGGATCGAGCCGAGTGCCTCGAGCCGCGCATAGGACACGCCGGCGAAGGTCGGCGTCAGCCGCGCGATCTCGTCCATGATCTGCGACGGATGATCGTAATGCATGGTCATGCCGAGGGCCTTCGCCAGCAGCAGCGTGACCTCCCAGTCGGCATAGCCGTTGCGCGGCGCGAGCGCCTTGCGCACCAGCTGGATGCGCCGCTCGGCATTGGTGAAGGTGCCGTCCTTCTCCAGGAAGGTCGAGCCCGGCAGGAAGACGTGGGCGTAGCTCGCGGTCTCGTTGAGGAAGAGATCCTGCACGATCACGCATTCCATCGCGCCGAGGCCGGCCGCGACGTGCCGGGTATCGGGATCGGATTGCAGGATGTCCTCGCCCTGCACGTAGAGCGCCTTGAACGAGCCGTCGAGCGCGGCATCGAACATGTTGGGAATGCGCAGGCCCGGCTCGGGATTGAGCGTCACGCCCCAGTCGGATTCGAACAGGCGGCGCACGTCGCCGCCGGCGATGTGGCGATAGCCCGACAGCTCATGGGGGAACGAGCCCATGTCGCAGGAGCCTTGCACGTTGTTCTGGCCGCGCAGCGGATTGACGCCGACGCCCGGCCGCCCGATGTTGCCGGTCGCCATCGCCAGATTGGCCAGCGCCATCACCGCGGTGGTGCCCTGGCTGTGCTCGGTGACGCCGAGCCCGTAATAGATCGCGCCGTTGCCGCCGGTGGCGTAAAGCCGCGCGGCCTTGCGGATCAGGTCGGCCGGCACGCCGGACAGCGCCTCGACCGCTTCGGGGCCGTGCTCCGGCCGCAGCACGAAATCGGCCCAGTCCTGATATTCGTCCCAGTCGCAGCGCATGCGAACGAAATCCTCGTCGACCAGCCTCTCGGCGACGATGACATGGGCCAGCGCCGTGACCACGGCGACATTGGTGCCCGGCCGCAGCGGCAGATGACATTCGGCCTCGACATGCGGACTGCGCACCAGGTCGATCCGGCGCGGATCGATCACGATCAGCTTCGCTCCCTGGCGCAGGCGCTGCTTCATGCGCGAGGCGAACACCGGATGGGCGTCGGTCGGGTTGGCGCCGATCACGATCATCACGTCGGTCTGTTCGACGGAATCGAAATCCTGGGTGCCGGCCGAGGTGCCGAAGGTCTGCGACAGGCCATAGCCGGTCGGCGAATGGCAGACCCGCGCGCAGGTATCGACATTGTTGTTGCCGAAGCCGGCGCGCACCAGCTTCTGCACCAGGAAGGTCTCCTCGTTGGTGCAGCGCGACGAGGTGATGGCGCCGACCGAATCCCGGCCATACCTCGCCTGGATGCGCCCGATCTCGGAGGCGGCGAAACCGATCGCCTCGTCCCACGACACCTCGCGCCACGGTGCGTCGATGCTGTCGCGGATCATCGGATGGAGGATGCGCTCGCGATGGGTGGTGTAGCCCCAGGCGAAGCGACCCTTGACGCAGGAATGGCCGTGATTGGCTTTGCCGTCCTTGTACGGCACCATGCGCACCACGTCGTCGCCCTTCATCTCGGCCTTGAAGCTGCAGCCGACCCCGCAATAGGCGCAGGTGGTGAGGACGGTGCGGTCGGGCCTGCCGGTCTCCACCACAGCCTTCTCAATGAGGGATCCGGTCGGGCAGGCCTGCACGCAGGCGCCGCAGGAGACGCATTCGGACTCGAGGAACGGCTGGTCCGAACCCGCCGCCATCACCGAATCGAAACCGCGTCCTGAGATCGTCAGCGCGAAGGTGCCCTGCACGTCGCTGCAGGCCCGCACGCAGCGCGAGCAGACGATGCACTTCTCCGGATCGTACATGAAATAGGGATTCGAGACGTCGAGCCCGGTGCTGCGATGGCGGGCGCCGTCGAGGCCGTAGCGCACCTCCGTCAATCCCACCTCGGCCGCGACATCGAGCAGTTCGACATCGCCTTGCGTGCAAGGATCGAGCGTACAGGGATCGAGCGAGGTCACCGGATGGTCGGAGACGTAAAGCTCCATGACGCCGCGGCGCAGCCGGTCGAGCCGCTCCGAGGCGGTCGCCACCGCCATGTCCGGCGCCACCGGCGTGGTGCAGGAGGCCGGCGTGCCGGCGCGGCCCTCGATCTCGACCAGGCACAGCCGGCACGAGCCGAACGCATCCAGCATGTCGGTGGCGCACAGCTTCGGAATCGCGGTGCCGGCCTCCATCGCCGCGCGCATGATCGAGGTGCCGGCCGGCACCGTGACCGCGCGTCCATCGATGGTCAGCGTCACCATCTCGGCCGCCTGCGAGGGCGGCGTCCCGTAGTCGATCTCGTCGATCAGCGACATCTGGGTGTCCTCTGACATCTGAGTGTCCTCATTCCGCCGCCTGCCGCCGCGACGGCGGCAGGCCGAAGTCCTCGGGGAAATGCGCCAGCGCGCTCAGCACCGGGTACGGCGTGAAGCCGCCGAGCGCGCATAGCGAGCCGAATTTCATGGTGTCGCAGAGATCCTTCAGCAACTCGACATTGGCCGTGCGACGGTTGTCGGCGATGATGCGATCCATCACCTCGACGCCGCGGATCGCGCCGACCCGGCAGGGCGTACACTTGCCGCAGGACTCCACCGCGCAGAACTCCATCGCGAACCGTGCCTGATGCGCCATGTCGACGCTGTCGTCGAACACCACGATGCCGCCATGGCCGATCAGCCCGTCGCGGGCCGCGAACGCCTCGTAGTCGAACGGCGTGTCGAACAGCGCGCGGGGGAAATAGGCGCCGAGCGGGCCGCCGACCTGCACCGCGCGCACCGGGCGGCCGCTGGCGGTGCCGCCGCCGATGTCGTCGACCAGCTCGCCGAGCGTCAGCCCGAAGCCGACCTCGAACAGGCCGGCATGTCTGACATTGCCGGCAAGCTGGATCGGCATGGTGCCGCGCGAACGACCGATGCCGAAGTCGCGATAGAACTCCGCGCCCTTCTCGAGAATGCCCGGAACGCTGGCTAGCGACAGCACGTTGTTGATGACCGTCGGGCGGCCGAACAGTCCCTTGTGCGCCGGCAGCGGCGGCTTGGCGCGCACCGTGCCGCGCTTGCCTTCGAGGCTGTCGAGCAGCGCGGTCTCCTCGCCGCAGACATAGGCGCCGGCCCCGACCCGCACCTCGATATGAAACGCATGGGAGCTGCCGTCGATGCCTGCGCCCAGCTTGCGGCCGCGCCGCGCGGCGGCGACCGCAGTGTCGAGCGCGCGGATCGCGTGCGGATATTCGGAGCGCACATAGATGTAGCCCATGGTGGCGCCGACCGCGATACCCGCGATCGTCATGCCCTCGATCAGCACGAAGGGATCGCCCTCCATGATCATGCGGTCGGCGAAGGTGCCGCTGTCGCCTTCGTCGGCATTGCAGACGATGTATTTTTGCCCGTCGCCCGCCTTCGCCACCGTGTCCCATTTGATGCCGGTGGGAAAGCCGGCGCCGCCACGGCCGCGCAAGCCGGATTCGGTGACGGCGGCGACGATCGCCTGCGGCCCCAGTACCAGCGCGCGCGCCAGGCCGCGATAGCCGCCATGCGCGACGTAGTCGTCCAGCGAGGCCGGATCGACGATGCCGCAGCGCGCGAAGGTCAGCCGCTGCTGCCTGGCCATGAACGGATGGGCATCGACGACACCGATGCATAGCGGGTGCGGCTTGCCGTCGGCGATCGCATCGAGCACGCCGTCGACATCGGACACCGTCATCGGCCCGTAGCCGACGCGGCCGGCCTCGGTCGCCACTTCCGCCAGCGGCTCCAGCCAGTGCATGCCGCGCGAGCCGGTGCGGACGATCTCGATGGCAATTCCGCGGCGTGCGGCGGTGCGCGCGAACGCCTCCGCGACGGCGTCGGCATCGAGCGCCACCGCAGCGGCATCCTGCGGAACGAACAGCTTCACGTTCATCGCTCGACCTCGGCCAGCAGGGCTTCGAGTTTGCGGTCGTCGAGCCGTCCAACGATGCGGCCATCCAGCATCGCGGAAGGCGCCACCGAGCATAGTCCCAGGCAATAGACGGGTTCAAGCCGAACCCGGCCGTCCGGCGTGGCCTCGCCGAACCCGATGCCGAGCCTGCGTCGGGCCGTGTCCGCCAGTCGGTCGCCGCCCATCGACTGGCAAGCCTCGGCGCGGCACAGTTTCAGTTCGTGGGCGGCCGGCGGCGCGGTGCGGAAATCGGCATAGAAAGTGACGACGCCATGCACATCCGCGCGCGAGAGATTGAGCGCGTCGGCGATCAGCGGTTCCGCCGCGCGGTCGACATAGCCGAAGGTCTCCTGCAGCGCGTGCAGGATCGGCAGCAGCGCGCCGGGAGCCGCCCTGTTCTCATCGATGACGGCGCGCGCCGTCGCTTCGTTCCAGGCGAGATACCCGCTCAAGATGCTTCCTCACCCAACCGCCCCACACCGAACTGTCTTGGTGTTTCGAGGCGCGCCGGTCACGCCGGCCTCGTGATCCGGCCATTTCCGGTCCGGGTGGCGATATTGTCAATATGAACTGGACATCCGATCATCCCAAGATCGTGAGTCCGGTTGCAACATCCCGCGTTCCGCACCTGGATTTCCCGTTTGCACTGCGCGCCGCGATGGCGAAAGATGATGGGCCCGCGACGATGCTCTCGAGCGGCCCGGGAACGAGATCGATGCAGCACAAGATCCTTCCAGCCAATATCGCACTGAAACGTGCTTACGACCCGCCGAACGAAGCGGACGGATTGCGCGTCCTGGTCGATCGGTTGTGGCCGCGCGGCCTGACCAAGAAAGCGGCGGCCATCGACGAATGGGCCAAGGACGTGGCGCCGAGCACGGAGCTGCGAAAATGGTACGGGCACGATCCGGAGCGGTGGACCGAGTTCGGCCGGCGCTACAGGGCCGAGCTCAAGAGCAAGGGCGAGGCGCTGGAGGCCCTGCGCAGCAAAGCCCGCGCCGCGCCGATCACCCTGATCTATGCCGCCCACGATTCAGCGCACACTCACGCGCTGGTTCTCCGCGACGTCCTGCTCGGCATCAGTGCCGGGAGGCACTCCGGCCCCTGACGCCAAGCGGTGGCGCCGCCAGGCTGGATGTTGAGAAAGTCCCGTGCGGCCATTCGGGGGGCGCACCGAAAGCGCGAACCCGGAAGCCAGCCGTAAAGAAACCGCGATAAAACCAGGATTGAGAGCCCCATTCCAATTCTATCAGAATGGGGCTCCAGAGTCTGAATTCAACTGCGTTGAACCAGACTCGCCGCTTTCCTTCTCGATCGAGCATGATCCTGTCCGAAAGCCGGCTCCCGCTTTTCGCGATCATGCCCTATTTGGGCGCGACCGCGATCCGTCCCGTCATGTTGGGATGGAAGCGACAGTAGTAAGCGACATCGCCGGGTGTCCTGAGGACCAGTCCGACGGTCTTCTTCGCCGGGATCATGACATCCCAGCCGCCCTTCACGGTGGCGGTGTGCGCGAGGATGTCGTCGTTCACCCATTCGATGGTGTCGCCGACCCTGGCGCTCACCTCCGCCGGCGAAAACACCAGCTTGTCGATCCTGACGCGGATTGTTTCCGCCGCCGCCGGGCATCCCATCGCGCCGAGCACGACGGCAAGGATCGCGAGCGATCTGACATTCGGGATCATGACGCGATCACTTCAGCTCCGCGGCGACATGCTCCGCGTGCTGCTGATGACCCTCGAAAATCCTGAGGCCGGTTTCCAGCAAACCCTTGAGCCCGGGATTGGTGGCCGACGGGATCAGCAGGGTCCGCAGTGCGCCGTTGACCGCCTTGTGATAGGCAACCTCGTTGGCGACATACGCCTTGTCGAAAGCGGCGCCCTTCAGCTTGGCGAGTTCGGCCTTCCTGTCGGCGGCCTGCTTGGTCAGCGAACGGCTGGTGTCGTTGTCTTCCGGCGTGATCTTGAGCTTCTTGACCAACGCAACCGCCTGCCCGTTGACAGCTTCGTGATCCCGCACCATGTCCTTGGCGAAGGCGGCCACCTTCTTGTTTTTGGACTTTGCGATCGCCTGTTTCGCGGCGGCGATATCGATCACGCCCGCGGTGTAGGCGATATGCGCGATCTGGGGATCGGTCGGCTTGTTCGCTTGCGCGAAAGCCGAACCGATCAGCAGGACTGTCGCGGCAACAGCCGCGCTCAAACGAACGAACATTCAAACCTCCTTCGACCGCCGTGCATCGGCGGTTCCGACTGACAATGTTGGCGCCCGTTAGATGGTGCAGCCGCCAGGAGGTTCCCGTTTTTTCGGATGGCTGCGGTCAGGCCGCACACGTGGTGCGTTCCATCGCCACCTCGGCCTGAAGACTTTCAATGTCCCGGAAGATCGAGGCGACGGCGAGCTGCCGTCCTCCTTTCATGTAGCGGAGCAGGCAGTCCCTGCCCGCAATGCTGCCCTCGGCCACGATCTCGTCCCATTGCTCGGCGTGGCCGACATAATTGATCGGTACGTCGTAGTGCTGGCTCCAGAAGAACGGCACGGCATCGAACACGGTCGCATGGCCGAGCATGTTCAGTGCCGCCACCTGCCCCTGACGTTCGGCGACCACCCAATGCTCGACGCGGATGTTCTCGCCGCTATGCGGATCGGGCCAGCGTGCGATGTCGCCGGCGGCATAGATTCCGGGCGCGCTGGTCCGCAGAAACCGATCCACCGCGACGCCGCGATCCAGCACAAGGCCGGCGCCCTCCGCCAGATCGAGCCGGGGTTTGACCCCGACCCCTTCGACGACGAAATCGATCTCGATCGCGGTCCCGCTTTTCAGTGTCGCGCGCCGGCCATCGTAACTTGCGACCGTCTCGCCGAGATGAAAGATCACGCCGTGCCCTTCGTGCAGGCCGCGGATGAAATCGCCCATCTCCGCGCCGAGCACGCGCTCCATCGGCCGCGCCTCCGGCGCCACCACATGCACCTCCAGTCCGCGGGTCCGCAGCGACGCCGCAACTTCAAGGCCGATGAAGCTCGCGCCTATGACCAGCACGCGATGCGCCTCTTTCGCCGCATCGATGATGGCACGGCAATCGGCCCGCGAGCGCAGGGTGAAAACCTTCTGCTGCTCGGATCCCGCGATCGGCAGCCGCACCGGCTCGGCGCCGGTCGCAAGCAACAACCGATCGAACGGAATCCGTTCCCCCTCGGCCAGCACCACCGCCTGCGCCTCGACATCGAGGGCGGCAACCCGTGCCGCCAGCCGCAGATCGATCCCGGCGTCGCGATAGAAATCCTCCGGCCGCAGCGGCAGCCAGTCCTCGGGGGCGCTGCCGGCCAGATAGTCCTTCGACAGATTGGGCCGGTCCACCGGCAGCGACGCCTCGCGGCCGATTATCGTGATGCGCTCCCGGTAACCGCACCGCCGCAGCATCTCGGCGGCCGCGAACCCGGCCGCGCCGGCGCCGACGATCACGATCGCGCGTGGCGAAGCGGCCAGGGATGGTGCGTCGGCACGCTCCGCCCGGATCTTTTCACGGACGACAACGCGGTTGCCGTCGCGCTCCACCCGCCACCGCGCGAGCGGACCGAACGCCGGCGCGCGGATCGCTTCGCCTGTGCGGAGATCGAAGCAGGCATGGTGCCATGGACAACGGATCGCGTGATCGGTGACGAGGCCATCGACCAGCGGTCCGTGATAGTGAGTGCAATGCGCGTCGACCGCGAAGATATCCGCGCCGAGCTTGACCAGCAGCACCGCCTGGTCGCCGACATGGCCGACCAGCTTTCCGTCCCTGAGATCGGCAATGGTGATGCCCTGGGCGAGATCGGGGCCTGCCGGCCCGTCCTGGTCTTGCGACATCGGCCGCTCCTTTGCTGACCCCTCATTGGGGGCGGCGGCTACTGCACCGCCATCATGAATTCCTGCCGCACCTGCGCATCGTCGCGGAAGCATCCCAGCATCCGGCTGGTGACGAGGTCGGCGTCCGGCTTGTGGACGCCCCGCGTCGTCATGCAATGATGCGAGGCGTTGATAACCACCGCAACGCCCTTCGGTTGCAGGATACGATCGATGGTATCGGCGATCTGCGCGGTCATCGTCTCCTGCACCTGCAGGCGACGGGCGAACACGTCGACCACGCGCGCCAGCTTGCTGATGCCGACCACGCGCCCGTTCGGCACGTAGCCGACCCAGGCCCGCCCGATCACCGGCGCCATGTGGTGCTCGCAGTGGCTCTCGAAACAAACGCCGCGCAGCAGGATCATCTCGTCGTAGCCGCCGACCTCCTCGAAGGTCCGGGCCAGGAACACCGCAGGATCCTGCGCATAACCGCCGAAGAATTCCTCGAAAGCGCGCGTCACTCGGGCCGGCGTTTCCCGCAAGCCTTCGCGGTCGGGATCGTCGCCGGTCCACCGGATCATGGTGCGCACGGCCGCCTCGACCTCGGCGCGGCTCGGCCGCCGGTCCTCCAGCGATACTGCCTCACGCTTTTCGAGCGCTCGCACATTCGAACTCATGGGGATCGTCTCCTGGTGGAATGGAGGGGCCGGCGCGCTCACTCGGGAAGGCCGAGCCGTCGCAACACCGCCACCGTTACCCGCTCGCAGCGGCGGCCGGCGAACGGGAAGGCATCCATCAGCACCGGACCGATTTGCCGATCCAGTTGCTCGCGGACCAGCCGCCGGGCGCGGTGCAGGCGGGTCTTGACCGTCTCCGCTTTCAGATCGAGCGCCGCGGCGGTTTCCTCGACGCTCAAGCCTTCGATCACGCGCGCGATGAACACCACGCGATAGACTTCCGGCAGCTGATCGGTGGCCTGCTCGACAAGCTGCAGGAGTTGACGTTGTGCCATGGTCTTTTCCGGGTCATCGGCCGATGCGAAGGGAAGCCGGATGATCTCGGCCACAGTGCCTTGCGCTTCGGCGGTCTCGAGGTCGACCATCGGCCGCCGTGTCCGCAGTCGCCCCAGCGCTTCGTTGATGGTGATGCGCGACAGCCAGGTCGCCAGCGACGACTCTCCGCGAAAATCCGCAAGATGGGTGAACGCCCGCACATAGGCTTCCTGCACGACATCCTCGGCCTCGGCATCGTTGCGGACGATCCCCCGCGCCAGCCGGTAAAGCCGTTGATTGTATTTCTTCATCAGCATCCGGCAGGCGGCGCCGTCGCGCGCCAGTGCCCGCCGGACAAGCTCGGCGTCGTCCGGCGCGGTCGCATTGAAATCGGTCCGGAACTGCTGCGCCTGATCCATCGTGGCTCTCCCTCTTCAGCGCATCAGATGGCCCGGCGCCGGAAAGGTTCCCGATATTCTCCGCTCCGGCCGACCGGCACGAGGTCGCATGGAGAATGTCCCGAGAGCGTTTTCGAGCGAAAGCGTTTTCGAGCGAAGTGGGTACCAGTTCGCGCGAAGCAAGCGCGTTAGAAGCAAGAATATGGAGCCCCGTTCCGATAGAATCGGAACGGAAATGGCTCGGGCCTTTCCCGAAAGGCTACACCTGTATTTGATTTTGACAATCAGATAGCGCGGCGCCGCCGGACTCGTGGTGTTCTTCGTCGGCATGGCCTATTCGTTCACGCGCAAGGGGAAGGCCGCCGGCAATCCGTGGGGGCGGCGGCGCCACGACGCTGGAGTGGACGCTGTCCTCGCCACCGACGTTCCATCAATTCGCGCGCCTGCCGCGCATCTCGTGAAACGATAGTCCGGCGGCATCGCAACGGACCCCATTCCGTGCGATGGTCCTCAGAGGAGAAACGAAAGGCAACAGCATGACCAACCCGCCGCAAAGCACACCGCCGCATCACGCCGGCCTGGCCGAGGCCGTCCTCGGCACGGCCGCCGATGCCATCATCGCAACCGACCGCGAAGGACTCATCACCTTCTGGAATCCCGGCGCGACCCGCATCTTCGGGTTCTCGAACGACGAGGCGCTTGGCCAGTCGCTCGACATCATCATCCCCGAGAACCTGCGGGCGCGGCATTGGGACGGCTATCGCAACACCATGGCCACCGGCACCAGCCGCTACGGCGAATCCGACCTGCTGGCGGTGCCGGGATTGCGCAAGGACGGCGGCCGCATCTCCGTGGAATTCACCATCGTGATCCTGCACGACGCCGAAGGCCGCCCGGACGGCACCGCGGCCATCCTGCGCGACGTCACCAAGCATTTCGAGGAAATGCGGCGGCTGCGGCGGCAGGCGGCCGAAGCCGCCAAGGTTTCGGGATAGAGCGCTTTCGCGCGAAGCGGGCATCGGTTCGCGCAAAGAAAGCGCGCTAGAAGCAAGAATATAGAGCCCCGTTCCGATAGAATCGGAACGGATAAGGACTCTAGGATTGCGGGATCAGAGCATGATCCCGAAGCCAGGAACCGGCTCTCGCAAAAAGATCATGCGCAAACAAGGGATAAACGGCGGGTCTGATTCAACGGGAATCTAATCGACGTGAATGGATCGGACCCCAAGAGTGGATCAGCCTCTAGGAGAGTGGATCAGCCCCAAGGCGCCGGTCAGCGCGCCAGCGGCGCGGGCTCGCGGATGTCGAGCAAGCGCGCGAGACGGCTGCGCGGCTCGACCAGATCCTTCAGGGTGTATCCGTCGAGCACATCGAGGAACGCATCGCGTGCCTTGCCGAAGGCATTCTTCAGCACGCAGCAGGGCCGGATCGCGCACGGCTCCTCGATCGGCTTGAAGCAGGACACGATCGCCATGTCGGGCTCGGTGCGGCGGACAACCTCGCCGAGCCCGATCGCCTCCATCGGTTTCGCCAGCCGCAGGCCGCCGCCGCGCCCCCGCACGGTTTCGACATAGCCGGCGACACCGAGCTGATGCACCACCTTCATCAGATGGTTCTTCGAGATCGAATAGCTCGCCGCGATCTCCGAGATGGTGGCAAGCCCGTCCCGCTTGAGCGCCAGATACATCAGCACCCGCATCGCGTAGTCCGTGTAGGCCGTGAGACGCAACGCGAGTCCTCCTGCTGCACCGGCCCCGCCGGGCCGGCCGGCAACCTTGCCCAAGGGCCGTTGCCACGATAAAGATATACATAATATATTGCTTTTAGGCAAGAAGCGTCGTAGCACTCCAAAAAAGCGGAGGGCGGCGCAACGCGATGATGTATAGCATGGAAAAGCTGAATCACATTTCCGAGGACAATATCTGCCGGCTCGTCGATTCCTTCTATGAGAAGGTCCGGGCCGACGACGAACTGGCGCCGATCTTCGAGGCCGCGATCGACGACTGGCAGCCCCATCTCGACAAGATGTACGCCTTCTGGTCGTCGGTGATGCTGACCACCGGCCGCTACAAGGGCAATCCGCTCATCAAGCACATGGTGCTTCCGGGGATCAGGCCCGAACTGTTCGAGCGCTGGCTGGCGCTGTTTCACAAGACCTGTCGCGAACTGTTCGACGACGAGATCAGCGCCGCCTTCCAGGTCAAGGCCGAGCGCATCGCCGAAAGCCTGAAGCTCGGCATCTTCTACCGCCCGGACCGGCCATGGCCGCCGCAGCCGGCCGCCTGACCTTTCCGGCTCCCCGGTGACGCCGAGGGTGACCCGGCCTTCTCGATCAGGAATACGATCAGGGAATCGGCGCGCCGCATCGATTCGACCCGGTCGCCGGTCTGCTGGACGAGATGCGGGATATCGATCGCCGCCATCGGATCGGTGCAATGCACCTCCAGCCGCTCCCCGGTGCCCAGCTTCTGCAACGCCTTGCGGGTTTTCAGCGCCGGCAGCGGGCATTTCAATCCGGTGAGATCGAGCTTGGTCGCGGTCATGCGCGGACCATGGCCGGGGCATCGGGCCGCGTCAATCTCCGCGCGGGGCCGCAGCCACCGGCGCCGACGCGGGGCCTTCCCGCCGGCGAGGGTTCGATCGCGACATTTGCAGGTGCATCCGCCGGGGCGGAATGCGAATGTCCGGAGCATTGCGCGGCCGCTGCGTCGCAAGGGGCGATTGCAGGACGGATGGAGGATCATCGATGTCGCCCGACCGGCCCCCGACGCCCGGCCTGCTGCTCGCGGGCGGGCTGGCAGAACGGATGGGCGGCGGCGACAAGCCGATGAGAACCATCGGCGGCCGCAGCATCCTGTCGCGCGTGGTCGCGCGGCTCGCGCCGCAATGCGACGGGCTGCTGCTGAACGCCAACGGCGACCCGGCGCGCTTCGCGGCCCATGGATTGCCGGTGATCGCCGACGACCTTCCCGGCTATCCCGGCCCGCTGGCGGGAATCCTCGCCGGCCTCGACTGGCTAGCGGACAATCGCCCCGGCACCGAATGGATGCTGAGCGCGGCCGCCGACTGCCCGTTCCTGCCGCACGACCTGGTGGCCCGCCTGCACGCCGCACGCAGCGGCCACAACGCGCGGATTGCCGTTGCCGCGTCCGGCGGGCGCCGCCATCCGGTGGTGGGGCTGTGGCCGGTGGACCTGCGCCACGATCTCCGTCACGCGCTGACCGTCGAGCGGCGACACGCGGTCGGCGGCTTCGTGGCGCGCCACGATGCGGCGGTCGCGAACTGGCCGACCGTACCGCTCGATCCGTTCTTCAACGCCAATACCGCGGAAGACATCGCCGAAGCAGAACGGCTGGCGGCGCTGGAGAATCGTTGATCGCGTGACGGGCCGACGCCAGGCCGCGCCAGGCCGATTTCGGGTTGCCTCGCCTCCGGCACCGCCTTATAGGTCTTCGCGCCGCGCCCGGCCGCGGCATGTCTGGCGAAGCGGGTGTGGCGGAACCGGTAGACGCGGCGCACTCAAAATGCGTTGCCCAAAAGGCATGGGGGTTCGAGTCCCTCCACCCGCACCAGCCCCGGCCGTCAGATCGGTCCCGCCGAGGCGGCTTTTGCCCGAGCCTTCCTTGTTTGCCCAAGCCTCCTATTTGCCCAAGCCTCCTATTTGCCCAAGCCTTGTTTAGCTCAACCTAGCTGTCAGCGCCGGAGCGTGGCTTGTCGCCACCGCCGACCGATTACGGCTATTTCTTCCGGGCCGCCGCGGCTGCCCGCGCATCGGCGATCGCGCGTTCGAACTGCGCCATGGTGAGGATTCCGGGCACCCGGAATTTGCCGACGATGAAGGACGGCGTGCCGCGAAAGCCGAACGCCTCGGCCTGGTCCTTGTTGCGCGCCAGCACCGCATCGATGTCACTGCCGTGGCTGTCGAGATCGCGTATCGCGCGGTCCACGTCGATGCCGGCCCTGGCCAGCGTGTCGCGTGTCACCTTTTCCGTCAGTCGCGAATTCACCGCGATCAGCGCATCGTGCGCCGCCATGTATTTGTCCTGGTAACGGCAGGCCAGCACCAGCCGCGCGGCATGGACCGAGGCCGGACCGAGGATCGGCCAGCTCTTGAAGACCAGCCGCACCTTGCCGTCATCCTGCGCCACCTGCTGCAGCTCCGGCTCGATCTTGCGGCAATAGGGACACTGATAGTCGAAATATTCGACGATGGTGATGTCGCCCTCGGGATTGCCCGCCGCCGGAATATCCGGATCGCGCAACACCGCGGCTTCGTTCAGCACGTTGTCGGTGGCCGCGTGCGACCGCGTGGCGGCGGCACCGGCAATCAGCACGCCAAGCAGGGTCCGCCGGTCGACTGCCGGTCCGAGGGTCGGATGCAATGCACGAGGGTTCATCGCTCGATTTTCCAACGTTGCCACCGCCCGAGCCTGCCGCTCAGATCAGGCCGGTGCTGCGCGCCAGCATGGAGATGCCGACGCAGATGATGATCGCGGCGAAGACGACGTTCAGCAGGCCGCGCCGGCCGGCCAGATAGCGCGCCGCATGGACGCCGGCAAGGCCGCCGACAATGCCGCCGGCGATGAATATACCCGCCAGCCTCCACCCGACCAGGCCGGACCAGGCATAGCTGGCCGCCGTGGTCGCGCCGAACGCCGTGACCGCCACCAGCGACGAGCTCACGGCATTGAGGATCGGCATTCCGGTCGCCATCATCAATGCCGGCACGATCAGGAACCCGCCGCCGATGCCGAAGAACCCCGACAGCATTCCGGCGCCGAGACCGAAACCCGCCAGCGCGGGAAAGTTGGACCAGTTCAGCTTCACGTCGGCCGCGCCGCCCTGCCGCCGCGACCGCAGCATCACGGCGGCGATAGCCAGCATCAGGATCGCGAACAGCGCCAGCAGGCGCTGGCCGTCCAGCATCTTGCCGAAGTGGCTGCCGATGAAGGCGCCGGCCATGCCGGCGGCGGCGAAGATCAGCGCGCAGGCCCATTTCACGCTGCCGTTGCGCGCATGGGCCGACAGGTTGAAGGCCGCGTTGACGGCGACCGCCACCGAACTCGTGCCGATGGCGACATGCGCGCTCGGCACGCCGACCACATAGACCATCAGCGGCACCGCGAGCACCGATCCGCCGCCGCCGACCAGGCCGAGCGAAAAGCCGACCAGCGCACCGCTGACCAGCCCCAGCACGTCTTGCGCGACTGACATCATGGCAGGGGAAGCCCTTTCAGGAGACCAGAGCGGGAGGACCGGGCCGCGACCGATGCGGAAACCGGCACGCCTCATTTAGCATTTGCTAATATAAGGATCAATGCGCGGCTGGCGCAGTCCCTCGATGCGTCGACGGCGGGTCCGCCATGGGCCGCCACCGAATCGCGCTCGCGCGAGGAGCAATCGCATCGACGCTCCGCTCCGGCATCGCCGATGTCATGCCGACACCATCAGGTC
>JAGRLZ010000040.1 GCA_020441545.1 Xanthobacteraceae bacterium | reverse complement strand
CCGCCGAGCATGGCGACGTTGGGCAGCCGCGCCAGCGCCGCATCCATCCGGCCGTCGCGGATCGACCTGGCGAGGTCGGCTGTCGAGGCGCGGAAGCTCAGCGCGGTGTAAGCCTTGCGCGTCGCGGTGTCGGGCGCCGGCAGGCCGGCGAAGCGGTCGCGCAGCAGAACCTGCGGCTGGCCGGAGCGGTCCACCACGGCGACGGCGATCTGATAGCCGCGGTCGCGGCAGGTCTTCATTGCCGCCTGCGCCGCCTCAAGCGCGACTTCCGGCGTCAGCGACTTATAAGTGACAAAGGCGTCGTCGGCGGCATCAGCCGCTGCGGTATGGACGGCCGCGATCGCAAACACGCCGAGCAGCCTGCGACAGGCGCGGGCGCGGCGGGTCATGGCCGCACGTAGCTCCAGCCCTGTTCCTGCAGAGTCATCAGCCGCACCACGCCGGACGGCACCACGGTCGCCTCGGGCACGATGGAGATGGCATGGCCTTCCTTCTTCTCCATTCCCTTCTTGGTGTTGCCGCAGGCGGAGAACTGGATCTTGCCCGGGAAGGCGAGATCCTTGAGATGCTTGATGCGCTCCTTCACCGGCGAGGTATCGGCGCGCAGCATGTTCAGGCCGGGGCCGTAGGTGACGAGATCGACCTCGACCTCCTCACCCTTGTCGCGATAATACTGGATCACGTTGGTGGCATTGTTGAGCGCCAGATTCATCACGGCGGGATCGTTCTGGTCGACCTGAATGGCCAGCCGATGCACCCTGGCATCCGCGGCACAGGCCGCCGTGGACAGGGACAAGGCGGTCAGAACCGCCACGGCCAATCCGGAAATCCTGCGGCGCATCTCGATATCTCCAATGGTGCCTTTAATGGTGCCTTTAGGAAGTCTAGAGCCATTTCCGTTCCGATCAAATCGGAGCGGGGCTCTATATTTTTGTTTTAACGCGTTTTCTTGACGCGAACCGGACCCCACTTCGCTCGAAAACGCTCCAGCGGCCCGGCTAGGGCCGGACCAGCGTGAATCCGTTCTCCACCAGCGACAGGATCTGCCCGACGCCGACCTGCACGGGGATGGCGCCGGGAATGACCTCCGGCCGCTTGCCGGTTTCGCGCGCGATGGTGTCGAGCGTGTTGACGCAGACGTCAAACGTCACCCCTTGCGCGATCAGGCTTTCGACCCGCACCCGGTTCGGGTTGCCGGTGCGCAGCAGGTCGATGCCGGGACCGAAGGCGACGACCTCGACCGCGATGCGGTCCGGATCGTAAGCCTTGAGGAGGTTGTTGGCGACGCTGAGGACGAGGCTTTCCTTCCCGGGATCGGAATCCGACAATTGCAGCACGATGCGGTGGTCCGCGAACGGCTTGTCGGGCAGCGGCGCGGGCCGGGTCTGCGCGTCGGCCGCGAACGCCGCCGAGACGGCAAGCGCCGCACCGAGAATGGTCCCGATGATGCGCCGGTTGATCTTTGGCATCGGCATCATCCTTGCGTCGCGATTCCGGGATTGCCGTCGACGCCGCGCAGGCTGACGGTGTCGGTCATCTTCGGCGCCGCGCCGCTGCGCAGGTAGCGGGCGAACAGATCCCACGCCGGCTCGCCCGCCTGCTGGTTGACGGAGGCCCAGCCGGCGACCTTGTAGGACTTTCCGGCCTCCAGCGCGCGGCCGTCGGCGAGCGTCAGGCCGGAGATGCGCTTGCCCATGCTTGCGGCCGGCGCGCAGGTATAGGCCAGTCCGCCGACCCGCACCATGTCGCCGCCCTGCTGATAGTAAGGGTCGGCATTGAACAGGTTGTCGCAGACGTCTTCGAGGACCGCCTTGATCTGTTCGCCGGTCATGCTCTGCGCATAGACTTCCGAATAGGTGGTCGCGGTTTCCGAAAGCACGTCCTCCATCGTCATCGGCTGGCCCCGCAGCACGCTTGTGCCCCAGCGGAAGCCGGGGGACAGCGCGATCTCGGCATCGAGTTCGCGACGCAGCGCCGCGCACAGCAGCGTGTCCATGGTGCCGTTGAAGTTGCCGCGGCGATAGAGCAGTTGCGGCGCGACAGCGACGGTCGTGCCATAGCCGGCCGCGTGCGGCGCGCGCAATCGGTCGATCAGGTCCAGCATCCCGGCATCCGGCTTCAGGAGCTCGGAATAGACCGGCAGCAGCCGATAGCGCAGATCCCTGATCCGGCCCCTTGCGAGGTCGAGATCGAGCACGCCGAGAAACTTGCCGTTGGACCCGGCATTGGTCACCAGCGTGGTGCCGCCGGCATTGGTCACCGGGATCGGCCGCGGTATGGCGTCATGGGTGTGGCCGCCGAGAATGACGTCGATGCCGCTGACCTTGCCGGCAAGCCTGAGGTCGACGTCCATGCCGTTATGCGACAGCAGGATGACGGCGTCGATCCTCTCGTTGTCGCGCAGCGTCCGCACCAGCTTCTGCAATTCGTCGTCGCGAATTCCGAAGGTCCAGTTCGGCGTGAAGCGCCTGGGATGCGCGATCGGCACATACGGAAACGCCTGGCCGATCACCGCCACGCGGTGGCCGCCCATCTCCTTGATGATATACGGCTTGAACACGCGGCCCGATCCGGCATCGAAGGCCGGTGCGTCATTGAAGGCGGCTTCCTCGGTGAGGAAGACGTTCTGCGCGATGAACGCGCCCTTGAACTTCGCCAGATTGGCGCGCAGCGTTTCCTCGCCGTAGGTGAACTCCCAGTGCCCGGTCATCGCCTCGATGCCGAGCAGGTTGGCGGCCTCCACCATGTCGGCGCCGCGCATGGCGTTGGCGAGGCCGGAGCCCTGCCAGAGGTCGCCGCCGTCGAGCAGCATCGCGTTGCCGTCGCCGACGTCGCCGCGCAGCCGGTCGATCAGGGTCTTGAGATGCGCGAAGCCGCCGAGCCGGCCGAAGCGCGGCGCGGATTTCTCGAAATCGAAGCAGGTGAAGGCATAGGCGTCGGCGCTGTCGGTTCGGATCCGGAAGTGATCGAGAAAGGCGCGGCCGACCAGGTGCGGCGGCTGGCCGGCCATGGTCCCGACGCCGATGTTCACGCTCGGCTCGCGGAACAGCACCGGAAGCAACTGCGCGTGCGTATCCGTCATGTGCAGGATGCGGGCGTTGCCGAACTTCTCCAGGTCGTAGGTGCCGGGGCCATCGGCGGCGGCGGCGCGATCGAGCCGCGGCAGGCCGCCTGCGACGGCGGTCGCGGCGGTCAGTTTGAGGAGATCGCGGCGGCGGAGCGGCATGCGTGATTCCCGAGCGTATGAACGGGCACATGAACCGCGCTCGTCCCAAATATCGCGTTCCAAATATCGCGTTCGACACGTCGCGTCCGAAGCATTTCGTCCCGTCCGCGCCGCGCGTATCCACACCGTGGTGCCGGTCAGCGCGCAGGCATGGATAACCGAAACATGGACAACCGAAACAACGTCCGGTCCCGGCCGGAAAAGCCGACGAATTTCAGAACGCCGGACTCAGCGGATTTCCATATCCTTCCAGGCGGTGGCCTGCTCGTGCGACTGATGGATCGATGCCTTGGACAATTCCTCGGCCAGTTTGGCGCTGGCCACGGCCTTGTCGAAATCGCCGGCTTCCGCGGCTTTCTTCGACGCGGCGAGCGCCTTCACCGCCGTGGTCCACTGGTTGCGCAGCCTGGCCGCTTCCTTGTTGGCGGTATCGGCCGCGGCATAGGCCGCCTTGTAGTCGGCCTCGCCGGCCGCGATCGCGGGCGCGACGGTGGTGGCGACGAAGGCGACGACGAGAGCCGGGATCAATGCGCGCATGATGTGAGGCTTCCTCAAGTGTCCGGTTACGGGCGGGCGCCGGGGCCGGAGATCGGCAGGCCATTGCTGACATAGGAGAGATAGTATTCGAGATCGCGATACTCCTCGTCCTGCGGCTTCAGCGGCACGCTGCGCACCTGGCTGTTGCAGGAGGTGAAGCGGCGGCTGATGGTGCCCATGCCGCCCCATTGCGAGCGATAGATCGGCATCGCGTTGAGGATGCCGAGCGCCGGCGCCAGCACCTCGGCGCGAATGCGCTCGCCCGGGCTCTGCACGTGGCAGCTGGCGCAGGAGAAATTGAGCTGGCCGCGCCGCGCGTAGAAGAACCGCTTGCCGTTGTTGTAGGCGGCGAGCGCGCGCGGATCGTTCGGAATCTTGATGTCGAACGGCTTGCCGCGCGAGGTGAAGGCCATGTAGGCGGTCACCGCGGCCATGTCGTCCTTGACGTAGGAGTAGGGCTGTTCGCCATTGGATTCCAGGCACTGGTTCACCGCCAGTTCGAGCGTGACCACCTTGCCCTGCTTCTCGTCGAAATAGGGATAGTTCTGGCGGATGCCGATGCCCTTGTTGGGGAAGCAGTCGGCGAAGGTCTTGCCGTTCCTGAACGGCTTCCCGAACAGTTCCTTGCCCTTGTCGAGCGCGAACTCGTAAGGCGGGAATTCTTCCTTTTCCTTCCACTGGCGATAAAGCCCTTCGTCCATGGAATAGGGCCCGTTGACGAAGTCCTCGCGTTTCAGCTTGGGGAACTTGTCCTTGAAGAACGCCTGGAACGCCTTGAGGTCGGCGGGCGGGTTCGGCGCTTCGGATGCCTGGACGATCTGCGCAGCGCCGAGCGTCAGCGCGGCCGTCGCAAGTCCGGTCACGGCAAGTCTGATCCCGACAGGTCTGGTCCCGACAAGTCCGCTCACAAATCGCATCATCAGCCCCGCTCCGTCTGTCGCCGCTACTGAATCTTGGCCGTCAGCTGATCGCTGGCGCCCTTGTTGTCGGTCCAGCTGATCTTGAGGTCGTCGCCCTTCTTGCCCCCCTTGAAGGCGAACTTCAGATAGGGATCCTTGGAGACCGCGGGGCCCCAGTCGGCGACGAAGATCTTCTTGCCGCCGTGCTCGAAGACCACTTCCTGGATGAAATGCGGCGGGATCAGCTGCCCCTTGGAGTTCTTGACGAAACCGGAGTCCATCGGGTGCTGGATCAGCGCCTGGACCTCGGTGGTGTCGCCGCTGGACCTGGCGCGAACGCGGATTGTCGAAGCCATGAGAGAATTCCTTACCATGCGGTTTCACGAGAGCGGGTGGCCCGGGTCGCGACGAAAACCGCGTTGAACAAACCGCCGGCTCAGCCGCCGCAGCCGCCGACGGTTACCTTGACTTCCTTGGACGTGCTGTAGAGCTTGCCGCCGGCCTCGACCACGGCGATGACCTTGCTGGTCTT
>JAGRLZ010000219.1 GCA_020441545.1 Xanthobacteraceae bacterium | reverse complement strand
CGCGCAATTCCATGGATGCAGTTCGAGCCCGCCGATCTGCGCCACCGCCGCCAGTCCCTCGACCCGGTCGATCCGCAGGTAGGGCTTGCGGTCGCCGGCGATCTTCACCAGTTCGATCAGGTTCGAGGTGCCCGCCATGGCATGGCGCTGGAAAAATGTCTCGCCGTCGATTCCGTCCGGCGCACGGACGATCGAGCATGGACGCCCGGCGATATGCGGCAGCATCCGGTCGCCGACCATCTCCAGATAGCGCGCGAGATCGAGCTTGGTCACCGGCGCGCCGTCGCCGCCGTCCGGCCACATCGCCTTGTCGGGATGCGAGATAACGACGCCCATGATGACACTACTAGCGGATTCGACGGCCAGGCCAGCGTCGGCATTCCTCACCGCCGCCGCCTTGATGCGCGGCCGCTTCGCCAGCATGAAGGGCTTTGGCGCGGGGCCCTTGCCTTCGGCGATCTGCGCCATGGTCCTCCCTGAGGCGACCGAACGGTCCTCGTCCAGGATATCGTTGTCCTCGCCCTCGCGGGCATATTGATCGCGATACTTGATGAGCAGCCAGTTGGTGCGCTTGTCGCCGGTCTTGCTCCCGGTCTTGCCGCGACGCATCCGCACCAGCACCCATTCGCCGCGCAGCCGCTCGCCGTCGAGCGTGAACCTGAGATCGCCCTCCCGAAGTCCCGCCTCGGGATCGTCGGCGGACCAGTAGCCGCGGTCCCAGAGCTGCACCGTGCCGCCGCCATACTGGCCCCTGGGGATGATGCCTTCGAAGTCGCCGTAAGCGAGCGGATGATCCTCCACCTCGACCGCGAGCCGCTTGTCGGCCGGATCGAGCGACGGCCCCCGCGTCACCGCCCACGACTTGAAGACGCCGTCCAGTTCGAGGCGGAGATCGTAATGCAGCCGGGTCGCGGCGTGCTTCTGGATGACGAAGCGGTAGCGCTGCGACGGCGGCACCGCATCGTCGCCGCGCGGTTCGCCGGTCCTGGCGAAGTCGCGCTTGCTTCGGTATCTGGCGAGGGGAGCGTTGGCCACGGCCCGTGTCCGATGCGAGAGGGACGGCTTCGAGAACAATGGCACGCCCGGACCTCCGGCGACCCGGACCTGTCGGAACGAAAACCGGCTCGCCCCGCCGAAGTTCCATCATGCGCCCGCCGGCCCGGAATGCCGGCCATGATCGGGCGCGATCGATAAAGATATATATTTAATATTGCTTTTAGGGTGCCGTGCTCCTAGAATGCCGCCATCGACATAAGGAGAATTACCGCGATGACGGGCGCCTCTTCTTTCGGCGCGGTACTTGCCTGGCCGTTTCTGCTTCCCGGCAACCTGGTCTGTCAGGCGTTCGGCCTGCCGCAATCGGAATACAGCGACCTGATCCGGATGCTGGTCAACTCGCTGGTATGGACCGTTGCCGGCGTCTGCGTCGTGGCGTTCATCGCGTGACGCGCACCGTGGTCCTGTTGAGGCTTGCGAACCTCCTGAAAGGCTGAAAGTCCGAATGACATTTGTCGTCACCGACAACTGCATCAAGTGCAAGTACATGGACTGCGTCGAGGTCTGTCCGGTCGACTGCTTCTACGAAGGCGAGAACATGCTGGTCATCCACCCGGATGAATGCATCGACTGCGGCGTCTGCGAGCCCGAATGTCCGGCCGAAGCCATTGTCCCCGACACCTCGCCGGGCCTCGAAAGCTGGCTGGCCCTCAACGCCGAATACGCGCAGCAGTGGCCGAACATCACCGTGAAGCGCGAGCCGCCGGCGGACGCCAAAGCCTTCGACGGCGTCAAGGACAAGCTGGCGCAGTTCTTTTCGCCGAAACCGGGCCAAGGCGACTGACTCGAGGCGGCTGACCAAAGGCGACTGACTTGGAGCGACTGACTTGGGGCGACTGACTTGGAGCGACTGACTTGGGGCGGCCGGCCCGGCCCGCCTGCGGCAGCAAACGCCGGGGCACAATGCCCCTGACAAGCGGCCGCGATCTGTGGCATATCCAGGACAGCCTATCCGCATCGCCTGTTGCCATTCGCGCCACGAGTTCACATGCCCGCACCCAAGCCACCTGCCTTCGAGACGCTCAGCCTCTACGCCGGCCATCATCCCGATCCGCAGACCGGATCGCGCGCGGTGCCGATCTACCAGACCACCTCGTTCCTGTTCCAGGACACCGACCACGCCGCCGCGCTGTTCAACCTGGAGCGCTCGGGGCATCTCTACTCCCGCATTTCCAATCCCACCGTCGCGGTGCTGGAGGAGCGGCTTGCCGCGCTGGAGAACGGCGTCGGCGCGGTGTGCACCGCAAGCGGCATGGCCGCGCTGCATCTCGCCATCGCCACCATCCTGAATGCCGGCGATCACATCGTCGCGTCGGCCTCGCTCTATGGCGGCTCGATCAACCTGCTGACGCACACGCTGCCGCGCTTCGGCATCACCACCACGTTCGTCAAGCCGCGCGACCTCGACGGCTTCCGCGCCGCCATCCGGCCGAACACCCGGCTGGTGATCGGCGAGACCATCGGCAACCCGGGCCTCGAAGTGCTCGACATTCCGAAGGTCGCGGCCATCGCGCATGACGCCGGCATTCCGCTCCTGATCGACAACACCTTCGCCACGCCCTATCTGAGCCGGCCGATCGACCTCGGCGCCGACATCGTGATGAATTCGGCAACCAAATGGATCGGCGGCCACGGCATCGCCATCGGCGGCGTGGTGGTTGACGGCGGCCGCTTCGACTGGCGTGCCTCGGGCAAGTTTCCGCAACTGACCGAACCCTATGCCGGCTACCACGGCATCGTGTTCGACGAGCAGTTCGGCCGCGCCGCCTTCATCATGCGCGCGCGCACCGAGGGCCTGCGCGACTTCGGCGCCTGCATGTCGCCGACCAATGCATTCCAGATCCTGCAAGGCGTCGAGACGCTCGGCCCGCGGATGGACCGCCATCTCGCCAACACCCGCGCGGTGCTGGAATTTCTCTCCGCCAACAAGGCGGTGGACTGGGTGACGCATCCGTCGCTGCCCGACCATCCCGACCACGAACTCGCCAGGACGCTGCTGCCGAACGGCGCCGGATCGATCATCAGCTTCGGCATCAAGGGCGGCCGCGCCGCCGGCAGGAAGTTCATCGAGTCGCTGCGCCTCATCAGCCATCTCGCCAATGTCGGCGACGCCAAGACGCTGGTGATCCATCCCGCCAGCACCACGCACCAGCAGATGGATGCCGAGCAGCTCAAGGTCGCCGGCATCGGCGAGGAACTGGTGCGGCTGTCGGTCGGCATCGAGGCCGCGCAGGATATTCTCGACGATCTCGGCCAGGCGCTGCGCGCCTCTCAGAAGGCTTGAACGATGCAGATTTCCGTCAACGGACACGACACCTTCGTCGCCACCGGCGGCCGCGATTTCGATCCCACCCTGCCCGCGGTGGTGATGATCCACGGCGCCGGTTTCGACAGCTCCACCTGGTTGCTGCAAAGCCGCTGGTTCGCCCATCACGGCTATGCCCTTCTCGCGCCGGACCTGCCCGGCCACGGCCGCTCCAAGGGCGAGGCGCTCACCGGCATTCCCGCGATGGCCGACTGGATCGTCGCGCTGCTCGATGCGGTGGGCGCAAAGCAGGCCTGGCTGATCGGGCACTCGATGGGCTCGCTGATCGCGCTGGATACCGCGTCACGCTATCCGGATCGCGTCAGCCGGGTCAGCCTGCTCGGCACCGCCGCGACCATGACGGTCGGCCCCGAGCTGCTCGCCAATGCGCAGGCCAACGACCACGCCGCGATCGACATGGTGTCGATCTGGGGCCTCGGCTTCCGTGCCGAGCTCGGCGGCTGCCCTTCGCCCGGCCTGTGGCTGCATGGCAGCGCCCAGCGGGTGCTGGAGGCCACCGCCGACGGCGTGCTGCATGCCGACCTCAATGCCTGCAACGCCTATGGCGACGCCGCCGAGGTCGCCGCCGGGGTGAAGGCGCCGGTGACGCTGATTCTCGGCGAGCGCGACATGATGACGCCGCTGAAGGCCGGCAAGGCGCTGGCGGCGGCGCTGCCGCAGTCGCGCACCGTGGTGCTGCGCGGCGCCGGCCACATGATGATGGTCGAGCAGCCCGACGCGG
>JAGRLZ010000218.1 GCA_020441545.1 Xanthobacteraceae bacterium | reverse complement strand
TCGCGCCAGGCCTGCGACCCCTGCGGCGGGTTGACCATGATGATTCCGGCCAGATTGCGCATCGCCCGCGCCATTCGCGACGGGCTGCCATCCAGCGGAGGCACGCCGATATAATCCGCGAAGATGCGGACCATCACCGGCTCGGCGAGATCGGCGACCACGTCGAGCCGGCCCGAATGCGCCAGCGCGGCAATGCGCGACCGGCAGACCCCGGCGGCGATGGCGCGGATGGCGGCCATGTCGGCCGCGGGCCGAACCACGCTTTCCAGCATCCCCCGCTCGCATTGGTGCTGCTCGCGCCAATCGATCGTCATGAGGAACGATCCCCACGGCGTTCCGGGCTCGATGACATCGCCGGTGATGAAGTCGTCGAAGCGTTCCAGCACGTCGCGGATATCGGCGGCCCTGGTGACGACGGCGAGCCGGCCGACGATCGTGACCGGGCGCACCACGCGCAGCACGGCGAAGGCGGCCTTGAGCAGCCCGGGATGCGAGAAGATATGGCAGGTGGCGCGGTACCTGACGATCTGCAGCAAACGTCGAACCGACCGCAGGAAGCCGCCGATCGCCGTGGGGCTGGCGGTCACGTCCGGCCTTGCATCGGATGGGCCGGCGCGGACACCGGGGGCAAGCTGTGGGGCGTCGATGCTCATGGCCGGATTCCGAATGCGCATGACGCCGCCGGCGGCCGGTCGCGCCATGCGACCTCGCGGTTCAGCCCCCGGGACAGGTGGGTCCAGCTCATCGAAAACCTCGCTGGCCGGTGCTCCGGATCAATTCGACATGCTCCTCGAATATGGTCCGTGGCACCACGGCAAAAGTTCATGGCCGCGGGCGAAATCCCGCGCCGCGAGCGGAATCTAGCACTCCGCGGGTTTCCATGTGTGAAGCGTTTCACAGACGGCCCGACGCCGGTTCGTATGGTGGATCATCCGGAGGAACGGGATGCAACCAACACACGAACAACAACTCGGGATCGAAGCCATGCTCAACAATCTGCTCGGTGCCTGGGAATACGACCGCCTGTGCCTTGGCATGAAGGTCGCCGAAATGAACGAGGATATCCTCTGCGTCTTCGTATCCAACGAACGCTGCGCCGCGGAAATCGAGGCAGGTCACGCGGATGACTTCGCGGCCGCCGCCGAATATATCCTGAAGCGGCCGGTCCGCCGGGTCAATTTCGTGCCGAGCTACTTTTCGTCGCCGCTGTCGTAGCGGTCGCGGACAGCGCGGCTGCGATGCGCGGCCATTGAATTAAATCTTAACGCGGGGCGCCGCCATCCGGTCAGGTATTGGGGTGGACGTTCCAGGAATCGTCGGCACGGCCGGTCTCGGCCACGTTCGCCAGCGCTTTCGCATCGAGCAGCAGAATTCCGCCGTGCTCCAGCCGCACCCACTTGCGCTCCGCCCACTCCCGCAACTGCTTGTTGATGCTCTCCCGCGTCATGCCGACCATCTCGCCGAGTTCCTGCTGGGTGATGGCGATCGAGCGGCTGACGGCATCGGGTTGCCGGCGATCGGCGAGGCCGAGCAGCGCACCGGCCAGCCGGCCCGACAGGTCCTGCAGGATAATGTGCTCGATCTGCTCGCTGGTGCGGCGCAGCCGCATGCAGAGCAGTTCGACGAACTTCATCGCAAGCAGCGGCTGGCTTCTGATGAAGGGAAGGAAGTCGCGGCGCTCGAGGATGGCAAGCTCGCAATTGGTGTGGGCGATGGCGTCCGTGGTTCGCGGCCGCCCGTCGAGCAGGGCGATCTCGCCGAAGATCTCGCCCTTGCCGATGATGTTGAGGATCGCGTTGCGCCCCTCGAATGACGACGTGCTCATCTTCACCGAGCCGCTCGCGACCGCGAACAGCCGGTCGCCGGGGTCGCCCTTGGCGAAAATGGTCGTTCCGCGCTTGAACTTGCGCGTCGTCGCATAGCGGCACAGCTGGTCGAGCGCCGCACCGTCGAGTTCGCGGAAGAACGGGTGCTCGCACAGCACCGTCAACCTGGTCGCCACCTCCGGATGGCCTCCGGTTCTTCTGAACATTGCACGTCCAATCAGGTCGGGACCGCCCGGATCGTCTTGTCCAAACCGGATTGCCCGAGAGGGACTACCCGAGTCGGACGACCAATGCCGGATTGCCAATGCCGGATCACCAATACCGGACTGCCGATATCGATCCGCGACCTCGTCGCCATCTGCGGCAGGGGGGGGCCGCAGGCCGTTGCCAGGGTGCCCGCCATTCCCCGTCCGCCAGCCTGTTGTCCTCCAACAATCGGCGGTTGTCCATATCCGAAGGCCCGATGGCCGGGATCGCCACACATCCCCGCGCCGTTCAGCCGATCGTCATCAGGCTGGCATTGCCCCCGGCCGCGGCCGTGTTCACCGACAGCGCGCGCTCGACGCAAAGGCGTGCCAGATCGGACGCTTCGATCACGCGCTGGCCGGGGGCGCAGGCCAGCATGCCGACGATCGGCCCCTCGCGCCGCGCCAGCTGGCGGCCGGCTTCGGCGATCCGGTCCGGTTCGCCATGGATCAGCAGGGCATCGAGGCGGGCGCGCCCGGGATCGGCCACGAGGTCGATGCGTTGGCGGACATCGGCCGGCAGGCGGTCGGCGAGCTGCCGCCACCGCGGCGCATCGATCCAGACCGCCCGGCCATCGGTGGCGAGAACCGCGGCCAGCTGGAACAGGAGGTCGTCGCTCGCGTCGGCGACACAGAGGACGGCTTCGCGCGGCAGCAGCGTGTAGGTGTTGCGCTCGCCGGTCGGGCCCGGCAGCGTCAGCACCGTTCCCGCCAATGCGATCGATCCCAGCCGCTCGCAAGCCGTGACCAGGTCGCCTGCCCGGCCGTCGGCTTCCAACCAGCGGCACAGCGAACGCAAGGCGGCGCGGCCATCGTCCCGGCCGCTTGCCTGCCCAGGCAGATCCACGGCAGGCCCCCGGGACAGCAGCCGGCGCAGATAGAGCGGCCCGCCGGCCTTGGGGCCGGTGCCCGACAGGCCGTCGCCGCCAAATGGTTGCACGCCGACGACCGCGCCAACCATGTTGCGGTTGACATACTGGTTGCCGGCGCGGGCGCGCGCGGTGACGAATTCGATGGTCTCATCGATGCGGCTGTGGACACCGAGCGTCAGGCCGTAGCCGGTGGCGTCGATCGCTTCAACGACGGCCGGCAGGTCGTCCCGTCGATAGCGAACGACATGCAGCACCGGCCCGAATATCTCGCGGTCGAGTTCGCCGAGGCTGTCCAGCTCGATCACCGTCGGCATCACGAAGGTGCCGGATTGGCTGCTCGCTTCGCCGGGCTGATGCACGCGGCGCCCCTTGGCGCGCATCGCCGCGATGTGCCTCTCGATGCCGTCCTTCGCCTCCGCGTCGATCACCGGGCCGACATCGGTCGCCAGCCGGTCGGGCCCGGCGACGCGCAATTCGCGCATGGCGCCAAGCAGCATCGCGAGCACCCGGTCTGCGATGTCCTCCTGGACGCACAGCACGCGCAGCGCCGAACAGCGCTGGCCGGCGCTGTCGAACGCGGAGACGATCACGTCGGCGACCACCTGCTCGACCAGCGCCGATGAATCGACGATCATGGCGTTCTGGCCGCCGGTCTCGGCGATCAGAGGCAGCGGACGGTGATGGTCGTCGAGACGGCCGGCCAGATCGCGCTGCAGGATGCGCGCGACCTGGGTCGAGCCGGTGAACACGACGCCGCGGATGCGGGCGTCCCTGACCAGCGCCGATCCGACCACTTCGCCGCGCCCCGGCAGGAGTTGCAGCGCGCCGGGCGGAATGCCGGCCTCGTGCAGGAGGCGCACGGCTTCCGCGGCGATCAGGGGCGTCTGCTCGGCCGGCTTGGCCAGCACGGTATTGCCGGCCGCCAGCGCCGCCGCCACCTGGCCGGTGAAGATGGCGAGCGGGAAATTCCACGGGCTGATGCAGGCCACGGGACCGAGCGCCCGATGATTGCCCTCGGCCAGGTCACGCCGCGCCTGGGCGCCATAATAGCGCAGGAAATCCACCGCCTCACGGACCTCGGCGACCGCGTTGGCGCAGGTCTTCCCGGCCTCGCGGATGATGAGGCCGAGCAGCTCCGGCATCCGTCGTTCCATCAGGTCGGCGGCACGCGCCAGGCGGTCGGCGCGCTGCGCCGGCGGCATGGCCTGCCACAAGGGGGCGGCCGAGACGCTGGCGGCAAGCGCATCGGCGACGTCGCGCGCATCGGCATCGCGAACGCGGCCGACATGGTCTTGCGGATCGGCCGGGTTCAGCACCGGCACGCCGGCACTCCCGGTTCGCGCCTCGCCATTCACGATGGGGAACGCACGCCACGGCTGACGCGAAC
>JAGRLZ010000217.1 GCA_020441545.1 Xanthobacteraceae bacterium | reverse complement strand
TCGGGATCGCCAGCAGGAACGTCACGACGAAGACGGCGCGGCTCGAGATCGCCGAGCCGATCAGGCCCATCAGTCCCGCCGCCGAACCGTTGCCGAGCGAGGCAAAGCGGGCGTTCCGCCCCAGCCGCTCGCCGATGCCGCGCGGCCCGACCAGGCCGAGACTGATTGCCGCGATCGACGGACCGAGCACGCAACTGGCCGCCGCATGACATATCGCGGCCGCCATCACCACAGGAAGGATCGGCCAGGCGGCATAGCCGAGCGCGCTGAAGCCGACCACCGAAACGCCCAGTCCCGCCACCAGCCGCTCCGAGCGCGCGGCATCGACGATGGCGCCGCCCGGCATCTGACCGAGCAGCCCGATGACGCTGCCGACCGACAGCACCCAGCCGATCTCGACCTGGGTCCATTTCTGCGTCGTCAGATAGACCGCGATGAAGGGGCCGAATCCGGTCTGCACATCGGCGAGGAAGAAGATGAACCAGTCGAGGCCGCGCTGGCTCGCCGGCGACGGCCCATGACGGTCCGCGTCGCCGGCGCCGGGCGCACCGGGCGGAGATGCGGGGGCCGGACCGTCCGCCTTCGGCGCGACATCGGCGCGGTCGGCGCGATCCGGCGGCTGCCGGGACAGGTGCCGTGACAGAGCCATGCTCCACGGTTCAGGGGACGAAACCAAGCGGCTTCAGCTTGCCGGCCGCGCCGAGCACCACGATCGGCTTGCCTTCCGCATATTCCGGCGCGGCCTTGACCTGCTCGCGCGTCAGTTCGAGCGTGATGCTGTCGTTCTTGCTGTTGACGGCGCCGAAATGCAGCGCCGTCCAGTCGACGACGATCTTGCGGCTGCCGACACCGAGGAATCCGCCGAAGTCGATGACCGCCGCGCGCACGGCGCCGCCCTTGTCGACGATGATATCGACGATGCGTCCCATGTTCCCGCCATTGGCGCTGCGCACGTCGCGCCCGAGCACGGCGTGGGCTTCCCTGGCGCCGATGATGGTGACCGACGGGGGCGTATCTTTCTCGGCGGTAGGCGCGGGCTTCGCGGCTGGCGGCGGCTGTTGTGCCTCGGCAGGAGGCGATGCCGACGCCGCAATTGAAGACGCCGCGAACAGCACGACCGCCGCGACGAGCGATGTGAGAACCATGGTTCGACGCATGTGGTCTCCTGACTCCCGTGTATCGATCCCGAGGTTCCTTCGACGAGCCCGCCGTGTCATGCCACCGCAGCTCAGTGCTGCAAGACGATCGACACGGAAATCCTGCCGCGCGTCCGCATCACTTCCAGCGCGACGTCGTCGCCGTGACGGCCGACGCGCAGGTCGGCGCTCGCATCGCCGACTTGAACGTCACGAAGGATCACCTCGTTGAGGAAGCTGGGCAACCGCGGATTGCGCAGACGGATTTCGCCGGCCGCGGCGTCGAGTTCGAGGCCGAGCGCGGCCTCCAGCAGGCTGAACGGCGTGGCGCTGGCCCAGGCTTGCGGCGAGCACGCCACCGGATACAGCGTCGGACCGCGCCGGCGCTCGCGCTTGAAGCCGCAGAACAGCTCGGGAAGGCGCCGCAATTCCATGTAGCTGGCGGCGTCGAACAGGCCCTTGAAGAGCTGCTCCACCGCGTGCTTGAGCCGGTAGCGGCCGAGCCCGAGCGCGATCAGCGCGTTGTCGTGCGGCCAGATCGATCCGTCGTGATAGGACATCGGATTGTAGCGCGCCTCGCCCTGCGCCACGGTGCGGATGCCCCAGCCGGAGAAGAAATCCGGCCGCATCAGGTTGGCGGCGACCAGGCGCGCGCGGTCGTCGCGGACCATGCCGGTGAACAGCAACTGGCCGGCATTCGAGGTACGCACCCGGCACGGCCGCTTGGCGCCGTCGAGCGCCAGCGCATAGAGGCCGAGATCGTCGCACCAGAACGCGTCCTCGAAGCGCCGGGCCAGTTCGCCGGCCTCGCTCGCGAGCCGATCGGCGGCCCGATCGTGGCCGAGGCGCAAGGCGCAGCGCGCGGCCAGCCGCTTGGCGGCGAAGACGTAGCCCTGCACCTCGGCGAGCGCGATATCGCCTTCGGCGAGCCGGCCGTCGGCATGGAAGATGGCGTCGTAGGAATCCTTCCAGCCCTGGTTGGCGAGCCCCTGCTCGGTCGCGCGCCGGTATTCGACGAAACCGTCGCCGTCCGGATCGCCGGGGCCGTCGATCCACCGCAATGCGGCCTCGATGGCGGGCCACAACGCGTCGAGGAAGGCGAGATCGCCGG
>JAGRLZ010000039.1 GCA_020441545.1 Xanthobacteraceae bacterium | reverse complement strand
GCGTTCCACGGCGTGCTCGCCGATCTGGCGGAACAGGTGGCGCGCGACGGCGAAGGCGCCCGCAAGCTGGTCGAGATCACGGTCGAGGGCGCGACCTCGGACAAGTCGGCGCGGCGCATCGCGATGTCGATCGCCAATTCGCCGCTGGTGAAGACCGCGATCGCCGGCGAGGACGCCAACTGGGGCCGCGTGGTGATGGCGGTCGGCAAGGCCGGCGAGCCCGCCGACCGCGACAGGCTGTCGATCGCCTTCAACGGCATCCGGGTGGCGAAGAACGGCGCGCGCGATCCGTCCTACGACGAAAAGGAGGTGGCGAAGGCGATGAAGGATCCGGTGATCCGCATCAAGGTCGCGCTCGGCCTGGGCAAGGGCCGCGACCGCGTCCTGACCTGCGACCTCACCAAGGACTATGTCGCCATCAACGGCGACTATCGGTCGTGACGGGCATCATCGTGCGGCATCCCCAACCGTCATTCCGGGGCGCTCGCGTCTTCGCGGGCGAGCCCGGAATCCACAACCCCCGCCGGGCGTATGGATTCCGGGCCCGCGCCAAGAGGCGCATCCCGGAATGACGAAGGCCATGAAACTCACCCTCGTCGTCGCCTGCGCCCTGATCGACGCCGACAACCGCGTGCTGCTGGCGCAGCGCCCGCAAGGCAAGCAGCTCGCCGGCCTGTGGGAATTTCCCGGCGGCAAGCTGGAGCCGGGCGAGCGGCCCGAACCGGCGCTGATCCGCGAACTCCATGAAGAGCTCGGCATCGACGTGAAGGAAGCCTGCCTCGCGCCGCTGACCTTCGCCAGCCACGCCTATGACAGCTTCCACCTCCTGATGCCGCTCTACATCTGCCGGCGCTGGGACGGCACCGTCGCCTCGAAGGAAGGACAGGCGCTGGCCTGGGTGCGGCCCAACAAGCTGCGCGACTACCCGATGCCGCCCGCCGACATCCCGCTGATCCCGCCGCTGATCGATTTGTTGATGTGAGGCTTGCTGATGTGAGGCTTGCGCTCCGCGCCGTCATTCCGGACGGCGCACCGCGCCGATCCGGAATCGTGCTTGATCCAGGACGATTCCGGGTTCGCTCGCCCTGCTCACGCCCCGGAATGACAGAAACTAAGGCTTCCGCCCCTTCACCGCCGCCTCCAGGCTGAACTTCGCCGACCCCGGCCGCAGCGGCCTGGGCTGGCTTTCATGCGGCGCCCAGCCGAGCAGCCAGACGATATCGAAGGTGGCGCGGATGCGGCCATCGGCATCGGCGAAACGCTCGCCATAGACCTGCGCCATGCGCAGCAGGGTGGCACGGCGGGTCGGCGCCTTGCGGCGCTCGACCAGCAGGTTGGTCGCGCCCATGCGCCGCAAATCCTGCATCAAGGCGAAGGCATTGTCGTAGCGCACCGTCAGGCGCTCGACATCGACCACCGGCAGCGCGAAGCCGGCCCGCTGGAGCAACCCGCCGACGTCCCGCACATCCGCGAACGGCGACACCCGTGGCGACACCCCGCCCTCGATCTCCGCTTCCGCCGCCGCGAACGCCTGCCGCAGTTCGGTGAGCGTATCGCCGCCGATCATCGCCGCGAGCAGCAGCCCGTCCGGCCTCAAGGCCCGGCGCACCTGGGCCAGCACGCCGGGCAGGTCGTTGACGAATTGCAGCGCCAGCACCGACAGCACCAGATCGACACTCGCCGGTGGAAGCGGCAGCGGCGCGCCGTCATCCGGCGCGATCCCGACCTGCGTCAGCGACGCGACGCGGCCGCGCACGGCCTCGCCCAACGCATCGCCTGGCGTGCCGAGGTCGACCGCATCGACAAAGCTTCGATTGACCGACGCCAGCCGATCGGCGGCATCGGCGATCGCGTGATCGCGCAGGAACGTCGCCGGCCCCAGCCGTTCCGCGCGGGCCTGCCGCGCGCGGAGCAGCGCGCGGTCGAACAGCACGGGCGTGGAGGCGGGTTCGGGCATGGCGCGGTGGTACGCCCAATGGCATGGACATGCAACGCGCCGGCTGACTTGAGCGCCGCCGCGCGCCGGATTAGCCTCACCCCATGTCGAGCGATGCCGCGCCCTCCGCCGCCGCCACGCGCCGCCTGCGCGGCGCATGGCGCACGTGCGGCCACATCGTGAGTGCGATCTCGCGCGCGGCGCGCGACGTCGCGCTGCCGACATTGTGCGTGGCCTGCCGCGAGCCGGTTGCCGGCGAAGGCGTCTGTGCCGCCTGCTGGAACCGGCTCGGCTTCATCGCCCCGCCTTATTGCCCGCGCCTCGGCATCCCCTTCGTCTATGATCCCGGCCCCGACACGCTGTCGATGCAGGCGATCGCATCACCGCCCGCCTACAGGCGCGCCCGCGCCGCGGTGCGCTACGACGAGGTGGCGAAGACCCTGGTCCATGCCCTGAAATACCAGGACCGCACCGACCTGGCACCGACCATGGGCCGCTGGATGGCGCGCGCGGGCCGCGAACTGTTGCAGGAGGCCGACATGCTGGTGCCGGTGCCGCTGCACTGGCGCCGCGCCTGGGGCCGCCGCTACAACCAGGCCGGCGCGCTGGCGCGGGCGATCGCGCAAAGCTCCCGCGTCGCGGTCGCGCGCGACGTGCTGTGCCGGGTGCGACAGACGCAGCAGCAGATCGGCCTGTCGCGCGGCGAGCGGGCTCGCAACGTGCAGGGCGCCTTCGCGGTGCCGGCCGGCAGGTCCGCCGACGTGCAGGGCCGGCGCATCGTCCTGGTCGACGACGTGCTCACCTCGGGCGCCACCGTCGATGCCTGCGCCCGCGTGCTGCTGCGCGCCAGGGCATCGCAGGTGGACGTGCTGGTGTTCGCCCGGGTTGTGGACACCTGACCGGCCCCCATATAATTGGGCACCGTTTCACGCGAGCACCCGACCATGGCCGCCGCCATCGAAATCTATACCCGTCCGGGCTGCGGCTATTGCAGCGCGGCCCGCTCTCTGCTGACCCGCAAGAACGCCGCCTTTGTCGAGTTCGATGCCGGCAAGGATCCGGCCCATCGCGAGGAAATGTACGGGCGCGTCGGTTTCGGCGCGACGTTCCCGCAGATTTTTATCGACGGACGGCATATCGGCGGCTGCGACGACCTCTATGCCCTCGACCGCGCCGGCCAGCTCGACGCGATGCTCGCCGGAGAAGGAGCCGCCTCATGACCGCCGGATCGCCCTTCGTTGCCGCCATGGTGCAGATGCGCACCGGCCTGCTGCCCGAGCCGAGCCTCGAACAGGCGACCGCGCTGATCCGCGAGGCGGCCGCCCGGGGCGCGCAATATGTGCAGACCCCGGAAGTCAGCAACATGATGCAGCTCAACCGCCGCGAGCTGTTCAAGCACCTGGCGGACGAGCAGGACGATCTCTCGCTGAAGGCGTATCGCGCGCTGGCGAAGGAACTGCGGATTCATCTCCATATCGGCTCGCTGGCGCTGCGCGCCACGCCGGAGCGCGCGGTGAACCGCTCGTTCCTGATCGGGCCGGACGGCGAGGTGATTGCCAGCTACGACAAGATCCACATGTTCGATATCGATCTCGGCAATGGCGAGAGCTATCGCGAATCGGCCAACTACCAGCCCGGCGAGACCGCCGTCGTCACCGACCTGCCGTGGGGCCGGCTCGGCATGACGATCTGCTATGACGTGCGCTTCCCCGCGCTGTATCGCGCGCTGGCGGAAAGCGGCGCGGTGTTCCTGGCGGTGCCGTCGGCCTTCACGCGGAAGACCGGCGAGGCGCACTGGCACACCCTGCTGCGCGCCCGCGCCATCGAGAACGGCTGCTTCGTATTCGCCGCGGCACAGGCCGGGCTGCACGAGAACAAGCGCGAGACGTTCGGCCATTCGCTGATCGTCGATCCATGGGGCACCGTGCTGGCCGACGGCAGCACCGAGGTCGGCGTGGTGCTGGCGAGCGTCGATCCCGCCAAGGTGGAGTCCGCGCGCAAGAGCATCCCGTCGCTGCAGCACGGCCGCCGCTTCAGCGTGCGCGACACCCAGTGCTCGCCGGAGCATCTGCAACTGGTGCGGGGCTCGGCATGATTAAATACGACCTGCGCTGCGCCAAAGGCCACAGTTTCGAAAGCTGGTTCCAGAGTTCGTCGGCTTACGAATCCCAGCGCAAGCGCAAGCTGGTCAGCTGCCCGAGTTGCGGTTGCGACAAGGTCGAAAAGGCGATCATGGCGCCGCGCCTCGCCGGCACCCGCAAGCGCGGCCGGGCAAGCGTGCCTGATGATGCGCCCGCCACGCCGGCGGCAACCGGCGAGACCGCGTCCGGCACGCTGATGATGGCGCAGGAGCGCGAACTGCGTACCAAGCTGAAGGAGCTGCGCGATTACGTCGCCGAGCACGCCGACAATGTCGGCGAAAAGTTCCCGTCGGAAGCGCGCAAGATGCATTACGGCGACATCGCGCAGCGGCCGATCTACGGCGAAACCTCAGTGGACGAGGCGAAGTCGCTGGTCGAGGAAGGCATCGAGGTGTTGCCGCTGCCGGTGCTGCCGGAAGACCGCAACTGATCCCCTG
>JAGRLZ010000038.1 GCA_020441545.1 Xanthobacteraceae bacterium | reverse complement strand
CCTGGTCCGGACGATCGGCCGGGCTCGCTTATTCGGATGGCGTGGAATCGCGGAATGCTTCGACCATCAATGGATTGAGGCCGAGATCCGCCAATGCCGCGCGGGCACGGGCGTTGTCGCCGGCACGGCCCGCGAGGCGATGGCCGCTGAGCCGGTCCGGCAGCGCCGTCAGCATGGCGCCTTCGCCGAGCCGCTTCGCCCAGGTCTGCAGGTCGTCGGCGAGGAAGCGGTAGCCGCCGATCGCCATGATGCCGCTCGGGGGGGCGGTGATGCAGAGCGCGCCGGTCGCGCGGTCGATGCGCGCGGCGTAGCCGGTATCGACATGGTTCGGCGCGGGATCGGTCTCGCGCAAGCTGTGCTCCGCCGCGGCCGCGGCATAGGCCGCAACGGGCACCATCGCGCCGCGCAGCGCAAGGGTGCCGGCCGGCGTCAGCAGCGTCTCGCCGGCGACCGGCGAGCGCGTGTCGTCGCGCGGCGCGCTGAACGGACCCGGCACGATTGCTGCCGGCAGCCCGGTGTCGTCGGGGCGCCGGGCGCCGAACAGTCCGATCTCGCCGAACAGGTAGACGTCGGTGAAGGCGATGTGCCGGGCCGGCCATGCCGCGCTCGACGCGGTCTGTTCGGGCGAGCGCCACAGGCAGACGACATGGCGAAGCGTGCGCAATTGCGGGGACGGTTCGTCCTCGGCAAGCCGCATCGCCATCGCGGAGGGCACGACGAGTGTGTCGCATTGCAGGTCGGCGATCTGGGTTTCGAGCACATCGCCGTCGAAAGGATGGTGCAGGGCAAGGCTGCCGCCGCTGAGCAGCCAGCATACCAGCGAGGATGCCATGCCGGCGAACGACGACAGCGTCTGCGTCGTCATCATGCGCGCGCCCTGCGGCATTCCGCTTTCGAGGAAGATCGCAAGGCCGCCGGCGATCAGGTTGAGATGGGTGCGGGGCACGGCGACCATCCCGTACGGCGTGACGTCGAACGAGATCAGCGCGGCGTTGCGCGCATCCGGCGGTGCGGCGAAGGTCAGGCGCTCGCCGCGGGCGATCACCTCATCGAGGGAAATCATTCCGTCGGGGAGATTGTCGCCGAAGCCGCAGACATGGCGGATCGAGAACGCCTCGACCGCGGCATTCATGGCGAGATCGGCATGGCTGACGCCGTCGATGGTGGCGTGGCTGACGATCGCGCGGGCGCCGATGCGGTTGAGCGCGACGGTGAGGTCGGCATGGCGCCAGAGCTGGGGCAGCAGCGCGACCACGAGGCCGGCGCGATGGGCGGCCAGCACCGCCAGCGGGAATTCGATGGTGTTGGGCAGATGCAGTGCGATCACGGAATTCGGCGGCAGGCCGGCGGCGATGAAATGCGCCGCCAGCGCATCGATTGCCCGGTCGGCCTGCGCGAAGGACAACTGCCGCGGCGGCTGGCCGGTGATGCGGGCCTTGTCGGCGGGATCGACCAGCGCCAGCGCATCCGGCCGGCGTGCGAGAACGCGCCGGAACAGTCCATCGAGCGTTGGCGATGTGGTGGTCTGAAGCACGCGATCACCTATCGGGCGGCCTGCGCCACCAAGTCTCCGGCAGATACCCTGTCAGGGCCGTGGCCTTGGGTCTTTCTACCCGATTCCAGCGGGCAATCCATTGTTCGCGGATGTTGTACAGGGGAATCGCATAGAAGCCCGAGATCAGCACCCGGTCGAGCGCCCGCACGGCGGAGACGAAGGCAGGACGCTCACGGGCCTGGAGCAGCGCATCGATCATCGCGTCGATCGCGGGATCCCTGGCGCCCATGTAGTTGCGCGTGCCCTGATTGCCGGCGGCGGCGCGGCCCCAGTAGAAGTATTGCTCGTTGCCGGGCGATAGCGACTGGTCCCAGCGGTTCTGGATCATGTCGAAATCGAAGCCGAGGCGGCGCTGGTCGAACTGCACGGCATCGACGGCGCGAACGCCGGCGGCGATCCCGGCGCGCTTCAGGCTGGCGGCATAGGCCAGCGCGATGCGCTCCTGATCGCGGGTGGTGACGAGAATCTCGAAGGCGAGGGGTGTGCCGTCGTCGTGCCGCTGCATCACCCGGTTTTTCAGTTCGAAGCCGGCCTGCTTCAGCAGCGCGATGGCCCTGCGCAGCGTGGCGCGGTCGCGGCCCGAGCCATCGCTGACGGGAAGGCGATAGCTGCCGTCGAGCACATCCTCGCGCACGTGGCCGGCGAACGGGGCCAGCAGCGCGCGCTCGCGCGCATCCGCCGGCCGTGCATAGGCCGACAGCTCCGACCCCGCGAAGAACCCGGCCGAACGGCTATAGAGGCTGAAAAAGTAATTCCGGTTGATCCACTGGAAGTCATACAGCAGCGACAGCGCCTCGCGAACCCGGATATCGGCGAAGACGGGGCGGCGGGTGTTGAAGACCAGGAATTCCGACGGATTCGGTACGCCCGGCCGGATCACGTCGCGGATCACCTTGCCGGAGCGGGCGGCGGCAAAGTCGTAGCCGTCGTGCCAGCGCAGCGGCTCGTTCTCGACGCGGAAGTCGTAGAGGCCGCGCCGGAAGGCTTCGAACTGGCTGTTGGCATCGCGATAGTAGTCGAGCCGGACCTGGTCGAAGTTCCACAGGCCGCGATTGACCGCCAGATCGCGCCCCCAATAGTCCGGGTCGCGGGTGAGGGTGACGCTGCTGCCGGGCTTCACCTTGGTGACGCGATAGGGCCCGGAGCCGAGCGGCGGCGCGAAGGTGGTTTCCTCGAATGTGGCCGGATCGACCGCATGCTTCGGCAGCACCGGCATCAGGCCGAGGATCAGGGGCAGTTCGCGGTCGCCGCCATCCGAGAAGCGGAAGCGGACGGTGCGGCCGTCGATCGCCTCCGCGGTCGCCACCTTGGCGTAGTAGAGGCGGTGGTTGGGGCGGCCCTTGTCCCGCAGCAGCCGCCAGGAGAACAGCACGTCCTCGACGGTGACCGGCCTCCCGTCCGAGAACCGGGCCTTCGGGTTGAGGTGAAAGGTCACCTCGGATCTGGCGTCGTCGGTTCGGATCCGGTCGGCGAGCAGCCCGTAGAGCGTGAACGGTTCGTCGTTGCCGCGCGCCATCAGGCTTTCGATGACATAGCCGCGGATTTGCTGCACCGCGATGCCCTTCACGATCAGGGGATTGAGGCTGTCGAAGGTGCCGGGCAATCCTTCCACCAACCGGCCGCCTTTCGGGGCATCCGGATTGGCGTAGGGCATGTGCTGGAAATCGGGGGGCAGGGCCGGGGTGCCGTGCATGGCGATGCCGTAGCCGGAATCGGCGGCTTCCGCCGTCGGTGCGCCCGTCGCGCCGCCGGCGGCAAGCAGGACCGCCACGGCCAGCCGGGCCAGGGCCCCCCGGACGCCGCCGGGAGCGCGCCGTGCCGGCGGCCGGTGTGATTCGTTGCGGCTCATCGCCGAAATTTAACACAGTGGCCATGCTTCGGCCCGGGTCCGGTGGCAAAGGGCATTGTCGGCATTGATCTTTTCGCTCGCCGTTGTATTGAAGGCGGATAATTGAAATCGGCAGCCGGGCCCGTCACTCAACTGCCTCATTTGGCGAGGAGACAGCGGCCAAGCAGTCAGGTGCGGGCGTCCTTTGCGGTTTCGGGCGCTTCCATTCAGAAAGGGTTTTCCGCAATGAGTTTCCCCAAGATGGCCGCGCTGGCGCGGCCGCGCGCGCAGGTTTTCGCCGCGCTGACCGCCGCAGCTTTTGCAGCGGCGCTGCCCCTGTCGTCGGCCCAGGCCCAGAATCAGCCGGCGGCGAAGGGCAAGGCGGCCCAGAAGAACGCACCGGCTGCGGGACAGCAGAAGCCGGCGGATCAGCAGGTGCAGCTGATCTATGCGCCGTGGACCAAGTTCTGCCTCAAGGGGCAGGATGCGAAAGCCAAGCAGGTGTGCTTCACCGGCAAGGACGGCCGCATCGAGTCGGGCCAGCCGGTGATCGCCGCCGTCATCATCGAGCCGGAAGGCGAGACCAAGAAGATCCTGCGCGTCACTCTGCCGCTCGGCATGCAGCTCGTTCACGGCACGCGCATCATCATCGACAACAACCCGCCGCAGCAGAGCCCCTATGTGATCTGCTTCGCCAACGGCTGCATGTCGGATTATGAAGCCACGCCCGAGATGATCTCGCACTTGAAGAAAGGCCAGAATCTGATTGTTCAGGCGATCAATTCCAACGGCGCGCCGCTGACGCTGCCGTTGCCGCTGGCCGAGTTCGCCAAGGCGTATGACGGTCCGCCGACCGACCCGAAGGTGTTCGAGGAAACCCAGAAGAAGCTGCAGCAGGAACTGCAGAAGCGGGCGGCGGAGGCTCGCGCCAAGCTCGAAGCACAGCAGCCGGCGGCGAACGGGGCAGCGGAAAAAAAGAAGTGATCTCCGCCTGAATCCAAAGCGCCCCGAACGGGGCGCTTTTTTGGGTGAGATCGGCCCCCGGGGCAGCCTGCGGGGGCCGAGGCGCCGGATCAGTTGAGTGAGGAATTGCGCGGGCGATAGCCGCCGGCCTTGTCCTTCACGAAAATCTCGGCGATCTGCGAATGCCGCACCGGCTCCCCGGAATCGTCCGGCAACAGGTTCTGCTCCGAAACGTAAGCGACGTATTCACTTTCAGAATTTTCCGCCAGCAGGTGGTAGAACGGCTGGTCCTTGCGCGGCCGGACTTCTTCCGGAATCGACAGCCACCACTCCTCGGTGTTGGCAAATTCCGGGTCGATATCGAATATCACGCCCCGGAACGAGAAGATCCGGTGCTTGACGATCTGGCCAATCTGAAATTTCGCGGTCCGCATCTTTGCCATGACTTGTCGAATAGACCAGGATTGTGGCCGATGCTAGTGGTCCTTTGATTCTAACAGTTGCATCCCGTTGCCGCGAGCATCTTTGCAAATGTCAGAATCAAAGGACCGCTAGCAATTATAAGATATTGGTGGAGTTTTGGATTTGACATTCGGTTGTCGGGCAGGCAGCCAGATGGGTCGCGAATGTCAAATCCACTCCACGGGTGGTTCGGTCCTAACATTTGTACCTCCTGCCAGCAGGGGCTGGTGCAAATGCAGGATCGAAGGAACCGCCGGCAAGCCTCGGATTCCGGTCGAGTTCCGGATTTGCCGTAACGCAGGTCGCAAGGCCCGGCCACCGCGCCGGTGGCCGGCCGGCAGTTTCGTCTCCACGGTCACGCCGACCGGCGTGATGCGGATAAAAAGGCCGGCTACATCGCCTTCCGGGCCCGTGACGGCGGCTTCAGGCGCGGCGCCAGCCCCTCGCGCATGGCGATGCGCCGCAGCGGCCCGACCGCGTTGAGCAGGTGAAGCCCGGCGGCGCGCATGGCCTGCATCGGAATGAAATCGCTCAACAGCGAGCGGTTGGCCAGGTGGATCGCCAGCGTGCGGCTGGTGATGTCGCCGCGCCGCGCCGCGTTGAAGCGCATCACGGCCGGCTCGGCGCCCGGATCGTCGCCGCGTGACAGTACGTCGGTTACGATCGCGGCGATGTCGGCGGCATCGCGCAATCCCATGTTCAGGCCCTGCGCGCCGATCGGCGGCAGCACATGCGCGGCTTCCCCCGCCAGCATGATCCGGTTTTTCGCGAACTGGCGCGGTTGCTCGATGGCAAGCGGGAACAGATGCCGTCCCGGCGCGATGGTCACGCGTCCGAGGATCGAGTGCATCGCTCGCTCCGCCTCCCGCGACAGGTCGTCGTCGCTCAGCGCCATCCGCCGCCGCGACTCGGCCGGCGAGCCGACCCACACCACGCTGGAGCGATCGCCGGGCAGGGGAACGAACACGCACGGTCCCTCCGGCGTGTGAAACTCGGTCGAAGCGTTATGATGCGGGCGTGCATGGGCGATGTTGAAGGTCAGCGCGGCCTGATCGAGGGCGCGGCGTTTGACCTCGATGCCGGCGGCGTCGCGGCAGATCGATTGCCGGCCGTCGGCGCCGACAGCGAGGCGCGCGGAGACGGTGCCCGCCTGGCCGGTGCGGACCGTCACATCCGTCTCGTCGATCTCGACGGTCTCGGCGTCGGCATCATAGCGAGCCAGCTTGTCCAACGCGCCGGCGCGGGCTTCGAGCGCCGCCACCAGGTCGCGGTTCTCGATATTGAAACCGAAGGCTTCAAGCCCGATTTCCCCGCAGGCGAACGTCACCTCCGGCGCCCGGATCAGCCGCCCGGTGTCGTCCACCAGCCGCATCGTCTCCAGCGCGGCCGATTTGTCGCGGCAGCGGTCCCAGACATCGATCCGTTCCAGGAACGCGATCGAGCCGTTCAGAAGCGCGGTGGTCCGGTTGTCGGGGTAGGGCTTGCGCGGCGCGACCAGCGCGACGGCAGCGCCGTCCTGCGCGAGCGCGATGGCGGTGGCAAGCCCGACGGGGCCGCCGCCGATCACCGCGACGTCATGTCCCGGCGGATGGGAAAGCGGATCGTTCATGCCTGGGACAATCGGTATTCGCCCTTGAAAATGCAAGCCTTCCGATAGCCGCAGATCGGAGATCGGCACCATTCGCCGGACGCGCGGCGGATGGCCGCAAAGCGCCGATATGCAGAGTGTTGCGATTCCTGCTAAAAGCGCGAACCCAATGGATCAGTTCAACCAGACCCGGTTTCCGGCCACGGCACGATCGGCACGCCTCGCCGCCTTTGGTGTCCATCTTCTGACCGCGCTCGGTGTCGGGCTGGCGCTGGTCGCGCTGCTGGAGGCGGTCCGCGAGCACTGGGCCGCGATGTTCGCCTGGCTCGGCGCGGCGCTGATCGTCGACGGCATCGACGGTCCGCTGGCGCGGCGGCTGGATGTCGGCCGCCTGCAACCGGACCTGTCCGGCGATACGCTGGATCTGGTGGTCGACTACGTCACCTATGTCTTCGTGCCGGCTTATGCGATCGCGGCCAGCGGACTGCTCCTGCCGATCGCGGCGCCGGTGCTGGGCGTCGGGATCGTCATGGCGAGCGCACTGTATTTCGCCGACCGGCGCATGAAGACCGACGACAATCACTTTCGCGGATTTCCGGCGCTCTGGAACGGGGTGGCATTCTATCTCTTCCTGCTCAAGCCATCGCCGCTGTGGGGGACGCTCGCGATCGCGCTTCTGATCGTCCTGACCTTCGTGCCGATCCGCGTTCTCCACCCGGTGCGGGTCACGCGGCTGCGACGATTGAATCTCGTTCTGATGGCCGTGTGGGCGATGCTGGCGGTCGCCGCCGTGGTCGATGACTTCAGCGTGCCCGTGCCGGTGACTGCGGCATTGTGTGCGATCGGCCTGTATATCGTATTTGGCGATGCGTTCATTCGCCTGATGAGGCCCAAGAAAACATGATCGAACTTCTCACCCAGCCCGAGGCATGGGCCGCGCTTCTGACCCTGACGGCGCTGGAAATCGTGCTTGGCATCGACAACGTCATTTTTCTGTCGGTGCTGGTTTCGCGGATTCCAGAACCCCGGGCCACGCACGCCCGGCAGGTCGGACTGGCGCTGGCGCTGATCTTCCGCATCATCCTGCTGACGATCCTGGTGTGGCTGATCGGCCTGACACAGCCGGTATTCTCGGTGTTCGGCATGGACTTCTCGTGGCGGGACATCATCCTGATCGGCGGCGGCGTGTTCCTGATCGCCAAGGCGACGCACGAGATCCACGGCGAGGTCGAGGCCCGGGAAGGCGGCGGCGACGCCTCGGCGCAGCCGAAGTCGGGTGCGTTCTTCTGGATCATCGTTCAGATCATTATCGTCGATCTTGTATTCTCCATCGACTCGATCATCACCGCGATCGGCATGGCGAAGGATCTCGAAATCATGATCGCCGCGGTCATCATCGCCTGCATCGTGATGTATGTGTCGTCGGGGCCGGTGGCGCGCTTCGTGGCCAGGCATCCGACCACGAAGATGCTGGCGCTTGCCTTCCTGGTGCTGATCGGCGTCGCGCTGGTGGCCGACGGGCTCGAATTCCACATCCCGCGCGGCTACATCTATTTCGCGATCGCATTCTCGATGGCTGTGGAGACTTTCAACATCATGGCGCGCCGCAATCGCTCCGAGTCATCGTGACCGGCCCGCGGCTGTCGAGTTGACAAGGCAGCGGCCTTGGTTATCGATCATGTCGAACGAGTTCGGGAGGCATGAGATGATCAAGGCGGTTCGCGTGCATCAGGTGGGGGGCCCCGAAGCGCTGGTCTACGAGGCGGTGGACGTGCCGCCGCCGGGGGCCGGCGAGGTCCATATCCGTCAGCACGCGGTCGGCCTCAACTTCATCGATGTCTATTTCCGCACCGGGCTCTACAAGGCGCCGTCGCTGCCTTTCGTGGCCGGCAACGAGGGCGCGGGCGAGGTGGTGTCGGTCGGCCCCGGGGTCACGGATTTCCATCCCGGCGATCGCGTCGCCTACTATTCCAACCTCGGAGCCTATGCGACCGAGCGCAATATCGCCGCCGACCGGCTGGTGAAGCTGCCCGACCACATCACCTACGAGCAGGGCGCGGTGCTGATGCTCAAGGGCCTGACGGTCTGGTACCTGCTGCACAAGACCTACAAGGTCGAGCCGGGAACGCGGGTGCTGATTCACGCGGCGGCCGGCGGCATCGGGCTCATCGCATGCCAATGGGCGAAGGCGCTCGGCGCCCATGTCATCGGCACGGTCGGTTCGCCGGCCAAGGCCGACCTCGCGCTCGCCAATGGCTGCGATCAGGTCATCAACTATTCGAAGGAAGATTTCGTCGCCCGGGTGAAGCAGATCACCCGCAACGAATTGTGCGACGTCGTCTATGACGGCGTCGGCAAATCGACGTTCCCGGGTTCGCTGTCATGCATTCGCCCGCGCGGCCTGTTCGTCAGTTTCGGCAATGCGTCCGGGCCGGTGCCGCCGTTCCCGCTGGCCGAACTGAACAACCACGGTTCGCTGTTCGCGACCCGGCCCAAGCTGAACGACTACGTCGCCAAGCGCTCCGAACTGATCGAGGGTGCCGATACGCTGTTCTCCGCCGTGCTCAGCGGCAAGCTGCATGTGCCGATCAACCGCGCCTATGCGCTGAAGGACGCGGCCAGGGCGCACACCGATCTCGAGGGGCGGGTGACCACCGGCGCGGCGATCCTGAAGCCGTAGTTCCGATCTAAGCGTCATTGCCTGGCTAGCCGTTTGAAGAACGGCGTCGCTTCCGCTCGCCTATGGACCCGGCAATCCATCATTTTCCAGAGAAAAGATGGATGCGCGGATCAAGTCCGCGCATGACGTCGTGCTTTTGGGTGCTCTCAAAACCCCGAGACGCTGCCGTGCAGGTCGTATTCGTCGGTGCGTTCGATCCTCGCCGTGACGATCTCGCCGACCTTGAGCGGACGGCGGCTCGACACATAGACGCTGCCGTCGATCTCGGGCGCATCGGCCTTCGAGCGGCCTTTGGCGACGGTCGGGCCGACCTGGTCGATAATGACCTGCTGCCGCGTGCCCACCTTCCGCTTCAGGCGCCGCGCTGAAATCTTCCGCTGCCGCGCCATCAGCGCATTCCAGCGCTCGGCCTTGATCTCGTCCGGCACGGGATCGGCAAGCGTGTTGGAGGTGGCGCCCGCGACCGGCTCGTATTTGAAGCAGCCGACGCGATCGATTTCCGCCTCGTCCAGCCAGTCGAGCAGATAGGCGAAATCGGATTCGGTCTCGCCGGGAAAGCCGACGATGAAGGTCGAGCGCAGTGTGAGGTCGGGGCATTGCGCGCGCCACGTCTTGATGCGCGCCAGCGTCCTGTCCTGCGCGGCCGGCCGCCGCATGCGTTTCAGCACCTCGGGGCTTGCATGCTGGAACGGGATGTCGAGATAGGGCAGCACTTTGCCGTCCGTCATCAGGCCGATCACCTCATCGACGTGCGGATAGGGATAGACGTATTGCAGGCGGACCCATGCGCCCAGTTCGCCGAGTTCGCGGGCGAGGTCGAAAAACCGCGCCCGCACCTCGCGATCCTTCCACGGGCTGGCCGCGTATTTCAGGTCGACGCCGTAGGCCGAGGTGTCCTGCGACACCACCAGCAGTTCCTTGACGCCGGCGGCGACCAGCTGCTCCGCCTCCCGCAGCACCTCGGCGGCGGGACGCGACACGAGATCGCCGCGCAGCTTCGGGATGATGCAGAAGGTGCAGCGGTTGTTGCAGCCCTCCGAGATTTTCAGATAGGCATAGTGGCGCGGCGTCAGCTTGACCCCTTGTGGCGGGATCAGGTCGAGATGCGGATTGTGCAGCGGCGGCTTCGCCCGATGCACCGCGTCGAGCACGCTCTCATATTGCTGCGGTCCGGTGATCGACAGGACGTTCGGGTAAGCCTGTTCGATCTGCTCGGGCTCGGCGCCCATGCAGCCGGTGACGATGACCTTGCCGTTCTCCGCCATGGCCTGGCCGATGGCATCGAGCGACTCCTGCTTGGCGCTGTCGAGGAATCCGCAGGTGTTGACGATGACGAGGTCGGCGCCGTCGTGCTTGCGCGCGAGTTCGTATCCCTCGGCGCGGAGGCGGGTGATGATGCGCTCCGAATCCACCAGGGCCTTGGGGCATCCCAGGGAGACAAAGCTGATTTTGGGCGCGCTGGCCGTGGTCATGGATCGAGGGGTCCGGCTAAAGCCGGATGGCTAGCCTTGATCGCTGCTTATTTCAAGGCACCCGTCTGCCGTAAAACAGGCACCTTGGCCGGCTCGCGGCGGTTGCGGCCTCCGCCGATGCCCGAATCCCCGGGAGGCGGGTGGGGCCGCGGGCGAACTGCCGATAATCCCTGCATTTTCCGACGCTCCTCGATGCCGTTGTCCCCGGCCGCGCCGGCGCGGAGGGGTGCCGTTCGGCCGGTCTGGCCCTGTGGCCAAGGCTGCACCGCAGCATCTGGCACGGCGATTGCTCTGCATGGTTTGGGCCCGGTCCGGGCCTGCCGGCGAGTGGAGGCCCAGGAAGACCCAGGGGCCGAAGCCGCCTGCGTGGAGGCTGGGGCAAGGCTGGCTTCCGCGTTGGATCAACGGGGGAGCGGCCTGCTTGCGCCAACCGGCTCGGGCGGACGCTCAATCTCAAAGGAGCTTCGATGTCTTATCTCGTCCCTTCGGAATTCGTCACCAAGATGGTGGACGCGGGCGAATCCAAAATCTTCATGTCGACGCGCGACACCGTGATCCGCGCCTATATGGCGGGGGCGATCCTCGCCCTCGCGGCGTGGTTCGCGATCACCATCAACGTCAACACCGGGCAGCCGCTGGCAGGGGCGGTCCTGTTCCCGATCGGCTTCTGCATGCTCTACCTGCTCGGTTTCGATCTCCTGACCGGCGTATTCGTGCTGGCGCCGCTGGCGTTGATCGCCAAGCGCCCCGGCGTCACCGTCGGCGGCGTGCTGCGCAACTGGGGGCTGGTCTTCGTCGGTAACTTCGCGGGCGCCTTGACGGTGGCGTTCATGATGGCCTTCGTCACCACCTTCGGCTTCACCCAGGGGCCCGACAAGGTCGGCACCGTCATCAGCAACATCGGCGAAGGCCGCACGCTCGGCTATGCGTCGCATGGCTTGGCGGGCATGGCCACGCTGTTCATCCGCGGCATGCTGTGCAACTGGATGGTCTCGACCGGCGTCGTCGGCGCGATGGTCTCGACGTCCGTCAGCGGCAAGGTGATCGCGATGTGGATGCCGATCATGCTGTTCTTCTACATGGTGTTCGAGCACTCGGTGGTGAACATGTTCCTGTTCCCGGCCGGCCTGATGCTGCACGCGCCGTTCTCGGTCATGGACTATCTGATCTGGAACGAAATCCCGACCGCGCTCGGCAACCTCGTGGGCGGCCTGACCTTCACCGGCCTGACGCTCTACGCGACCCATGTGAAGACCGCGCCGAAGCGCGAGCTGCATGCGGTGTCGCCGCGCGCCGCCTGATCGCATCTGGAACCGGGAGCCTCACCGCATTAAGGTGGGGCTCCCTGCCACGTGACAGCCTCCATGCCGCGCGAACTCTGCCTCTCCATCGGCCAGCACTCGGACAAGGGGCGCAAGGAAACCAACCAGGATTTTCATGGCGCGCTGATCCCGGACGCGCCGCTGTCGGTGACGAAGGGGATCGCCGTCGTGCTCGCCGACGGCATCAGCAGCAGCGAGGTCAGCCGCGTGGCCGCCGAGTCGGCGGTCAAGAGTTTCCTGACCGACTACTACTGCACCTCGGAAGCATGGACGGTGAAGAGTTCGGCGCAGCGGGTGATCGCCGCGACCAATTCATGGCTGCACGCCCAGACCCGGCGGGGGCGCGCGCCTTACGATAGCGACAAGGGTTACGTTTGCACCCTGAGCGCGATCGTTTTCAAATCGACCGGCGCGCATATTTTTCATATCGGCGATTGCCGCGTCTATCGTGTGGCGGGCACCACGCTCGAGCAACTCACCGAGGATCATCGCGTGGTGATCTCGTCGGCCGAGAGCTATCTGGGCCGCGCACTCGGCGTCAATCCGCAGGTCGAGATCGACTATCGCGCCGTGCCGCTCGATCCCGGCGATGTGTTCGTGCTCGCGACGGATGGTGTCTACGAATATGTTTCCCGGCGCGCGATGGTGGAAACCATCGCGGCGCATGCATCCGACCTCGATGCCGCCGCCCGCGAAATCGTGCAGGCTGCCTACGAACGCGGCAGCCCGGACAACCTCACGGTCCAGATCATCCGCGTCGATGCGTTGCCGGATGCGGAGGCGGGCGATTTTCTCCGCGCGGCCGAACTGCCGCTGCCGCCATTGCTGGAGGCGCGGGCGGAATTCGACGGCTATCGGATCGTCCGGGAGATTCATGGCAGCAGCCGCAGCCATATCTATCTGGCGACGGATATCGCGTCAGGCGAGGTCGCCGTCCTGAAAACGCCGTCGATCGACCTGCGCGGCGATGCCGCCTATCTCCGGCGCTTCCTGATGGAGGAATGGGTCGCGCGCCGCATCGACAGCCCGCATGTGCTGAAGCCGAAGGCGCTGTCGCGGCGGCGCAACGCCCTCTATGTCGTCATGGAGTTCGTCGACGGCCAGACCCTGACCCAGTGGATGATCGACAATCCGCGTCCCGATCTCGAAACCGTCCGCAAGATCGTCGAGCAGGTGGCCGATGGCCTGACCGCGTTCCACCGCAAGGAGATGCTGCACCAGGACTTGCGGCCGGACAATATCCTGATCGATGCTACCGGGACGGCGAGGATCATCGATTTCGGCGCCGTTCGGGTGGCGGGCGTGGCCGAAGCCGTGCCCGGAGACGCCGGTGATATCCTTGGGACGGTGCAGTATACCGCGCCCGAATATTTCCTCGGGTCGGGCGGGTCGGAACGCTCCGATCTCTATTCGCTCGGCGTCATCGCCTATCAGATGCTGACGGGCCGCCTGCCGTTCGGCGCGGCCGGCGCGCGCGCGCATACCCGCAGCCAACAGCGGAAGTTGAAGTACCGGCCTGCGGCAAGGGAGGATCGCGATATACCCGCATGGGTCGACGGCGCCTTGCGAAAGGCGGTGCATCCCGATCCGGCTGGCCGCTATGAAGCGCTGTCGGCCTTCGTGTTCGACCTTCGCCATCCCGATCCGGCCTATCGGCCGGCGTCGGTGCCGTTGATTGAGCGCGATCCGGTGCGCTTCTGGCAGACCGTGTCGCTGGCATTGGCCTGCGTCGTTGCGGTGCTGTCGATCATGCTGTTTGCCGCGCGATAAGGCAGCGCCGCGCCGGAATCGGGCAATGCGCAAACAATATGCATGTGTGCTGAAGTCCCCGGCGCCTGCGTTCCGGCCTTGTCCTTCCGGCGTGTCGCTTTCGTCAGCAAGCGATTGATCCCGATCGGGAATGCCGTCCCGTCGCGCTTGGCACGGAAATTGATTGAATGACAGGGCGCCGGCTTGGTGCCGGCGGCGATGATCGAACAGAGACTGACCGAAAGCGAATGAAACACGAAACGGTGTCGGACGATTTCAGCGACGAACAGAAGCGCTACCTCGAAGGATTCATGTCGGGGCTTCAGGTGGGGCGGGTCGGGCGCAACGCCGGGCTCAGCGGCGGCAAGGCCGACGCCGGGTCCGGCGCGGCCGAACCGACAGGCCCCGATGCCGAGCACCTGAAAGCGCAGGACCGCGCTCTGGGGGAGGGCAGGAAGCTGTCCGATCCGGAGAAGTTCAAGCGCGAACGGCATCCGTTCGATGCCTATGAGCGCCTGAAGCAGCAGGCCCGTGACGACGCGCCGCCATCGCCCGCCGACAATTTTCGCTGGCGCTATTTCGGGATGTTCTATGTCGCGCCGGCGCAGGCGTCCTACATGTGCCGGCTGCGGATTCCCAACGGCATCCTCAAGCATCACCAGTTCGCGGGACTTGCCGATCTGGCGGAACGCTACGGCGGCGGATACGCGCACATCACCACGCGCGCCAACATCCAGATCCGGGAGATCGCGCCCAGGGACACCGTGGCGATGATCGAGGAGATTCAGGATCTCGGCCTTTGTTCGCGCGGCTCCGGTGCCGACAACATCCGCAACGTGACCGGCACCCCGACCGCCGGGATCGATCCGCGGGAATTGATCGATACGCGCCCCTTCGCGCGTGAGTGGCATTTTCACATTCTCAACGACCGCTCGCTGACCGGATTGCCGCGCAAGTTCAATGTCGCTTTCGACGGCGCGGGGACGATCCCGGTCCTTGAGGAAACCAACGATATCGCCTTCACGGCGGTCGAGGTGCGGGACGGCTTCGGTGCCGAACCCGGAATCTGGTTTCGGCTCGGCCTCGGCGGCATCACCGGCCACAAGGATTTTGCGCGCGACACCGGGGTAATCGTCCGGCCGGCGGATGCGACGATGGTGGCGGATGCGATCGTCCGCGTGTTCACCGTGCATGGCGACCGTACCAACCGCACCAGGGCGCGGCTGAAATACGTGCTCGACACCATGGGTTTCGAACGGTTTCTCGAACTGGTCGAGGAGCGATTGGGCCGGAAGCTGATGCGGGTCGGCTCCGACGCGATCGCTCCCCGGCCGGACCAGGACCGCACCGCGCATATTGGCGTTCACGCGCAGAAGCAGCCCGGCCTGAACTGGATCGGCGTGGTGCTGCCGATCGGCCGCATGAGCATCGAGCAGATGCGCGGGCTGGCGGCCGTCGCGCGGGATTTCGGCGACGGCGACCTGCGGCTCACGGTCTGGCAGAACCTGCTGATCCCGGGCATTCCCGATGCCGATGTGCCGTCCGCGACCGCGGCGATCGCGGCGCTCGGCCTCGCCATCGCTGCGTCGCCGATCCGCGCCGGGCTTGTCGCCTGCACCGGCAATGCCGGCTGCAAATTCGCGGCGTCCGACACCAAGCGCCACGGCGATGCGATCGCGTCGTGGTGCGAGTCGCGACTCGATATCGATGGTCCGCTGAACATTCACCTGACCGGGTGCCATCATTCGTGCGCGCAGCACTATATCGGTGACATTGGCCTATTGGCCGCGCGTGTCGCGATCAACGAGGAAGGCGACACCGTCGAGGGATTCCACTTCTATACGGGCGGCGGCTTCGGCGCCGACGCCGCGATCGGCCGGGAAGTCTATCGGGACGTGAAGGCGGAGGATGCGCCAAGGGCGGTCGAGGCGCTGCTGCGCGCCTATCTGGCGAACCGCGCGTCGCCGGACGAGACGTTCGCGGCGTTCTCGCGCCGTCATGACGCGGAGACGCTGAGAACGATGGCGGAGACCGTGGAGGCCGCCGCATGAACCAGATCGTGCCGCCGCCGGCGCGCCTCGAGGTCATCCCCGAGAGTGCGCCGTTCTCGGACAGCCAGCGGGCGTGGCTGAACGGATTCCTGGTCGGGCTGTTGCAGCTCGACGGCGCCGTGCCGCTGTCGCCCGAGCAGGGCATTGCGCTGGTCAGTGGCACGGCCGGCGACGGCGACGACGGCGAGGCGCCGTGGCATGACCAGACCATGGCGATCGCCGAACGGATGAAGCTCGCCGAAGGACGGCCGTTGCGCCGCCGCATGATGGCGGCGATGGCGCAGCAGGATTGCGGCCAGTGCGGCTACAACTGCAACGACTATGCCGACGCCATCGCCGGCAAGTCGGAAGCGCGGCTCAATCTCTGCGTTCCGGGCGGCAAGGAAACCGCCCGGATGCTGAAATCGCTCTACGAGGAACTGGATCGGGCGGCGGGTACGGCGAAGCCGGCCGCCGCCGCGTCGTCGGCGGGCACGCCGATCGTGACGTCGCTGGGCCGGTCGCGCGACAATCCGACGCTGGCGCGGTTCGTCTCGCGCCGGCTGCTCAACGCGCCGGGATCGGAGAAGGAAACCTGGCATGTCGAGTTCGATCTCTCCGAAAGCGGGATCGATTATGTGGTCGGCGACTCGTTCGGCGTGTTCGCGTCGAACGATCTCGGGCTGGTCGACCAGGTGATCGCCGTTCTCGGCGCCTCCCACACCACGCAGGTCAACGGCAAGCCGTTGCGCGATGTCCTGCGGGACGACGTCTCGCTGTCGCCGGCGCCGGACACGCTGTTCGAATTGCTGTCGTTCGTCAGCGGCGGCGCGCTGCGCGAGAAGGCGAGGGCGCTGGCGCAAGGAGAGGATCCGGACGGCGATGCCGCCAATCTCGACGTGCTCGCCACGCTCCAGAAATTCATCGGCGTGCGGCCGCACCCGGAAGCCTTCGTCGAGGCGCTGGAGCCGCTGCAACCACGGCTCTATTCGATCTCGTCGTCGCACAATGCAACGCCCGGGCGGCTGTCGCTGACGGTCGATACCGTGCGTTACGTCATCGGCAAGCGGAAGCGGCTCGGGCTGGCATCGACATTTCTTGCCGAGCGTGTCGAGCCGGGTGACACCTTCCGGGTCTATGTGCAGAAGGCGCATGGCTTCGCGCTGCCGGACGATCCCGCGACACCGATCATCATGATCGGGCCGGGCACCGGCATCGCGCCGTTCCGCGCTTTCCTTCACGACCGGGGTGCGACCAAGGCGAGCGGCCGCAACTGGCTGTTCTTCGGCCATCAGCGCAGCGATTGCGATTTCTTCTATGCCGATGAATTGAACGGGATGAAAACATCTGGCCTTCTGACGCGGCTGTCGCTGGCGTGGTCGCGCGACGGCGAGACGAAATTCTACGTTCAGGACCGGATGCGCGAGGTCGGTCGAGATCTCTGGACCTGGCTGGCGGAGGGCGCACACGTCTATGTCTGCGGCGACGCCAAGCGCATGGCCAGGGATGTCGAGCGGGCACTTGTCGATATCGTCGCCCAGTTCGGGGCGCGGACCACCGACGAAGCGGTCAGCTTCGTTGCCGATCTCAAGAAGCGGGGCCGTTACCAGCAGGATGTCTATTGACGGTTCCGGGATGCGATCGCGGCGAATAATTTATTCGCCGGAGGCGTGTGGTGGAGAATAGTCATCTGCGCCGTGGCCGTCCTGCATAAGCCTTCTTGTTATTTTCCGCAGCGTCTTGCCGATGGCGATGGCGGCACTTCAATAGAGCCGACCGCAGCCTGTTGGAGACCGCCGATGTACGATCCGGAAAGCCCTCTGTTTCCCTACGCGCGCGTGTTGGCACGGCGCAAGGAAGACCGGCTCCATGCCGTGGCGCTGTTCGGCGCCTTCATTCTCATCGCTGCGGTGCTGTTCGGCACCCTGTCGTTCCGGCCGTTCTGAGCGCGGCTAAGGAGACCTGTGCGGTCAGAACGGCCGCACGTCGATTCCGTTCTCCGTCAATGCCTGCCGGACCGCCCGCGCGATTTCGACCGCGCCGGCGGTGTCGCCGTGAATGCAGACGGTGTCGATTTGCACCTTGATGGATTTGCCTGAGACCGACACCACGGCACGATCCCGCACCATCCGCACCACCCGCCGCGCGATCCCGGCGGTGTCGTGCAGCACCGCGCCCGGCTTGCGGCGCGACACCAGCGTGGCGTCGTCCTCATAGGCGCGATCGGCGAACACTTCATGGATCAGTGGCAGGCCGGCCGCTTCGCCGGCCCTGACCAGCCTGGTATTGGCCAGCACCACGAATTTGAGCGTGGGATCCACGGCCTTGATGCCGGCGGCGATGGCCCGCGCCGTCATGTCGTCCTCGCAGGCGACGTTCGAGAGCGCGCCGTGCGCCTTGACATGGGTGACCTTGTATCCGGCCGCCGCGGCGATGCCTTGCAGCGCGCCGATCTGGTAGGCCACCAGGTTTTCGATTTCCGCCGCGCTGAGCCCGACGATGGGACGCCGCCCGAAGCCTTGGAGGTCGCGGTAGCCGGGATGGGCGCCGACGCGAACGCCGCGCGCCTTGGCCATCTCCACGGTCCTGCGCATGGTATCGGCATCGCCGGCGTGATAGCCGCAGGCGACGTTGACGCTGCTGGCCAGCTCGATCATCGCGGCGTCGTTGCCCATCACCCATGGGCCGAAACTTTCACCAAGGTCGCTGTTGAGATCGATCGTCGTCATGGTCGTGCCTCTTCGGTTCCAGCTCAACGCAAAGGACCGGGATTGCCATTGCACTGTCAGGTCGGGACGTCGAACGCGCTGATCGCCGAACCCGCGACATTGGCGCTCTGCAAGGCGTCGACGTCGAACGACGAGTCCGTCGGCCGGCGCAGGCGCGACGGCAGCCCCTCCAGCAGCTTCGCCATGTCGCGTGCGGCGGCCTGCGCCTCGCTCATGCCGACGGCCCTGAAGCGCAGCCCGCGGCCTGCGGGGATTTGCGCGAAACGGCCGATGTCGGCGGAAATCACGGTGGCGATCTTCGGATAGCCGCCGCTGGTGCCGCGGTCGGGCATCAGCACGATCGGCTGGCCGTTGCCGGGCACCTGGATGCTGCCGTTCACGGTGCCGTCGGACACGATGTTGTGTCCGTGCAGGTGCCTGACCTCGAGGCCGCCCTCGAGGCGATAGCCCATGCGATCGCTGGTGCCGGAGATTTTCCACTCGCTGTCGAGGAACGCCGCGATGGCATCGCGATCGAATTCGTCGTCCTGCGGGCCGAGGATCACGCGGATCGGCCCCTGCACCGGCGCGGGCAGCAGGATGGCGTGCTCGGGCGCGGTCGATGCGGCCAACGTCTCGATCGCGTCGCCGCCCTGCAGCGGGCGCGGGTAGGGACTGCCGAGGCCGGCGCGCGCATTGACCGCAAGGCTGCCGAACATCTGCTCGCCCTGCACGCCGCCTTCGATCGCCAGATAGCTGAACACGCCGTCGCGCGCAGCCCCCAGCGTCAGGCTTTCGCCCTCGGCAAGCAGGTGCGATTGATAGGGCGTAGCATCATGATCGCCGATCCGCGAACCTCGCGCGGCACCGGCAAGGGCAACGCGGACCGCGCCGTCGCGCGCGGTGAAGCTGGCGCCGAGCGGGCCGATCTCGATCGCCGCCGCAAACAGCGGATTGCCGACCAGGCAGTTCGCGATCGCCAGCGAAAGCCGGTCCATCGCGCCGCTTGGTGTCAGGCCGTAGCGTTGCGCGCCATATCGGCCGGCATCCTGCACCGAGGTTGCCGGCCCGACGGTTGTGACCAGCAGCCGGCTCATGACGGCACCAGCTCGGCGACGATCTCGCCGTGCTCCGCCGCCTCGTCGCGCTCGGCGAATTCCCGGGCGTCGATCGGATAGAGCGTGACGGCGTCGCCGGGCTCCAGCAGAAACACCGGATCGCGGCGGAACTGATAGGTGCGCACCGGCGTGCGGCCGAGCAGGTGCCATCCGCTCGGGCCGGAAAGGCACTGGATGCCGGTCTGCACGCCGCCGACCGAGATGGTGCCGGCGAGCGTGGACAGGCGCGGGCTTTGCCGGCGCGGCATTACGATCGCCGGATCGAGGCCGCTGAGATACGACCAGCCCGGCGTAAAGCCGATCATGGCGACGCGATAAGCGCTGCCGGTGTGCAGCGCGATCAGTCGATCCGGCGTCATGCCGAGCGTCCTGGCGACGTCCTCGAGATCGATGCCGTGCTCGCCGCCATAGGTGACGGGAATGCGCCAGCGGCGCGCGCGGAGATCGGCGCGCCCCTCCCGTTGCGCGCACGCGAGGAGCTTTCCGGCCAGCGTATCGAAATCGATCACGGCGGGGTCGTAATGCACCAGCAGCGAGCGATAGGTCGGCACCGTCTCGGTGATGCCCGCGATCGGTCGATCGGCGAGCACGCGGTCGAGCGTCAGCACGCGGCGGTTGGCTTCATCGTCGATCTTGCGGCTGAACTCGACGGTGATCGCGGCATCGCCGCTGGGCAGGATGCGAGGCGGAGAAAGCGTTGCGGCCATATCCGTCGAAAGTTGTTGCTGCGGTTTCGCAAGGCATATCCTGTTTCGCATGGGAGTGGAATTCGAAACGTTGCAAAAAGATGCAGCGGATCAATAAAATAATGTACGGGCGCGCGATAGCTTGAGTTGATCGGCGCCTTGCGGAGGCCCATGGAACGCTTGGGCGCCGCGTGGCTCTTGACGTTGTCGCGGGCGACCGCAAGATGCAGCGATTCCTCGCAATCGGAGTTCTGGCGACGATGTCATTGAGCCCTCAAGTCATTGCGGCGCTGTCGCGTGTCTCGACCGCAACGATCACGACCGTGCTTCTGAAGAAGGGCCTCCGCAACGTCTGGATGCGCGGCGCGCGGCCGCTGCTGCCGGGGCAGAGGCGGCTGGTGGGGCCGGCCTTCACGCTGCGGTTCGTGCCGGCGCGGGAGGATCTCGCCACGCCGGAGTCGTGGTCGTCGCCGATCTCGACGCGGACCGCGATCGAGGCGATGCCGGAAGGATGCATCGCCGTTGTGGACGCCATGGGGATCGCCGATGCGGGCATCTTCGGCGACATTCTCTGCGCGCGCATGGCGAAGCGGAAGGTGGCCGCGCTGGTCACCGACGGCGTGGTGCGCGACCTCGAGGGCGTGCTGGGAACCGGCCTGCCGGTCTGGTGCGCGGGCGCGGCCGCGCCGCCGTCGGTGGCGGGCCTTACCTTCGTCGGCTGGGGCGAGGCCATCGGCTGCGGCGGCGTCGCGGTGTTCCCGAACGACGTCATCGTGGCGGATCAGGATGGCGCGGTCGTGATCCCGCAGGCGCTGCTTGAGCATGTGCTTGCCGAGGGGCCGGAGCAGGAGCGGATGGAAGCATGGATCGTCAACGAGGTGAACAACGGCGCCACGCTGCCGGGCCTGTATCCGATGAATGAGGAAACCAGGGCGCGCTATGCGGCGGCGAAGGCCAGGGACTGATCGCAGGACTGATCGCGGGATCGATCGCAGGACGGAGCGCGGTGCTCCGATGCGGAGTGGCGGCATGCCGACGGATGGAGGAATCGATGGATTTTCATGACAGCGCGTCGCGTCCGACGCAGCAGGCGCCCGCGGCGTATTTCACCGGCACGGTGTGGCTGGACCCGATCGTGACGGCGCCCGCGCCGGCCAGGCTTGTGGTGGCGCGCGTGACATTCGAGCCGGGAGCCAGGACGGCGTGGCACACCCATCCGCTGGGGCAGACGCTCTATGTTGTCGCCGGTGTCGGCCGTATCCAGAGCGAAGGTGGTCCGGTTCGGGAAATCCGCGCCGGCGACACGGTCTGGATTCCTCCCGGCGAAAAGCACTGGCACGGTGCGGCGCCGACCCACGGCATGAGCCATATCGCCATGCAGGAAGCGCTCGACGGCACGACCGCGGACTGGCTGGAGCAGGTGTCCGACGCCGATTACACCCGCGCCGTCGGGAAGTGAGGAAAAAAGAACCCCGCGAAGCGCAGGGTTCTCACGTGATCTTTGAAAGTGACGGGGCGTGTCACTCGACGCGGGTCCAGGTCTGGCCGCCGCAGAACATGCCGCCGAATGCGCAGCCGCGAACCCGCAGCCGATCCGGTCCTTTCATGGCGATGGTGGAGTCGTAGGTGCTGCCGCCCTTGGGATCGTGGATGCGGCCGCTCCACTTCTTGCCGCTGGGGCGCATGTTGATGAGGATCTTCTCGCCATTGGCGTTGGTCCTGGCGTTGACCGAGTAGCCGCAGAGGTTGCTGCCGCACGGCTCGATGCGAACCTTGCCTTCCCGCTCCTCGGTCAGCCAGACGCCGACGGGCGTATTGTTCGCGGCCTGTGGAGCAGGCTGCGGGGTTTCCTGCGCCGGGAGCGGAGCGGCGGCCGGAGCCGTCGCGACCACGGCCTTGCCGGCATCACCGGCCGGCCGGGAGTCGGGTGCCGCCGTGGCGGTGGCCGGCTTCGGCGAGGCGGCTGCCGGCGCGGGACGCTCGGCGGCTTTCGGCTGCTCCGAAGCCGACGGGGCCAATGCCGGCGCCGGGGAGGCCGTCTGCCGGTCCGGCTTGACGGGCGCGGCCGGCTGCGCATTCGAGGCGGGTGCCTGGGGTGAAACGCTGGCATTGGCGTCGGGCTTGCGGGGCGGCGCGACATCGTCGTCATCGTCCTCGAGTCGCGTTTCGTCGCGTTTCCGCTTGCCGCTCTTCGGGCCATACTGGAACACGCCCGGCACCGACACCGAGACGCAGGACAGCGAGTCGCAGTCGCGCGGCGTATCGATATAGACGCGGTGACCGCCGACTTCGAAAGAATAGGAGTCGCCGGCTTGCGCGGCGGGAACGGCCAACAGCAACAGGGCACAGGCGAGCGCGGTTCTCATGATGATCTCCTCGAAACGGAACGTCTGCGGCCAGTTCTTAAGGGAACTTGGCGCCGGCGAAAGTGACCCACATCACGCTGTAGTGATTAGACGGGGAAGCGCCGTGCAAGGTTCAAGATTTCGGCGTTTCGCTGGCACCGGAATGAAGCCGTCACGCCTGCGGCCGCGTGTCGCCGCTCTCCGGGAACCGCGCTGCCCCGCAATGAGGGCCTTCGACATCCTCGAAAGGCGCAAGGCGCGCGCTAATCGTCCTTGACGGGGCGCGGCAGCGGTGGCGGCCTTGGTGCGGCCATCTCCCGGCGCAGCTGTTCGTATCGCTCGGTCGCATCGCGCTGCCTGGCCTCGATGAACTGCCGCGCCGCCTCGGCCGTCATGGGATCGCTCGTGATCGGCGCGGAATTTTCCCCGATCGTTTCATCGACGACGTAGCGGCCGTCGCCGACGGCGTGGGCCGTCCATTGAATCCGCAGGCTGGCGAACGGGCCGGGGCCCATCCGCGCAAATCCGTCCAGGTTCTCAGGGTCGGGCGGCTCCGATGGACCGGGCGATTCCGGCCGTGCCGTGGTGCCGAAAATGCTTTCCATCGCGGCAAGCGCCGGATCGGTCCGATCGATCGAAGCCACGGCAGGTCTCCCTGATAAGCCGGCTCGCCGCCTATGCGCTCACCGGAGGCGTCCGGTCCTTCCACGGACGGGCCTGCTCCAGTTGCGCGGCCAGCCGGAACAACGTCGCCTCGTCGCCGAACCGCGCGGTGAACATCATGCCGAGCGGAAGCCCCGCGGCGTTCCACGCCAGCGGCATCGACATCGACGGCTGGCCCGACATGTTGAACATCGAGGTGCCCGGCATATAGCGCCGCAGGACCGGCGAGATGTGCGACAGGTCGTCGGACATGGTGTTCAGTTCGCCGATCCGCAGCGCCGGCGTGCAGAGCGTCGGTGCCAGGAACACGTCGCAATCGGCGAAGAACTCGGCGAGGCTGCGCGAAATCTGGAATGCGCCGAGCTGTGCGGCGACGTAGTCGGTGGCCGCCGATTTGCCGGCATTGTGCGCGCTCGCCAGGGTCAGCTTCTCGAAGTCCTGGTCGGTCACGGCGCGCCCGAGCCGCGCACCGAGCAGCCGAACGGTCAGCGCGGTATTCGCCGCCACGATCGTGGCCATGACCGCGGCGGGATCGACCGGCAGCGAGGGCGCACGCTCCTCGACATGGTGACCGAGTTGTTCGAGCAGCTTGGCGGTGCCGCGAACGGCCGCGGCGACCTCGGGGTCGATGGCATCGCCATAGGGCGACTTGTCGGTAAAGAAGATGCGCAGGCGGCCCGGCTCGCGGCCGACTTCCTCCAGATAGGGCCGCTCCGGCGGCGGCGCGACATAGGGGCTGGAGGCTTCGGGACCATGGATGGCGTCCAGCATCGCCGCGCTGTCGCGGACGCTGATGCTGACGACGTGATTGCAGGAGAATCCGCCCCAGCCTTCGCCGCGGTCCGGCCCCAGCGGCGTGCGCGCCCGCGTCGGCTTCAGGCCGAACACGCCGGACGCCGCGGCCGGAATACGGATCGAGCCGCCGCCGTCGCTGGCATGGGCCACGGGGAGGATGCGCGCCGCCACGGCCGCCGCCGCGCCGCCGGACGATCCGCCCGAGGAGTGCTCCGGATTCCACGGGTTGCGGGTCGGCCCGAACAGCCGCGTCTCGGTGGTCGGCATCAGGCCGAATTCCGGCGTCGCGGTCTTGCCGTAGATCGTCAGGCCCGCGGCCAGGAACCGGCCCGCCAGCGTGCCGTTATGGTCGGCCACATAATCCTTCAGGGCGCTGGCGCCGGACGTGGTCCGGGTGTCCGCGAGATATTCGAGGTCTTTCAGCAGGAACGGAACGCCCGAGAAGGGGCCGTCCGGCAGTCCGTGCTGGATCTGCGCACGGGCATAGTCGTCGTGACGCACGACCACGGCATTGATCCGCGGATTGACCTTCTCGGTGCGCGCGATCGCCTCGTCCAGCAACTCCGATGCGCTCACCTGCTTGTTGCGGACAAGCTCGGCAAGGCCGAGCGCGTCGTAGTTTCCGTATTCCTTGAACGCCATTGTCCCTGTCTCTCTCGCTTTCGAAAAGACCCATTCCGGTTGAGCCCGCAAGGGCTCAAGGCCGATCAGTTCAGCACATCCTGGTTGATGACGTTCGGGCGGATATGCGCGCCATCCAGTGCGCTGAGGATGTTGAGGGCAGTCTGTTCGCCCATGCGGTCGAGCGCCTCCCGCGTCACGCCGGCGACATGCGGGGCGATGATGACATTGGGCAGCTCGAACAGGGAATGACCGATCGGCGGCGGCTCCTGCTCGAATACGTCGAGGCCGGCTCCGGCCAGTTTGCCCGCCACCAGGGCGTCATGCAGCGCGGACTCCACCACGATGCCGCCGCGTGCCGTGTTGACGAGATAGGCGGTGGGCTTCATCAGCGCGAGCCGCGTGGCGTTCATCATGCCGACGGTTTCCGGCGTCTTGGGGCAGTGCAGGCTGACGAAATCGGCACGCGGCAACGCCGCGTCGAGATCGTCGACAGGTTCGCAGCCGGCCGCCCTGATCTCGTCGGCCGGCTTGTAGGGATCGTAGACCAGCACATTCATTTCCATCGCCAGGCAGCGCCTTGCGGTGCGCGTGCCGATGCGGCCGAAGCCGACGATCAGCAGCGTCTTGCCGTAGAGGTCGAACGGCAGCAGGCCGAGACGGGTGGCCCATCTGCCGTCCTTCACGAGGGCATGAAGCTCGACGCCGCGCTTGGCCAGCATCATCATCATGAAGATGGCCTGCTCGGCGACCGAGGGCGAGTTCGCGGTGCCGGCGACCATCAGCGGCACCTTGCGGCGGCTCAGGGCGGGCACGTCGATCGCATCGAACCCGACGCCGATCCGCGCCACGACGCGCATGTCCTGCGACGCATCGAGCTCGTTCTCGCCGAATGCCGTGGCGCCCAGCGCCACCCCATGGACCGGCGCATGGGTCCGGAGCAGGGCATCGAAGTCGCTGGCCGAGATCATGTTGGGGAATGCGATCGCTTCGACGTCGCTTCGCTCGCGAAACAGCTTCCAGCCCTGCTGCGACATCGATTCCGTGATGAGAAGTTTCTTCTTGTTGGTCGTCATGCCTGCCCCTGTGTCCTTGTTGTGCCGGATCGTCAGATAGCCGCGCCCGTCCGCTCATTTAACAGGTGCATGCGATCGAGGTCCACTGCGGGCCCGAGAGCTGCGCCGGCACGGAAACGGGAGTCCGTGGCGTGCCCGGGGCGCAGGCCAGGCAGCGGCATTGTATCCCGCAAAACGGAATTGTCGCCGGCGGCGCGATCCGGTGGCCGCGGAAAAAGGGGAGCCACGAACGATGGCGCGGGCCATCGCGACGCGCTAGAATTTGCGGAGGACGGAATGCAGCGCAACATCCGGACGCGCGCTGCGGAGGACATTGGCGATTGCACCGCGCCGTCGCGCGCGTCGGCTTCCTGTGGCGGTTTCGTCCGGAGGGTGAACGATGCGATCCCGGATCGAAACGAAGTGCTGCGTGGTCGGCGGAGGTCCGGCCGGCATGATGCTGGGCTACCTGCTGGGGCGCGCCGGAGTCGACACGCTGGTGCTGGAGAAGCACGCCGATTTCCTGCGGGACTTCCGCGGCGACACGGTCCATCCGTCGACCATGCAGGTGATGGATGAACTCGGCCTTCTCGACGCGTTCCTTCAGCGTCCGCATCAGCGGGTCGAGCGGCTCTCCGGCCAGTTCGGAGACCGGACCCTTCGCATCGCGGATTTCACGAGGCTCGCAATCCGGACGCCTTTCATCGCGCTGATGCCCCAGTGGGATTTTCTCGACTTCCTGTTCGAGCAGGGGCGGCGGTTTCCCAATCTCAAGGTCATGCACCGGGCCGAGGTCGCCGATCTCAAGCGCAACGGCGACGGCGTCAACGGCGTCATCGCCCGGACCGACGACGGCGAGTTCGAAGTAACTGCGGACCTGACGGTCGGCTGCGACGGCCGCCATTCCACGGTGCGCGCCCGCGCCGGCTTCGCGGTCGAGAACGTCGGCGCTCCGATCGATGTGCTCTGGTTCAAGGTCGGCAAGACCGGCAACGACAAAGACCCAGCCCTGCTGCGCGCCGATCTCGGGCGGCTTCTGGTGACGCTGGACCGGGGCGACTATTGGCAATGCGCCTATGTCATCGGCAAGGGGCAGTTCGCGGCGGTCAGGGCGCGGGGCCTTCCGGCGTTTCGCAACGCCGTGGTCGCCATGCTGCCGTCGCTGGCGGCGCAGATCGGGGACGTCAAAAGCTGGGACGACGTCAAGCTGCTGACGGTCGCGATCGATCGTTTGAAATACTGGAGCATGCCGGGACTGCTGTGCATCGGCGATTCAGCCCATGCCATGTCGCCCGTCGGCGGTGTCGGGATCAACCTGGCGATCCAGGACGCGGTTGCGGCCGCAAATCTGCTGGCCGCGAAATTGCGGGCGGGGCGGCCCCGCGAGGCCGATCTCGATCAGGTGCGCCAGCGGCGGCTGTTTCCGGCCAAGGTGATCCAGGCCATTCAGGTCGAGGTGCAGAACCGCATCATCAGCCCGAACCTCAAGGGTGGCACGCTGAAGGTCCCGCTGCCGCTCCGCGTCATCGATGCCTTGCCGTGGCTCCAGGGCTGGACCGCGCGGCTGGTGGGAATCGGCATACGGCCGGAGCATGTGCGGTTGCCGTAGGTCGAATAGGCGATCGCGCCGCTGCTGGAAGGCGCGGCAATTATGGCCTAAACGTCCAGCAGCTCCTCGCTGGCGAATTCGGCCTTGTCCGAGATGAAGGCGAAGCGGGCTTCCGCCTTGGTGCCCATCAGGCGCTCCACGGAATCCGCCGTCCCCTCGCGATCGTCCGGCAGCAGGACGACGCGGAGCAGGGTGCGCCGCGCCGGGTCCATCGTGGTTTCCTTGAGCTGGGCCGGCATCATCTCGCCGAGGCCCTTGAACCGCCCGATCTCGACCCTGGCGTTGGCGTTGAATTCGCGTTTGAGCACGGCATCCCGATCGGCCTCGTCGCGCGCATACACCGTCTTGCTGCCGTGGGTGAGCCGGTAGAGCGGCGGCACCGCCAGGTAAAGGTGGCCCTCGTCGATCAGCCGCGGCATCTGCCGGTAGAAGAACGTAATCAGCAGTGAGGCGATGTGCGCGCCGTCGACGTCGGCATCGGTCATGATGATGATGCGGGCGTAGCGCAGGTCTTCCTCGCGGTAATGCGCGCCGGTGCCGCATCCGATGGCCTGGATGAGGTCGGAAAGCTGCGCGTTCGCGGTCATCTTGTCCCGGGTCGCGGAGGCGACGTTGAGAATCTTGCCGCGCAGCGGCAGCACGGCCTGGGTCTTGCGGTCGCGGGCCTGCTTGGCGCTGCCGCCGGCGGAATCGCCTTCGACGATGAACAGTTCCGAGCCGTCCGCGGCGGTATTGGTGCAGTCCGCGAGCTTGCCGGGCAGCCGAAGCTTTTTCACCGCGGTCTTGCGCGAGACTTCCTTTTCCTGCTTGCGGCGCAGGCGCTCGTCGGCGCGCTCGACCACGAAATCCAGCAGTTTGTTGGCCTGCACCGGGTTGCCCGACAGCCAGTGGTCGAACGGATCGCGGATCGCCTGTTCGACGATCTTCTGCGCCTCGGCGGTCGCCAGCCGGTCCTTGGTCTGCCCCTGGAATTCGGGCTCGCGCACGAACACCGACAGCATGACGGCCGCGCCCGCCATCACGTCTTCCGAGGTGATCGAGGAGGCCCGCTTGCCCTGGCCGACCCGCTCGGCATGATCCTTCAGGCCGCGCAGCAGCGCGCTGCGCAAGCCCGATTCATGGGTGCCGCCGTCGGGGGTCGGCACCGTATTGCAGTAGGAGGACAGGAAGCCGTCGGCATCGGCGGTCCAGGCGACCGCCCATTCGCAGGCGCCATGGGCGCCGTTGCGGCCGGTCTTGCCCGAGAAGATATCCGGATGCACCAGCGCATCGGCATGCACCGCGGCCTGGAGGTAGTCGCGAAGGCCGCCGGGGAAGTGGAAGGTGTCCTCCGCCTTGACGTCGTCGATGCCGCGCAGCAGCTCGGGGTCGCAGCGCCAGCGGATTTCGACGCCGCCGAACAGGTACGCCTTGGCCCGGGTCATGCGGTAGAGCCGTTGCGGCTTGAACGCCGCCTTGGCGCCGAAGATTTCAGTGTCCGGCTTGAACCGGATGCGGGTGCCGCGGCGATTGTTGATCTTGCCGAGGTCTTCCAGCTTGCCTTTCGGGTGGCCGCGCTCGAACACCATCCGGTGCAGCTGCTGCGAGCGCGCGACCTCGACCTCCAGCCGCGAGGAGAGGGCGTTGACCACCGAGACGCCGACGCCGTGCAGGCCGCCCGAGGTCTCGTAGACCTTGGAGTCGAATTTGCCGCCCGAATGCAGCGTACACATGATGACTTCGAGCGCCGACTTCTTCGGAAATTTCGGATGGGCGTCGATGGGAATGCCGCGTCCGTTGTCGGTCACGGTGAGGAACCCGTCGGCGCCGAGCTCGACCTCGATGAAGGTGGCGTGACCGGCGAGCGCCTCGTCCATCGCATTGTCGATGACCTCGGCGAACAGGTGATGCAGCGCCTTCTCGTCGGTGCCGCCGATATACATGCCGGGGCGGCGCCGAACCGGCTCGAGCCCCTCGAGCACCTCGATGTCGGCGGCGGTATAGCCGGCGTCCTGCGTCGGGCGCGGGGCGCCGCGGCTTGCGGACCTGGCGCCGGAATCGCCGAACAGGTCGATGGG
>JAGRLZ010000216.1 GCA_020441545.1 Xanthobacteraceae bacterium | reverse complement strand
GGCTGGTGTATCTTTCGCCTCGACGAAACCGGCAATCCCGTCGCCATCGTCGATGCCGGCGTCCGCATCTTCTCCGACGGGCGCGAGCCGAAGTCCGGCAATTCGCTGGCCGAGGGCCGGCGCGTCGCGCGCGGCATGGCGCGGCGGCGCGACCGCTACAAGCGGCGGCGCAAGGCGGTGCTGCGCACCTTGAGCGAATACGGGTTGATGCCGGCGGACCCGAAGGCCCGCGCCGCGCTGGTCGCCGAAACCAGCGACGCCAGGCCGGACCGGCCGGCCAACGATGTCTATGCGTTGCGGGCGCGTGCGCTCGACGAAAAACTGCCGCTGCATCATATCGGCCGCGCGCTGTTTCATTTGCAGCAACGCCGCGGCTTCAAGAGCAACCGCAAGGCGGACCGCAAGGACAACAACGAGAAGGGCGCCATCGCGCTCGGCGAGGATCGGCTCGTTCTGGAGATGCAGCGCACGGGCGCGCGCACGCTCGGCGCGTTCCTCGCCGGGCGGCGCGGTCACGATCCGCGCGCGTGGGGCCATGTGCGCGTCCGCATCGATATCGATGCCGACGACAGCGTCGGAGCGGACGGCAAGCCGGCCAGGCCGGGCTACAATTTCTATCCGCAGCGGAAGATGCTCGAAGACGAGTTCGACTGCATCTGGAATGCGCAGGCCGCGTATTGGCCCGATGTGCTGACCGACGCGCGCAAGGCACACCTGTTCCGCGTGATGTTCTATCAGCGCCCTTTGAAGGCGCCGACTGTCGGGCGCTGCAGCTTCAATCCGGACGAGTTGCGGCTGGCCAAGGCGCATCCGCTGTTCCAGGCGTTCCGCCTCTACAAGGAGGTCAACGAGCTCGAAATCGTGATGCCGGACCAGTCGCATCGCAAATTGACGCTGGATCAGCGCAACGAGCTGATTACCAAGCTGCGCGGCGTGAAGAGCGCCACCTTCAAGAGCCTGCGGGCCACGCTAAAGCTCTCCGAGCGCGGCGCGCGCTTCAACAAGGAGGGCGAGGCGCGCGACAAGCTGCTCGGCGACGAGGTCTATTCCGTGCTGTCCGCCAAGGCGATCTTCGGCAACCGCTGGACCAGGCTGCCGATCGGGCGGCAGTGGCAGATCGTCGAAAAGCTGCGCGACGAGCCCGATCCGTTCGAGCTGCATCGGTGGCTGGTCGAGGATGCCGGCCTGTCGGACGACGAGGCCGCGGCGGCGGCGGACGTGAAGCTGCCGGAAGGCTATGGCCGGCTTGGGCCGACCGCGCTGGCCGCGATGCTGGAGGAGCTGAAGGCCGAGGTCATCACCGAGGCCGAGGCGGCGAAACGCGCCGGCTACGATCACGCGCTGGCGCGCGTCGGCGACGCGGTCGACCTGCTGCCGCGCTATCAGGAGATTCTGGAGCGCCGGATTCCGCCCGGCACCAACGATCCCGACGACGACTACGACATCCGCAAGGGACGCATCACCAACCCGACCGTGCATATCGCGCTTAACCAGTTGCGTGCCGTCACCAACCGGCTGATCGCCCGCTACGGCAAGCCGGAGCGCATCCACATCGAGCTGGCGCGCGAGCTCAACCAGAGCGAGGAGCAGAAGCGCGCGGCGACCTCGCGCAACGCGAGGAACCGCCGCGACGCCGAGCGCCGCTCCGGCCTCCTGAAGGAGCACGACCAGCCCGACAACGGCTTCAACCGCCAGCTTCTCAAGCAGTGGGAGGAGCTCAATCCGGACAACCCGCTCGACCGCCGCTGCATCTACAGCGGCACCGTGATCACGCCCGCCGTGCTGTTCTCGGGCGCGGTCGATATCGACCACATCCTGCCGTGGTCGCGCACGCTGGACGACGGCCAGGCCAACCGCCTGCTCTGCACCCGCGCGGCCAATCGCGAGAAGCGCAACCATGCGCCGTGCGAGGTGCCGCAATGGGCCGATCGCTACGACGACATCCTCGCCCGCGCCCAGCGGCTGCCGCCCAACAAGCGCTGGCGCTTCGCCCACGACGCCATGGCGCGGTTCGAGAAGGATCGCGACTTCCTCGACCGCCAGCTCACCGATACGCAATACCTGGCGCGGCTGGCGCACGATTATCTCGGCGCGCTGTATCCCGACGAGGAGCCGGATGGCGACGGCGTGGTGAGGCGGCGCAATCATGTCGTCGTCGTCACCGGGCGGATGACCGAGATGCTGCGGCGCCGCTGGGGGCTCAACGGCATCCTGCCCGACCACAACTTCGCCGATCCGACGAAAGCCAAGAACCGCAAGGATCACCGCCATCACGCGGTCGATGCCGCGGTGATCGGCGCGACCTCGCGCAGCCTGCTGAAGCGCATTGCGGACGCCGCGGGCAGCGGCGAGGCGCAGGGCGC
>JAGRLZ010000215.1 GCA_020441545.1 Xanthobacteraceae bacterium | reverse complement strand
GCGTTCAGCCCCCCACCCCGGTGACTTTGGGACAACCCCCGCACAACCAAAACAACCCCTCAACCCCCGCGATACTCCGACGGACTCTTCCCTGTCCACCGCGAAAACGCATGTCGAAAATTCGCCGGCCTCCCGATGCAATCGCCATTTACGCCAGCCTTTCAACCACTATCCGCGCCACGCACCCCGGAAGGCGCCGAGTCATCGCGCCGACATCCGGCGTCCGCCGGCTTCAATTCCCGGCCGGCATGACTTCGTCCCCAACTAACCCTGTGAACGGGCCAATCGCACCTTATCTCGACCGCAGGGGCCAGTTACGTTTTTGCCGACCGGGGAACCCGATCCAAACAACAAAGCCGAGGATGGCATGAGCGGGCCGCCGCAACAACGGTCTCGATCAGGCCGGACAACTTCAGAACCAACGACAAATCCATCGCGCGAGGAAACGCCATGACATCATCGGACGGCCGCGCGGCCATACTGGGCCGCTATCAGAACACCTGCGTGATCGGCGCCGGCGTGATCGGCGCATCATGGACGGCGCTGTTTCTTGCGCACGGGCTGAAGGTGGTCGTCAACGATCCGCAACCGGACATCGAGGGATTTGTCAGGACCATGCTGGACAAGGCGGGACCGACGCTCAAGGCGCTCGGCCTGCCGCATCAAGGGCTCGACGCGAATCTCCGCTTCGAAGCGGACCTCGAGCGCGCGGTCGCGGGCGCCGATCTCGTCCAGGAGAACGGTCCGGAAAATCCACAGTGGAAGCAGGATCTGTGGGCCCGCGCCGAGCCGGCGCTGCAGAAACACGCGCTGCTGCTGTCGTCCAGTTCGGCGCGGCCCGCGACCGAGCAGGCCAGGAAGATGAAGGATGCGAGCCGCCTGCTGATCGGCCATCCGTTCAATCCCCCCCACCTCATCCCGCTGGTCGAGGTGGTCCCCGGCGAGCACACCGCGCCGGAAGCAGTCACGGACGCCGTCGCCTTCTACGACGCGCTCGGCAAGGTGCCGCGCGTCCTCAAGAAGGAAATCCAGGGCTTCGTCGCCAACCGCCTGCAACGCGCCATCATGCGCGAAGCCTGCTATCTGGTGCAGGAGGGCGTCGTCACCGTCGATGAACTGGACGATATCGTGACCAGTTCGATCGGCCTGCGCTGGGCTGTCAACGGGCCGTTCAGTTCGTTCCACATGGGCGGTGGGCCGAAGGGACTGGAATCGTTCTTCCAGCACCTCGGCAAGAACATGGCCAAATCGTTCAAGGTGATCCCCGAAGTGGACCTCGACGAGAAGCTGCAACAGCGCATCGTCGATCAGGCCGCGGCGTCGTTCGGCAAGACGCCGATCCCGCAGATGGAGCGCAGGCGCGACGACGCGCAGCTTGCGATTCTCGGCGCACTCGCAGGGCTCGCCGGCGAAGGAGCAACCCGGTCATGAGCGATATCCTGAAAGGCCGCCGCGCACTGGTCACGGCCGGCGCCGCCGGCATCGGCCGCGTCATCGCGCAGCAACTGACCGACGCCGGCGCGCGCTGCCTGGTCTGCGATGTCGATCAGGCCGCGCTCGACGACTATGCCGCGACGTTCGGCAAGGCCCTTGCGGTTCGCGCCGATGTCGCCAACGAAGCCGACGTCGACGCCCTCTTCGCCCATGCCGGGAAGGAGCTTGGCGGCCTCGATATCCTCGTCAACAATGCCGGGATTTCGGGACCGACCCAGCGGGTCGAGGAACTGTCGCTCGACGACTGGCGCCGCACCATCGCGGTCAATCTCGACGGGCACTTCCTGTGCTCACGCCGCGCCATCCCGCTGCTGCGGGCCGCCGGCGGCGGCAGCATCGTCAACATGTCGTCGATCGGCGGCCGGCTCGGCTACCCGAAGCGTGCGCCCTATGCGGCGGCCAAGTGGGGCATCGTCGGTTTCACCAAGACGCTGTCGACCGAACTGGGCCGCTACGGCATCCGCGTCAACGTCATCCAGCCGGGAATGGTCGAAGGCCCGCGCGTCGAGCGCGTGATGCGGGAGAAGGCCGAGGCCGCCGGCATTTCCTACGAGGAACTGCAGCGGCGGGCAGTCCGCAACATCTCGCTGCGGCGCGGCGTCACCGCGGCGGACATCGCCGCGCTGGTGGTCTTCCTCGCCAGCGACGGCGGCAGGAATATTTCCGGGCAGGCCATTCCGGTCGACGGCGACCAGACCAGCCTCGGATGAGCTGCCCCAAAATCCTCCGGGGCGGAGCCGGCACGGCTTCGCCCCGCCACGATCATTGCAACACAATCACCAAAGGTCGGGAAGAAACGACATGGCCAATATTCTCGAGGGGCTGAAGGTCATCGATTGCGGCAGCTTCATCGCCGCGCCGGTCGCAGGCACCGTGATGGCCGACTTCGGGGCCGACGTCATCAAGATCGAACCGCCCGGAATGGGCGACGCCTATCGGCACGTGACCCGCAATCACGGCATGCCGAAATGCGACCATAACTATGCGTGGCTGCTGGACAATCGCAACAAGCGCGGCCTCGCCCTCAACCTGGCGACGCCGGAAGGCCAGGAGGTGGTCCATCGGCTGGTCAAGGACGCCGACGTCTTCATCACCAACCAGCCGCTCGCGGTGCGCAAGAAACTGGGCATCGACTATGAGCGGCTCGCGGCGCTGAACGACCGGCTGATCTATGCCTCCTTCACCGGCTACGGCGAAACCGGCGATGAAGCGGCCAAGCCGGGCTTCGATCTGACGGCCTACTGGGCCCGGTCCGGACTGATGGATCAGGTGGTGCCCAATGCGGGCGCGACGCCCGCGCGCGCGCTGAGCGGCATGGGCGACCATCCTTCCGGCATTTCGCTGTTCGCGGCGATCATGCTGGCGCTCTATCAGCGGGAGACAACCGGCCGCGGCGACCAGGTCGGCTCGTCCCTGATCGCCAACGGCATGTGGGCCAATGGCGTGTGGACGCAGGCGGCGCTGTGCGGCGCGGAATTCCTGCCGCGCCCGCCGCGCGAGCACAGCTACAACGCCCTCGCCTGCTACTATCGCTGCCGGGACGGCGGCTGGCTGCTGCTGGCGCTGGTGAACGAGGACAAGCACTTTCCCGTCCTCGCCAAATGCCTTGACCGCGAGGATCTGCTCGCCGACCCGCGCTTCCTGGATCGCGCCTCGCGCTCCAGGAACTCGCGCGACCTGATCGCGGCCCTCGATGCCGCCTTCGCGACCCGCGACAGCGCGGACTGGAAGGCATTGTTCCAGGCCAACGGCCTGGTGTTCGAGCCGGTTGCGAACATGGCGCAGGTCGCCCAGGACAAGCAGGCGATCGACGCCGGCGTGCTGGTGCCGTTCGAGAACGACAGCCTGATGACCATCGACAGCCCGTTCTTCGTCAAAGGCGCGACGAAGGTGGGGCCGCGCAAGCCGCCGGAGCTCGGTGAGCACAGCGAGGAGATCCTGCGCGAGGCCGGCTACGACGATGCGGCGATCGCGCAGCTGCGCGAGAAGAAGGTGTTCGCCTAACAGGGTGTCGAAAAGTCCCCAGCGGTCATTCCGGGGCGCGCCAACGGATCGGCGCTTCGCGCCGTCCCGGGAGGTGCGAACCCGGAATCCAGCCGCATTGATTTTCTTTGCAGTTCCCGGGTTCCGGATCGCCGCTGGCGCGGCGTCCGGAATGACGAAAGAAGTTTTCCAACTCTTGCTAGCGCTGGCTTGGTTTAGCTGGAATCAGCCATCGTCATGCGCGGACTTGATCCGCGCATCCATCATCCTGGAACGAAAGATGGATTGCCGGGTCCAAAGGCGAGCGGAAGCGACGCCGTTCTTCGTTCTTCGCAGAGGCGAGCGGAAGCGACGCCGTTCTTCGAACCGCTATGCCCGGCAACGACGCCTCATGGCGTTTCCATCAAAACATGAAACGCTATAGCCTTGTGCCAATGCGAGGGACGGCCAGCCGTATCGGCCGGCCCCGCATCGCGGGCCGGCGATCGCGTCAGGTGCTCCGGCTTTTGTTGAGCAGGCCGCCGACCGCCCGCATCAACCAGCTCGGCTGGTACCTGATCCACTGAACCGCCAACTCGTTGGCGATTCCGGCGACATGAACCGGCGTTCCCGCCATGCAGGCGCGGTAGCCTTCCTGTGCCACGGACTTCGGATCCATAATCATGACGCTCGGCAGACTTCCGAGGTCGGTGCCTTCGACCAGCGCCGTGTCGGTCACACCGGGGCAAAGCGTCGTCACGGTGATGCCCGTTCCGCTCAATTCCTGCGACAGCGCATCGCCGAACGACCGCACATAAGCCTTCGACGCGGCATAGACGGCAAGGTTCGGAACCGGCATGAACGAGGCAACGGACGCGACATTCAGGATGCGGCCGCGCTTGCGCTCGAGCATGGGCGAGAGGAACAGATAGGTCAGCGCGGTCATCGCCACGACATTGACCTGCAAGAGTTGCAACTGCTGGTCGAGATCGATCGCGCTGAACTGTCCTTCGTGCAGCAGGCCGGCGTTGTTCACCAGCAGATCGACCTGCACGCCGCCGCCGTTCAGGGCCTCGAAGACCGCCTGAGCGGCATTCGGCTCGCTCAAATCCGCAGGCGCAATCGTCACGTTGATGCCGTGCGCCGCCTTCAGCTCGCCGGCAAGGGCCTGCAACTTGTCGCGACTGCGCGCCAACAGGACAAGATCAAACTGGTTCTCAGCCAGGATGCGGGCCAGTTCCAGCCCGATGCCTCCCGACGCACCCGTCACCAGCGCGCACTGCCGTCCATTCCCGTTCCTGCTCATCATACTGCTCACTTTCTCTCAGTTTGCTGCGCCGACCCATGATGACGCCATTGGAGCCGGTGCGCCATCCGTTTCAGCGCTTCCGGGTACTCGATGTTTCCGGTCGCCCGAGAACGCATCGGTCCTCAGCCGGACGCTCCCGTATCGGGCCGCGGCTTCGGCGACATGGCCAGGGCCGGATGCCGCCCCTGAAGCGCGAGCCAACTCGACTTGAGCGCGTAATCGAACAGTCCAAGGTGCTCGGCCACGGTCTCCGCCGCCAGGCTGGACAGGTCGCCGCGCGGCAGGCGGACGAAGGCTTCGGCATCGGTGCCGGACACGGCGATCTTCAGCCCCTGCTTTCGCGCCAGGTGCATCATCGTGGCATTCTCGACCAGGCAATTCATGAACAGCACCCGCACGCCCCAATTGCGGACCCGCGCGGTGCATCGCTCCAGAAGCGCGGTGCCGATTCCGCGCCCCTTCCGGTCGCTGTGGACTGAAATTCCGAGTTCCGCGTGGTCCGCCCTGCGCGCCAGATGCGCCGCGCCAATGATGTCAAGTTCCGCATCGGTGACGACGAAGACGACATCGCGGGACATGTCGATCTCCGCCACATATTTCCGGATGCCGTCATCGGACAGCACGTGACCGAACCGCAAGCGCCGGTCTTCCATTCCCAGCGCAAGCAGATGCTTCACCAGTTGCGGCGTTTCCTCGGTACCCATCTCTCGCGTGAGAGCATTGAAATCCATGGTTCGCACACCGCTCGGGAGGGCAAAGTCCGTCACCTCACAACGATCAAGCGATATCGTCACGGATCGACGGCATTCGACGGGAGGGTCGGGAGCCGCACCATGCGGCTCCCGACTCCGGTGGCCGGATCAGCCCGCGCGCGTTACTGCGCAGGCACGGTGGCCGCGCCGCGCGGAACGGCGGCGGGCCGAATGGTCACCAGCAGCAACAGCCCCGACAGGATGTACAATGCCATGACAAAGTACATGCTGTAGATGTTGTCGCCCGTTGCCTTGACAATCAAACCGTTGATCGACGGGCTGACCGACGGACCGAGGTTTCCAAGACTGCTGATGAGCGCGAGGCCGCCCGCGACCGCGCCAGCCGACAGGTATTCACTGGTCAACGCGAAGAAGATCGGCGTTGCCGCGGCGATACCGATCACGGCGAAGGACAGGGCCATGATGGACCCCACGAGGTTGCCCTGCAGCAGGGTCGTCAGGAACAGACCGAAGGCGGCGATGAAGACGCAGGTCGCATAGTGCCAGCGCCGTTCGTGCCACTTGTCCGAATGACGGCCGATCATGATCATGCCGACGACGCCGACGGCGTTCGGGATCGCCGTGTAGACGCCGATCAGGAACAAGTCCTTCACGCCCCAGCTCTGGACCAGGGTCGGCATCCAGAACACCATGGTATAGGTCGCGCCGAGCAGCAGAAAATAGGTCAGCGCGAGCACGTAGACCCTCGGGTCCGCCAGGCATTGCTTGAACGATCCCGCATGCTCGGTCTCGACGTCCTTCACGTCATGCGCGAAAGCATCATCAAGCAGCGCCTTCTCGTCCGCCGAAAGCCACTTCGCCTGCTCCGGCTTGTCCTCAAGCATGATAAAGACGAGCAGACCGAGGATGGCCGCCGGCAGGCCCTGCACCAGGAACAGCCATTGCCAGCCATGCAGACCGCCGACGCCGTCGAGGTATTTCAGGATCGCCCCGCACATCGGGCCTGCAATCACCGACACGATGGTCGTCGCCGACATGAAGATGGCGATCACCTGGCCGCGCCGCACCGACGGGTACCAGTAGGTGAAGTACAGGATGACGCCCGGGAAGAAACCCGCCTCGAACGCACCGAGCAGGAAGCGCACCACGTAGAACTGCATCGGCGTCGAGACGAACATCATCGCCGCTGCGGTCAGG
>JAGRLZ010000214.1 GCA_020441545.1 Xanthobacteraceae bacterium | reverse complement strand
GGCCCGAAGCTGCCGCCGTTGAAGCGGCCGCGGTAGAAGCCGGGGCGGCCGGGATAGCGCCACTCGCCCTGCCACCAGTTGTAATAATGCGGCGTCGGGCCGATGTACCAATGGCGTCGCTTGCGGCGCGCGTTGCGCAGCACCGAGGCTTCCTGCTTGAACAGCGGCGCGGCGTTGTTCAGCGGCTGGTGATAGCCCGGCAGGAAGCCGTAGTGGTGCGGGCGAAGCCTGTGCTTCTTGTGACGCGGGCCCGCCTCGGCGGCGGCCGACATCAACGCCAGGGCAACAACCAGGGCAACGGCAAGCGACAGGCACAGGAATCGCGACATGGGCCGACGATAACGACGCGGCGGCCCGGACACCATTCAAATCCGGCCGGCATGCGCCCGAATCCGGCCCACGTCCCATGCAGCCGTCCCCCTTGCAAAGACGGCCATCATCGTCACTTCTTGGGGCACCACGCATCCCCTGCCCGAACGACAAGGACGCTTTTCATGACCGACGCCCCCTACACGCCGCCGAACGTCTGGACCTGGAACAAGGAAAGCGGCGGCAGGTTCGCGGCGATCAACCGCCCCATCGCGGGGCCGACCCACGACAAGGCGCTGCCGGTCGGCAGGCATCCGCTGCAACTCTATTCCCTGGCGACACCGAACGGCCAGAAGGTCACCATCATGCTGGAGGAGCTGCTCGCGGCCGGCCACAAGGGCGCGGAGTATGATGCCTGGCTGATCCGCATCGACGGCGACCAGTTCGGCTCCGGCTTCGTCGAGGTCAATCCCAACTCGAAGATCCCGGCGCTGATGGACCGCTCGGGGCCTGAGCCGATCCGCGTGTTCGAATCCGGTTCGATCCTGCTCTATCTCGCCGAGAAGTTCGGCGCCTTCGTTCCGGCCACGCCGGCGGCGCGCGCCGAATGCCTGTCGTGGCTGTTCTGGCAGATGGGCAGCGCGCCGTATCTCGGCGGCGGCTTCGGACATTTCTATGCCTATGCGCCGACCAAGATCGAATACGCCATCGACCGTTTCGCCATGGAGGTGAAGCGGCAGATGGACGTGCTGGACCGGCGGCTCGCCGACAACGAATATCTCGCCGGCAGCGACTACACCATCGCCGACATCGCGACCTGGCCGTGGTACGGCGGGCTGGCGCGCGGCCTGCTCTATGGCGAGTCCGGCACCTTCCTCGATGTCGAAAGCTACAAGAACCTGCAACGCTGGACCCGGCAGATCGCGCAGCGCCCCGCCGTGAAGCGCGGCCGGATCGTCAATCGCGTGTCCGGCGATCCCGCCAGCCAGCTGCATGAGCGCCACGACGCCAGCGACTTCGACACCAGGACGCAGGACAAGATCGAGGCCGCCAACGAAACCATCAAGGCAACGCCCTGATCGTTGCCGGCGGTCGCATCTTCGGGACAAAAGCCCCGTTCAGGACAAAAGCCCCGCCGGTCCGGCGAGGCTTCGTCACGCAGGGAGGCAAGCGGCCCGCGGGGGGCCGAATGCCGCTCAGCCCTTCATGCACTTCTTGACGTAGCTGGCCTTGGCGGCGCCGGCCAGCGGCTTGCCTTCGGCGCTCTTGGCGCTGTCCTCGCAGCACTTCTTCATGTAGCTGGTCTTGGCCGCGCCGGCGAGCGGCTTGCCTTCGGCGCTGACCGCCTTGCAGGATTGGGCCAGCGCGGGGCCGGCGGCAAACACGGACAGGACGACGAGAAGAGACAGGCGTTTCATGGTGGTCTCCCGGAGAGTGGAGGCTCAGCCTAGCTGAACCGAACGCACTGGCAACGCTTGAGAAGCGAAAATGTTTAGCCGTGGCGCGGCCGCCATAGCGGCTTTTTCCGGCCGGGGCACACGCAGCCCTGCCATACTTGGCCGCCGTTTTACTTCCCCCAGCGGAGCCCCTAAACCCGAAGCCATGTCCGCTGCGCGCGCCGAATCCCGAATAGCCGGTTTCGTCCTGCTTGCCATCACCGTGGTCGGCTGGGGCCTGAACTGGCCGGCCGTGAAGGTGCTGCTGCATGAATGGCCGCCGCTGTTCTCGCGCGGCGTGGCGGGCGTTGCCGCCAGCCTGCTGCTGGCCGCCATCGCCCTCGGCCGCGGCGAGCGCCTGTCCTTCCCGGTTCGCGAGTTGCCGCGGCTCACCTTTGCCGCCTTCACCAACGTGTTTGCCTGGATGGGCTTCGGCACGGTGGCGATGAAGTACCTGCCGATCAGCGAGGCCGCGCTTTTGGCTTACACCATGCCGATCTGGACCATGCTGTTCGCCTGGCCGGCACTCGGCGAGCGGCCGACGCTGCGCGGCGTGGCCGCGCTGGTGCTGGCCTTCGCCGGCCTTGCGGTGCTGTTCAGCGGACACGGCTTCGCCTTCGATTCCGGCAAGCTGATGGGGGTGGCGCTGGCGCTTGGCGCGGCGGTCCTGTTCGCCTTCGGCAGCGTCACCGCGCGCAAGCCGCTGCCGCTGGCGCCGCTCGTGCTGGTCGCCTGGCAGGTCGGGCTCGGCTGCCTGCCGATGATCCTGATCGGGCTCGCCATCGAGCACCCCGATCTCGGCGCGCTGTCGCCGCGCGGCTGGGTGCTGATGGTCTATATGACGCTGGGGCCGATGGCGATCGCCTATGTCACCTGGTTCGCCGCGCTGCGCCGGCTCGAACCGGCGGCGGCCACCACCGGCTCGCTCGGCGTGCCGATCGTCGGGGTCTGCGCCGGCGCGCTGTTCCTGGGCGATCCGTTCGGCCTGCGCGAGGTCGTAGCCCTGGTGCTGACGCTCGCCGGCGTGGCGCTGGCCTTGCAACGCGCGCCCTCACCGTCCGCGACGGACCCCTGCACCCGTCATGAAGCCGACAGCCACCCCAGCAATTCGGAATTGACCTCGCGCGGATAGCAATGGCTGAGGTCTTCGAATTCGCGATACGTCACATCGGCGCCCGCCTGCGACAGCGCCTCGCGCGCGCGCCGCGCCACCTCGACCGGAAACATCCAGTCCCGCGCGCCGTGGACCAGGAAGATCGGCAGGCCATCGAGGCGCGCAGGCTCGGCCATTGCCGCCAGCATCGGATGAAACGTCGCACAGGCCGGCGCGAGGTGGGTGACCCGTGAGCCGGGCTCAAGTCCGTTGACGTAACAGAACGTGCCGCCGTCGCTCATGCCGGTCAGCAGGATGCGCGACGGGTCGATCCGCCAGCGTTCCGCGACGTGATCGAGAATGCGGTTGAGGTTCGGCGTATCGGCATCCTCGCCCGCCAGCGCCCAGGTCCGTGCGATCGCGGTCGGCGCGACAAGGATCGCGCCAGAGCTGCGCGCATCCCGCAGCCAGCTCCAGAGAAAACCCCGGCCGTTGCCGCTGCCGCCATGCAGCGCGATCACCAGCGGCCACGCGCGATCCGGCGAATATGTCTCGGGGACATAGAGCGAGAAGCCGCCGCGGCTGCCGGGCTCGTTGCCGACATGCATCACGCCCGTCTCGCCGGGTCGCGGCGGCACGGCGCGGGTCGCCAGCGCCTCGGCGTCATCGCGCAAGGCGGGCGCGACAAAGAAGCTGTTCACCGGCGCCAGGCGGTGCGCGAGCGGATAGAGCGCCTCCTGCGCGCGCGGCAGGAAGCGCAAGGCGCGAAACAAGGCGTAAAGATCGTCGCCGTCGCGGAATGCCGCGCGGACCCCATCGAACGCGGCAAGGGCGGCATCGCTCGCCGCCACCAGATGCGCCGCGTCTTCATCATCCGCATCTAGCGAAACGTCGGCACGCGCGGCGCGCAGCGGCTCGTCGACGTGCCCGATGCGCTCCATCACGGCGTCGATCACCATCGGATCGAGATAGCGCGCCATGAATTCGAGCGCGGTCAGCGATCGCAGCAATGGCAGCAGAAGGTGGTCGATCGCGTGCCCCATCCCGGCTCCGTCCCCTTGTCCGACGGGGCGAGTTTAACCGGATTTATCGGCCGGACCACACGGTCAATCGAGGCTGAGGCCGGTATAGTTCTCGGCAAGGCTGGTCTGCGCCGCGACCGAGCCGCAAAGATAGTCGAACTCGGCGCGCTGGATGCGGCGGCCGAACGGCCCGGTTTCCGGGAAGGTATGAAGCAGCGACGTCATCCACCACGAGAAACGTTCGGCCTTCCAGATGCGCGCCAGCGCCCTGGCCGAATAGGCATCGAGGCCAGCATCGGATCGCTCCGCATAGTGTTCGACGAAAGCCGCTCCAAGCATGGCGACATCGCTGATCGCGAGATTGAGCCCCTTCGCGCCGGTCGGCGGCACGATATGGGCGGCATCGCCGGCGAGAAACAGTCTGCCGAACCGCAACGGCTCGGCGACGAAGCTGCGCAACGGTGCGATGGACTTTTCAATCGAGGGACCGATCTGCAACCGCTGCGCCGCCTCCGGATTGATACGGCCGCGCAACTCGTCCCAGAACCGCTGATCGCTCCAGTCCTCGACCCGTTCGCCTTCGGGCACCTGAACGTAATAGCGGCTGCGTGTCAGGGAGCGCATCGAGCACAGCGCGAAGCCGCGTTCGTGATGCGCGTAGATCAATTCCTCCGAAACCGGCGGCCGCTCGACCAGAATGCCGAGCCAGCCGAAGGGGTAGTGCCGCTCGAAGGTGCGGATCGCACGCTCCGGAACACTGGCGCGGCATACGCCGTGAAAGCCGTCGCAGCCGGCGATGAAGTCGCAGGACAGCGCATGTTCGATGCCGTCCTTGCGCCAGGTGATCCGCGGCTGGCGACCATCGAAGTCATGCACCGCCACGTCGCCGGCCTCATAGATGGTCAGCGCCCCGGATGCCTCGCGCGCCTCCATCAGGTCGCGGGTCACCTCGGTCTGGCCGTAGACCGTGACGTGCCGGCCGACCCGCGCCGTGAAATCGATGCGCTGCAGGTCGCCATCGAAGCACATGTCGATGCCGCCATGCGGCAGCCCTTCCGCCGCGACGCGATCGCCAAGGCCAACCCGGGCGAGAAGATCGGCGGTGCCCTGCTCCAGGACGCCGGCGCGAATGCGCGACAGCACGTAGTCCGCGCTCTTGCGTTCGAGGATGACGGCCTCGATCCCGGCCAACTGCAACAGCCGGCCCAGCATCAATCCGGCCGGACCGGCGCCGATGATCGCAACCTGTGTTCGCATGCGCGAGCTTCCTGGCATCCGCGGCTTGTTGCGCGCCGCGCTCCCTGTGCGACGAATGGTGAGGCCCCGCGGCCACATTGCCAATGGACGGAACCGGCAAAGAAAGGGACAATCCGAACATCGAGGACGCCGATGGATGCCATTCCCACCTATACGCTCTATGGCGAACACGACTGCGCAACGGAGCCCGACTGGCTGCATTGGGAAACCGTGCTGTCGCGGTCGCGCCTGTACGGTTTCCGCATCGCGCCGCACCGGCACGAGCAGTTCTTCCAGATCCTGCATCTCACCCGTGGCGCGGCGGAGGTCACGATCGACGACGTCAGCCGGCACGTCGAGCCGCCCGTCGCGATCGTCATTCCGGCGCTTCCGGTCCATGGCTTCGTGTTCTCGGAAGACGTCGAGGGCGTGGTCGTCACGCTGTTCGAGCGCGACGTTCGCGCGGCGCTCGCCGAGACGCCGGACATTGACGGCTGCCTGCGCGTGCCCCACATCATCGGCGGCAGCAGCGCCGACATGGCGCGGGTCGGACAGGAGGTCGCGGCACTGATCGCCGAGGCCGATACACCCGCGCCGGGACGGGCGCTCGCCATGCGCGCGCGCATCGATTCATTGCTGGTGGAGCTCTACCGGGCGGTGATGGCTGGCACCGATCACCGCTATGACGCCGGCAATCGCGCGCTGCGCTACGCCCAGGCATTTCACCGCCTGATCGAGCAGGAATATCGCAACCATCAGCCGATCGACTTCTACGCGGCGGCACTCGGCATCACGCCGCCCCATCTCAACCGGATCTGCCGGACGGTGATGGGTATCTCCGCGCTGAAGGTGATCGAGCGGCGGGTGCTGCTGGAAGCGAAACGCTACCTGACGTTCTCGTCGTTGAGTGTGAAGGAGATCGCCGCCCTGCTCGGCTATGCGGACCCCGGCTATTTCAACCGGATGTTCCGCCGCGAGGTCGGCACCGCGCCGGGCCGGTACCGGCAGTATCAATAGGACCGCCGATTGCCGGGAGCGATGCGGATGTTGAACGGATCAGGCGGCGGCCTCGATCTCGGCGTCGAGATCGGCGACGACATCCTCGCAGGCCGAGATGGCGGCCTGGATCGTCGCGATCCGTATCAGCTCCTCGAAGCCGACGGGGCCGACATGGCGCTGAAGCGCGACCACCATGTCGCGGCGCAGTTCCTTGAGCTGGACCAGAGGCAGACCGTGATCGGGCAGCATTCGCATCGTGGACATCCTGTCCTCCAAAAAGTGAGGCGCCCTGACATCTAGCGGGATTTGTCTGCAATCCGATTATAGATATCCGAAAAATTTTAGCATTCGGCAGGTTTCGATGAAGGACAGAGTGATTGTCATGACCGGCACGTCCGGCGCACTGGGCCGCGCGGTCGCCGACATGGCCATTGAGCGAGGCGCGCTGGTCGCCACGCTGGAGCGGTCGGCGACGGCAACGATCGCCACCGCATCCCGCCTTGGATTGGGCGGAATCGACCTTCTCCACGGCGATCAGGCGGCCAAAGCCATGAAAGCGGTCGCCGAGCGGTTCGGGCGGATCGATGCCCTGGTCAACATCGCCGGGGCCTTCGCGTTCGAAACGGTCGCCGAGGGCGCCCCCGAAACCTGGCAACGGCTCCACGACGCCAACCTCATGACGGCGTTGAATGCCTCGCGCGCCGCCATCCCGCATTTGCGCAAATCGCGGGCGGGCAGGATCGTCAATCTCGGCGCCATCGGCGCGCTCCATCCGGGCGCCGGCATGGGCCCCTATGCGGCCTCCAAGGCGGCCGTCCACCGGCTCACCGAGGCGCTCGCCGCCGAACTGAAAGGCAGCATCACGGTCAACGCCGTCCTGCCGTCGACCATCGATACGCCAGCCAATCGCGCCGCGATGCCGGATGCCGATGTCAAAAGCTGGGTGACGCCGGACGAATTGGCCGAAGTGATCCTGTTCCTTGCCGGCACCGCATCGAGCGGCGTGACGGGGGCGCTCATCCCGGTGCCCGGCCGGGTGTGATCGCATGTCCCGCCCTGCGCGGGATACGAGCGCTCAAACCGCGCCTGCCCCTGTCCCGCCAACCGTCGGCGGGATCGCGCCCGGGCGATCGGACGACCCCTGATCGGCGCATCGCGCCTGCATGGCTGCAATGCACCCGTCCATTTATGTTGCACTGCAACATAATCTGGGTTAGGTTACGGGTCAGCAGATCAGAGGCAATCATGAGCGAAGATTGGGTCACAAAATATGGCATGCGTCGCGTGAGGCGGGATCCGCCGACGCTGGACGAGGCCATCTTTGCCGCAACCGGCATTACCGACGATCTCAATGCCCAGGCCGAGATCGCGGCATCCCTGATGGGCCTGCCGATCGAGAAGGTTCAGGTCGAGGTCAAGAAGGCCGCGCGGGTCTCGGCGCGTTCGACCCGGGTCATCGCCGGCGAACCGGGAGCACAACGATCCGTGGTGGTCGAGCGCCGCGTCACCCGCCGCTTCGGGAACGACAAGCGCGTGTAACGCTGCTTCGGGCTCTCCCGCCCTGGTGTTTAAATACCTCGCTTTGAAGGCGGCTTCCCCGGAAGCCGCCTTTTTGATTGCGCAGGCGAGAGACGCAAAACTCACCTCCCGCGGCTGTTACCTGTGGCCGGCGAACCTCACGCCACCCGATCCAGTCCATACATCTGGAGCGTCAGCTTCCAGCATGCATGGTTGAAGTCGATGACCGTGCGCGCAAGATCGGCCGCACTGGTGGCGACCGGCTGCGTCGCAAACGACGGCCGCCGGCGCAGGTCGATCAGGCCGGTCGACTCGCCGTGCTGGAACATCAGGTGCGCGCCGAACTTGCTGGCGAGCGCCCGCATCGCGTCATTCTGCGCGCCCGTGGTGATCCGCAGGCTGGTGTATCCCTTCATGCGGGCCTCGGCGATCAGCCTCTTGAACAACAGGCTGCCAAGTCCCTTCCGGCGCAAGGGGCGCTCGACGCTGAAGGCGATTTCCGGGGTCGTCGGATCCAGCCCGTCGCCCGGAGGATGCAGCTCCGCCGCGGCCATCACCTTGCCGTCGTCGATATAGGCGATGACGACCGTGCCATCGGCCTCGCACTTCTCGGCATAGCGCTCGATGAAACTCTCATCGGCGTAGCCGTTGAACCGATCGCGCCGACTTTCAGGGTCCAGTCGCAACAGGTGCTCACGCAGCAGCGGCATCTCGCGCCGGCTCAATTTCCTGATCTGGCCGCTTGCGGCGAGATCGGTCGTGATACTTGCGTCGCGCATTTCAAACTCCTCCAGGATATGCCCTCGAGGAAGCGTTAGTCCCTAGACCTCCAATATTGTGCACCGCACCATTCCTGGCAAGTGCCAACAGCTCCGATCGCCGCGACAGATCACCGCATTATGGCGAATCATCGAGTATTTACAATGCGTTAAAATATTGTGAATCAACACTCACGGCATCGTTACAGGACCATCTGGGTCTGGGTCACCACGGCCACCAGCTTGCCATCCTCGCTTTCGATTCGGGTCTGCCAGACCTGGGTCCGGCGGCCGCGATGCACCGGCGTTGCGGTGGCTATCACCGTCGCCCCCTCCTTCGCCCCGCCAATGAAGTTGGTCTTGCTTTCCAGGGTGGTCGTCCCCTTGGCGTCGGGGGGAAGGTTGATGACGGTCGCCGCGGCGCCGACCGAATCCGCCAGCGCCATGATCGCTCCGCCATGGATAGTGTGGTTCAGGGTACAAAGATCGGCCCTCACGACCATGTGGGCAACCACGCGATCCTTCCCGGCTTCGGTGAAGGTGACGCCCATGAGTTCTGCAAACGGCAGCTTGATCGCGCGCAGTTTTTCTAAAATCGTCATGGGCGTCATTGTCCTCTCCAAATCTTCGCTCATCGCGGTTCGACGCCGCACCACTCCGCGATGAACAGCGCCATCGCCTTGGTCGATTTCCTCAGCGACTCGATATCGACGTATTCATTGAAGCCATGCATCGCCTGCCCGCTCGCACCGAAGCACAGGCTCGGGATGTTGTAGTTGAGCCCGTAGAAGCGGGTATCGGTCAGCGCCGTGAACGCTCTTTCCGGCGTCGCGCCGCCGTAGACCGCCTCGTAGGCCTTGCCGAAAGCGGCTTCGGGCTCGGCTGAATCGGTCAGTTCATAGCCCTCCGACAGAAACCCGGACCATTCGACCGTCGGCGGATTGTTCGACAGGAAGCGATGGTCGCGCGCGGCGCCCGCGACGCAGGCCAGGATTTCCTGCTGGCACTCCTTCACCGACCAGCCCGGCAGGATCGCGATCCGGCAATCGACATCGCACCAGGCCGGAACGCTCGAAGCCCAGTCGCCGCCCTTGATGATGCCCGGATTGAAGTTCAGCGGGTGATTGACGTCCTTGAAGTGCTTGTCGCCGGCGGCGCGCTTGTTCCACTCCACTTCGAGTTTCTCGAGCGCGTGGATCAGGTGATACGCCGCCATGATCGCATTGGCGCCCGAGCCCGCCTCGAAGACGTGGACCGGAAAGCCGCGCACGCGGATGCGAAACCAGATGACGCCGACCTGCGAGCGGATCATGTGGCCATCGGTCGGCTCGGGAATGAAGCAGCAGTCGGCCCGGTAGCCGCGTTGCAGGGTCGAGAGCGCGCCGACGCCGGTGCTTTCCTCCTCGATCACCGACTGGAAGTGAATCCGCGCCGTCGGCTTCAACCCGGCGGCCTCGATGGCATCCAGCGCATAGAGCGCGCCGATCGTGCCGGACTTCATGTCGCACGCGCCGCGCCCATACATCCGGCCGTCCTTGACAGTGGCCGTGAACGGCGGCGTGTCCCACATGTCGAGCGGACCGGCCGGCACCACGTCGCAATGCCCTTGCAGGATCAGCGAGCGGCCCGCCGTCGTGCCCGGGCGATAGGTGCCGACCACGGTGCGGGCGCGCGAGAAATCGTGCTCGATCGGACCGTAGCCGCGCAGATCCTTGAGGTCGTCCGTGTCGATGTGCCAATCGTCCACCTCATAGCCGCGCTCGCGCAACAGGTCGCCGATCATGTCCTGACACGGGCCCTCGGCGCCGCGCGTGCTGGGGATGGCCACAAAGTCCTTCGTGGTCGCGAGTTGCGCGTCGAAGGCGTTGTCCACGGCATCGAGAATGCGCTTGCTGGTATCGCTGACGGTCATATGTCCTCCGCTTGATCGGCCGTCGCGAACCGGGTCGACCCAAAGCCGGACACCAAACCGCGACGTCCCATCAAATCACAGTTCCATGCAATCTGTCGCGTGATTTGCGGGCCTTCAAGAATCGCGGGCAGCCCAATACACTGGCCGCGACATCGACTCCGACGGCCTGAAGAGCGAGGCGACATGACCCGGCACCTTATTCCAGGAATCCGATCGCTCGTGCTGGCGGGCGGCATGCTCGCCGGTTTCACCGTCATGGCGAACGCCGAGCAGGTTTCGCGCGAGAGCGATATCGGTCACCTGCGGCTCGGGCAGCGGGTCTTCGTGGATGACGGCTCATGCCCTGTCGGACGGATCAAGCTGGTGACCGGCGCCAAACTGTCGACGGCCGGCGTGGTCCGCACGGTCGCCTGCGTGGCGCGCTCGGGTGCGCGTCGTTAGAAGCGGGATGAGTTAACGTAGATCGAGGGCCGTGGTGCCCCTGGGATGCCCCTGGACCCGCACGGGCCAAATTACGTGCAAGCCAAAGCATCGCTATTGCGCCCTTCAGCGCGTCGCCATGACCAGCGGCATTTCGACAACCACCGTGGAGCCGGTGTAGTTGAAGGTGCCGATGCCGGGCAAGCCGCTGTCGGACGAGCCGGCCATCGAAGGCCCTGCCAGAACAAATGCGAACGCGAGGATAAAGCTGAGGGTGCGCATCGTTCGGCCTCCATTAACCATGTGGCCATGAGACGCGCCGTTGCCGCTTCCGGTTCAAGCAAGCCTGCAAAATCATCGCAAGGCGGCAGGAACCGGACCGCTCTCGCGGGCTATTTTTTGAAGTGATCGCCGCACTTCGCGACGTTGGTGTCGGCCCCCCAGGGCATGATCGGCACCGAGGATGTCGAGTTTTTCGGCGACCCCTCGATCAGCTTGTCCGAATAGACCATGTAGACCAGCACGTTGCGCTTCGCGTCGCAGCCGCGTACGATCTGCATCTTCTTGAAGAAGATGGAGCGGCGCTGGCTGAACATGTCGTCGCCCTGCTCCAGTTCCGCGTTGCCCCTGAAGCGGATGGGGCCGATCTGCCGGCAGGACAACGAGATATCGGACACCTGCTCGGCCAGTCCCAGCCAGCCCTTGAAGCCGCCCTTCTCGGGAACGGTGAAGTGGCACGCGACGCCCTCGATCTCCGGATCGTCGATCCCGTACGTCGCAAGCTTGTCGTTGGGGCTGACCCACTTGAACACCGTCGACCTGCGGAAGATCAGGTCGGGCTCGTCCGCGGCCAGCACCGCCGTTCCGCCGAACGTCGAAAGCAGCATGGCCGCCAGCACGATCCGGTGCCAGGGCATGTCAACAAAGCGTCGCGGACGAAATCCCATAAAAACCTCCATTGGTCGCGCCGCCTATGTATGTCGCCTCCCGCCCGAACGGTAGGCCCGGCGCCGTTAAGGCGATGTGAGGGGTTTGATTCGATGATGCCGGCGGCCCGCGTCCGGGGTCCGCGCCGGCCGCATCGAACCTGACCGGCAATTGGAACACTAACGGACAGGACGGCAGTAACTGAAGGGTACCGGCGTGAGCGTATTTCGGGCGGCAGTTTCGACGAAGGCAAGATCGTGCGATACCGCAACCCACACAACCCGGCCCGGTCTCCGCCGTGGCCTGCTGTCCGGTACGATCGGCTTCTTTGCCATGCTGTCTGCGGCCCACGCCATGCCGCAGGACGCCTGGCCATACGACTACCAGCCGTATGGTTCCCGGTTCTATGGCAGGACGCCCGACTACGGAATCCTGCGCGAGGACTATGCCCCGGCGCGACCGCTGCTACGGCGACAGCCTCACCGCAAGCATCGTCACCGCACGGCGATCAAGCCGGCCGCGCCGCTGCGCAAGCCGCAAGGGCCGCTGATCGTCACCATCTCGATCAACAAGCAGTCGTTGAAGGTGTTCGACGCCAACGGTCCGTTCGCCGAAACGCGCGTCTCGACCGGCATGCGCGGTCACGCCACGCCGATGGGCATCTTCAGCGTGATCCAGAAGAACAAGTGGCACCGCTCCAACATCTATAGCGGCGCGTCGATGCCCTACATGCAGCGCCTGACATGGTCGGGCATCGCGCTGCATGCCGGCGTGGTGCCGGGCTATCCGGCCTCGCACGGCTGCATCCGAATGCCGAGCGGCTTTGCCGCACAGATATGGAAGTGGACGCGCATGGGCGCGCGCGTCGTGATCGCGCCGAACGAGATCGCGCCGGCACCGATCGCCCATGCCCTGCTGGCCACGCGGAAACCGACCGCCCCGCCCCCTGTCGCGGCGGCGGAGCCGGCATCCCCAGGCGCCTCGGGTCCGGGGCCCGCAAGCACGATCGGCAAAGCCGCCGACGCGAAATCAGCGGCGGTGGTTCCGGTCGCCGCCGAACTTCGGCTGTCGATCATCAGCGAGAAAGCCGCGCCGCACGCTATCGCCACCTCCGACAAGCCGGAGAAGCCGACACTGGTGGCCGACGCCGGCAACGCCGCCTCCCAGCTTCCCGGCCAGACGCTGGCTGACGCCCCGGTATCCGTCGGCGTGACGCCGCCTGCCTCCAAGCCGGCGCCGCCGGTCCATCGCAGCGGACCGATCGCGGTGTTCATCAGCGGCAAGGATAGCCGGCTCTATGTCCGCCAGAACTTCGCACCGCTGTTCGACGTCGCCATCACGATCGCGCCGTCGGATCGCCCGCTCGGAACCCACGTCTTCACCGCCGCGCAGGACAAGCAAAGCGGCGCCTTCCGCTGGTCGGTGATCTCGATGCCGGCGCGCACCAACGTTCGGGCCTCCCGGACCCGCCGCGCCAGGCATGACGCGGCAGCCGCGCCCTCGCCTGCGCCGGACTCCGCCTCCGAAGCCCTGGACCGGCTGACCATTCCCCCGGAAACCATGACCCGGATCGCGCAGGCGCTGACGACGGCGAGTTCGGTGATCGTCTCGGATCAGGGCGTGAACAGCGGCGAAACCGGCAAGGGCACCGATTTCATCGTGCCGCTGCGCTGACGCGATTGTCCCAACAGGCTGCGAACAACTCGGCGGTCCGGAGCGGCCGCCATTGCCGCCGGCATCCGAATCGGCCCCTCATGCGGCTTGTCTGCCGCGCGGCATCGACGCGCCTTGCGGCACCAACGAGCCTCGAACGGCTCTTCACTCTTGTACCGGACACGACAAGGGGGCATCGATGCGTATCGCGACAATGTTGATGGTGACCGGCGCGCTCGCTCTCGCGCAGGCCGCACCGGCCCTGGCCCAAACCGCAGCCGCTGCACCGGCCCGCGCGGCCGCGCCGTCTCCCGCCGCCGCCAAGCCGGCCTGCGCCAATCCCGATGCGCTCGGAATCGGCCGCATCGTGGAGATCGACACGACCGGCGGGCCCGGATTCGGCTTCGAGCATTTCAAGCAGCTCGACTTCCTGCGCGACAAGGAGGTCGTTCTCACCTTCGACGACGGCCCGTGGCCCGCCAACACGCCGGCGGTTCTGAAGGCCCTCGCCGACCAGTGCACCACCGGCATCTTCTTCCCGATCGGCAAGCACGCCACCTACCATCCGGAGATTCTGAAGCGCGTTGCCGCGGCCGGCCATACCATCGGCGCGCACACCTGGTCGCACGCCAACCTGAACAGGAAGAAGATGACCGAACAGGCGGCGAAGGACGAGATCGAGAAAGGCTTCAGCGCCATAAAATGGGCGCTGGGCCGCGCACCGGCGCCTTTCTTCCGCTTTCCGGCCCTGCAGCATCCGCCCGCGATGGTGACCTATCTCGGAACGCGAAACATCGCGATCTTCTCGTGCGACATCGACTCGTTCGATTTCAAGGCGCGCAGGTCGCAGCAGGTTATCGACACGGTCATGAAGAAGCTGGACAGGCTGGGCAAGGGCATCATCCTGATGCACGATTTCCAGAAACACACCGCAGAGGCGCTGCCGGAACTGCTTCGCAGGCTGAAAGCCGGCGGGTATAAGGTGGTCAAGATGCGCGCCAAGGCGCCCGTCGAAACACTTCCGCAATACGACGAAGAACTGCTCAAGAATGTCAAACTGCCGACCGTCAGCGCCCGGCCGCTTTCGAGCGTCGTGCGCACCGTCAAGGAGTAGAACCCGGTTGCATTTCCGTACAGCCGGATCGGTGGCGCGATGACATCCCGCCGCATCGAGGGATACGTCATCGTTTCGGCCGACGGCATGCTGGCCGACGCGGACCACGTGATGCCGCCTGCGCTGAAGTTCAAAGGCGATCAGGCGTTCTTCAACGCCGCGCTCGACCGCGCCGCCCTGATCGTTCATGGCCGCAATTCCTACGAGGATCAGCCGAACTCGCCGCGGCGGCAACGCATCATCCTGACGCGTGACGTGCCGGGACTTGCGCGCGACGCCTCCAACCCGAAAGCCGTTCTGTGGAACCCGGCCGGCGCCACGTTCGCACAGGCGTGCGACCTTTCGGGAATCGAAAGCGGCACCGTGGCGATCATCGGAGGCCCCGGGGTCTTCGGCATGTTCATGGATCGCTACGACACGTTCTGGCTTTCGGTCGCGCCGCAGGTCCGGCTGCCGGGCGGCGAGCCGTGCTTTCCCGGCGTTCCGGAACGGAGCCCGCAGGATGTACTCGCCGCGCATGGCTTGACCGCCGGCGAGACGCAAATTCTCGATGCCGCGAACGAGGTCAGCGTCACCGCGTGGCGGCGTTAGAAGCTTTCTTCTTTTGATGGAATCATCCGTCGTCATGCGCAGACTTGATCCGCGCATCCATCTTATCAGAAGCGATGGATTGCCGGGTCACAGGCGAGCGGGAGCGACACCGTTCTTCGCACAGGCGAGCGGGAGCGACGCCGTTCTTCGCACAGGCGAGCGGGAGCGACGCCGTTCTTCGCACAGGCGAGCGGGAGCGACGCCGTTCTTCGCACAGGCGAGCGGGAGCGACGCCG
>JAGRLZ010000213.1 GCA_020441545.1 Xanthobacteraceae bacterium | reverse complement strand
GGCCATGCAGCCCCCGGCAGCGCCAACGAGCATTGCAAGCTGGGCTGAAGTGTGGCCGAGTTCCCTGAAACGCCTTGATGAACCACAAGGTTCCAGTTCTGGCCCTATATAATCGACAATAAGGCCATGAAAAGACGGCGGATCGCCGGAACAGGAGGGATCGATGCAGCCGGATGCCGAATTCGACGCCGCGCGGCTGACGCGCTCGCTGCTCCGGCGCAGCCGGCAGGGCGCGCTCGCGACCCTGATGGCCGAGAGCGGCGATCCCTATTGCTCCCTGGTGAACGTGGCGAGCGACTACGACGGAGCGCCGATCCTGCTGTTGTCCCGCCTTGCCATCCATACCCGCAACCTCCTCGCGGACCCGCGGGTCTCCCTGATGCTCGACGAGCGCGCGCCGGGCGATCCCCTGGAAGGCGCCCGCATCATGGTGGCGGGCCGGGCCGAGCCTGCGGACGACGCGGCCCGCCCGTCCCTGCGGCAACGCTACCTCAATACCCATCCGTCCGCGGACGCCTTTGTCGATTTTACGGATTTCGCGTTTTTCCGGATCGCGCCGCGCACGGTGCATCTGGTTGCCGGATTCGGCCGGATCGTGGACCTCGCGCCGGATCGGTTTCTGACCGACCTCACCGGCGCCGAAGCCTTGCTCGCGGCGGAAGCCGATGCCGTCGCGCACATGAATGCCGACCATCGGGATGCGATGTACCTCTACGCTACCCGGCTGCTGGGGGCTCCTGACGGGGACTGGCGTTGCAGCGGCTGCGATCCGGATGGAATCGACCTGCAAGACGGCCGGCAAGACGGCCAGCAGGCGCTCCGCCTCGATTTTCCCGCGCGCGTCACGGACCCGGTGCAACTGCGTGCGGCGCTCAAGGCGCTCGCGGCCCGGGCACGGGGTTGATCCATGTCCGGATACCGTCGCCGGCCTGTGGAATATTGGCCGCCGCGGCCCGGGCGGCGGTCTTGGAATCGGCCGAATTTGGCGGTTTCCCTTGGCAAGGTCCGTGGCGGTCAGTATTAGGTCGCGGGACTACAACCTGACGGATATATTGGCCGGCAAGTGCTGTATTGGCCGGCGACCGCTGCCGGGGCGCGACGGGGACGATCGGGCCATTCGTTGCGCGGCTTCGAGGAGGATTTTTTCGTGCAAGAGACGGGTGTACGCAACGGCGCTTTCGGCGCCGATCAGTTCGGCTTCAAAAATCTCAAGGAAGTTCGCTGGAATCTGGGAACGCCGCAGCTTTATGAATATTCGATCCGCGCCGGCGAAGCCCAGCTGACCGTCGACGGTGTGCTCTGCGCCGAGACCGGCGAATTTACCGGCCGTTCGCCGAAGGACAAGTTCACCGTTCGCGACGCGCTGACCGATACGACGATGTGGTGGGCCGGCAACCAGTCGATCACCTCCGAGCAATTCCAGGCGCTGTACGACGATTTCATCAAACATGCCGAAGGCATGTCGCTGTTCGCGCAGGATCTCTATGGCGGCGCCGACGCCAAGCACCGGATCCGGACCCGCGTCTATACCGAGCTGGCCTGGCACTCGCTGTTCATTCGCACCCTGCTGCGCCGCCCCGAGACGTCCGAGCTTGCCGGTTTCGTGCCCGAGCTCACGGTCGTCGACCTGCCGAGCTTCCGCGCCGATCCCAAACGCCACGGCGTGCGCTCCGAGAACGTCGTGGCCATCGATTTCGCCCGCAAGATCGTCCTGATCGGCGGGTCTTATTATGCCGGCGAGATGAAGAAGTCGGTGTTCACCACGCTGAACTACTTCCTGCCCGAAAAGGGCGTGATGCCGATGCATTGCTCGGCCAATGTCGGCGCGGGCAGCGATACCGCGATCTTCTTCGGCCTGTCCGGCACCGGCAAGACCACGCTGTCGGCCGATCCGAAGCGCACGCTGATCGGCGACGACGAGCACGGCTGGAGCGAGGACGGTGTGTTCAATTTCGAGGGCGGCTGCTACGCCAAGTGCATCAAGCTGTCGGCGGAAGCCGAGCCGGAGATTTACGCGGCGAGCCGCCGCTTCGGTTCGGTGCTCGAAAACGTCGTGCTCGATCCGGCGACCCGCGAGCCGGATTTCGATGACGGCTCGAAGACCGAGAACACCCGCTCGGCCTATCCGCTCGAATTCATTCCGAACGCCTCGCCGACCGGCTGCGCGCCGCAGCCGAAGAACCTCGTGATGCTCGCCGCCGATGCGTTCGGCGTGCTGCCGCCGATCGCCAGGCTGACGCCGGCGCAGGCGATGTATCACTTCCTCTCCGGCTATACCGCGAAGGTCGCGGGCACCGAACGCGGCCTCGGCAACGAGCCGCAGCCGGAGTTCTCGGCCTGCTTCGGCTCGCCGTTCCTGCCGCGCCATCCGGCCGAATATGGCGACCTGCTGCGTGAGCTGATCGCCAAGCACAATGTCGATTGCTGGCTGGTCAACACCGGCTGGACCGGCGGCAAGTACGGCGTCGGCAGCCGGATGCCGATCAAGGTGACGCGCGCGCTGCTGACCGCGGCCCTCGACGGCTCGCTGCGCAATGTCGAATTCCGTACAGACAAGTATTTCGGCTTCGCGGTGCCGACCGCGCTGCCGGGCGTGCCGACCGAAATTCTCGATCCGGTCAATACCTGGAAGGACAAGGCCGAGTTCGACACCACCGCCCGCAACCTCGTCGCCATGTTCCAGAAGAACTTCGCCAAGTTCGAGGACCATGTCGACGCGGAGGTCCGCGCCGCCGCGCCGGATATCAAGCTCGCGGCGGAGTAAGGTCGCACGCTTGATTGCGTGAATCGACATTGCATCCATAACGTTGTCATGGCCGGGCTCGTCCCGGCCATCCGCGTCTTTGGGCTTGCGGTGCTTTCTGGACCTGGATGCCCGGCACCGCAGACAAGTACGCAGTCTGCGACTGCCATGGCCGGGCATGGCGGATTGGGTTGAACATCAGCTTTGATTCAAGAAGGGCGGCTTCATGGCCGCCCTTGGCGCGGAAGGCGATCGCTTCCTGGCGATGTCGCGTCCTGCCCCGCGTCCTGCCCCGTGTCTTGCCCTATAAGGTCTCAGGACTGGTGCCGCTGCAGGCGGGTCGGAGGATGCGCCGGCTCGGCGACCGGCACGTTCCAGATGTCCTCGGCATAGTCGCGGATGGTGCGGTCCGACGAGAACCAGGCCATGCGCGCGACATTGAGGATGCTGGCGCGGGTCCAGGCCGTCCCCGCGCGCCAGCGGGCGTCGATCCCCTGCTGCGCCTCGTAATAGGCATCGAAATCGGCGCTCACCATGTAGGTGTCGCGGTGGCGCAGGGCATCGGCGATCGCGGCAAAGCGTTCGGGCTCGCCGGGCGAGAACAGCCCGCTCGCGATCGCCGCGATGACGCGATCGAGCCGGGGCGAGGCCGCGATGACGTCGCCGGCATCGAGCCCGCGGGCGCGCCGCGCCGCGACCTCGTCGGCGGTCATGCCGAAGATCGCGATGTTCTCCGCGCCGACGTGGTCGCGGATTTCGATGTTGGCGCCGTCCAGCGTGCCGATGGTCAGCGCGCCGTTCAGCGCCAGCTTCATGTTGCCGGTGCCCGACGCCTCCATGCCGGCGGTCGAAATCTGCTCGGAGAGGTCGGCGGCCGGGATGATGACCTCGGCAAGGCTCACATTGTAGTCCGGCAGGAACGCGACCTTGAGCCGGCCGGCGATCGAGCAATCGTTGTTCACGATCCGCGCGACATCGTTGATCAGCTTGATGACGAGCTTGGCGAAAGTGTAGCTCGCCGCCGCCTTGCCGGCGAAGATCACCACCCGCGGCACCCAGTCGCGGCGCGGATCGTCGCGTATCTCCAGGTAGCGCGCGATGACGCCGAGGATATTGAGAAGCTGGCGCTTGTATTCGTGGATGCGCTTGATCTGGACGTCGAACAGCGCGTCCGGGTTGGCCGCGATGCCGAGGCGCTCCTGGATCAGCTTCGCCAGCGCGATCTTGTTGTGCAGCTTGATGCCGCGGAACTGGCGCTGGAATGCGGCATCGCCGGCATAGTGCTCGAGCCGCGCGAGCCGTGCCGGATCGTCCAGCATTTCGTTGCCGCAGACAGAACAGGCGAGAGCGGTCAGGCGCGGATTGGCCAGCATCAGCCAGCGGCGGAAGGTGATGCCGTTGGTCTCGTTGGTGATGCGGTCCGGATACACGGCATTCAGGTCGCGGAACACGGTCTCCTTCATCAGCTCCGAATGCATCGCCGAGACGCCGTTGATCTTGTGCGCGCCGACGAAGGCGAGATAGCCCATCCTCACGCTGCGGCCGTTGGTCTCGTCGATGATCGAGACGGCCGCGCGGAACGCACCGTCGCCCGGCCGCAGCGTCTCCGCGCATTCGAGGTGCGTGACGTTGATGCGATAGATGATCTGCAGGTGCCGCGGCAGCATCCGCGCGAACAGTTCCACCGGCCAGGCTTCGAGCGCCTCCGGCAGCAGCGTGTGGTTGGTATAGGACAGCGTCCGGGTCGTGATGTCCCACGCCGGGGCCCATTCCATGCCGTGGATGTCGACGAGGAGCCGCATCAGTTCGGCGACGGCGAGGCTCGGATGGGTGTCGTTGAGCTGGACGGCGGCCAGCGATGGTAACTCCGTCAGCGCGCCGTTGGTCTCACAGTGCCGGCCGATGAGATCCTGCAGCGATGCCGAGACGAAGAAGTATTCCTGCAGCAGCCGCAATTCGCGGCCCGCTTCGGTTTCGTCGTTGGGGTAGAGGAATTTGCAGATCGCCTCGGCGCGCGCCTGGGCCGACATGGCGCCGAGGTGGTCGCCGGTGTTGAACAGGTCCATCCGCAGCGGGTCCGGCGCGCGCGCGGACCATAGGCGCAGCGCATTGACGTGGGTGCCGCGCCAGCCGACGATCGGGGTGTCATAGGCGACGGCGCGCACGGTTTCCGCCGGATGCCAGAGCGGGCGCTCGCGACCGTCGTCGCCATGGACGATCGCAACGTGCCCGCCGAAATGCACGTCGTGGACGATCTCCCGGCGTGGAAATTCCCAGGGGTTGCCGAACGCCAGCCAGTCGTCGGGATATTCCTGCTGCCGGCCGTCGGCGATGATCTGGCGGAACAGGCCGAAGTGGTAGCGGATGCCGTAGCCGATCGCCGGAATGCCGAGTGTCGCCATGCTCTCCATGAAGCACGCGGCGAGCCGGCCCAGCCCGCCATTGCCGAGCGCGGCGTCGGGCTCGCAGGTCCGCAATTCGTCGAGATCGACCCCGAGGTCGCCGAGTGCGGCGGCGAATGTCGGCAATAGCCCCATATTGTTGAGGGCATCGGTGAACAGGCGGCCGATCAGAAATTCGAGCGACAGGTAATAGACCCGCTTGCGCGCGGCGTCGTAGTTGTCCTTCTCGGTGGCCAGCCAGCGATGGACGATGCGGTCGCGGAGCGCCAGCGCGGCGGCCCTGTACCAGTCGTGCCGGGTGGCGACGGCCGCATCCTTGCCGATCGCCAGTGTCAGCTTGGCGAGGATCGCGCTCTTGATCTCGGCGAGCGCCAGCTCATCGACCGGCTGCGGCGCAGGCTGAAATGGCGGAACCGACGGCGAGTTCGGCAAATGACATCCCTGCGATTGGAGCGTTGATGGATCATAGCGGGTTTACGGCTCCGTCGGAACCGCGAACGACCCTGCCGGCAGATGGAACCCGACGGACTTCGCTATCGGCGGCGTGCGACGTCGCGCATCACGAGCGCGGAGAGCTGCACCACAAGATTGCGCAGTCGATCATTCTCTTCGAGCAAGGCGTCCACGTCGATCGGCTCATCCTTGCAGGATGTGGCGGACGGCTTGTTGGCTGCACACGGAGGCGCGGGTGTCTGGGCCATGGCCGGGTGCTCCTTACGCAGAGAATCGTCAACGCGATAAATTTGAGCCGATGTCCCGACCGAAAATGTGACCCTCGCGGGGTGAAATTCTGATGATGGAACCGGGGCGCGGGATATCGGCAATCAGCAGGTAAAATGCGGAAGGCGAGGAGGGTGGTGCGGGCTTCCTTGCGCCTTGGCCGGAATGGTCATGGGGGCACGGGACGGTCGCGAGAGGACGCGGCGGGATCGGCGCTGGCGTTTCCGCCGGAAGGACGGCGAGGGCCTCTTCAATCGTCTTCCGGAGGCCCCATTTTTTGGGAGTTTTTAGAACAAATTAAGAACATTAGTGATAAGCTATTGATATGGCGTTCTGATTCGAACACCAACCAACACCATATCTTGCACCTGACCGGATTTCCGGAGGCTACATGTCCACGATCGCCTTCGATCAGTTCGCCATGACGCGGATTGCCGACTTTGCCCGCTCGCTGACGCGATTGCATTCGCTGTCGCGGCGCCGCGCTGTCGATGACGACCAGATCGACCGTGAGTTCAATGCGGTGTGCCAGTCGATCTGGGGCTATACCATCGACGACGTTACCGACGATTTGTTTTCCGGTGCCGATCATGCCTGGCTGGACTCGCTCGATGAGGCGCAGGCCCGGATTTTTGCTGCCGGGCGCGGCTACGATCTGGTGGACGACACCGGCATGCTGACCGACTGGTGGGGCTATTGCTGGATGATCCTGGCGGAAGCGCGGGGCTTGCTGACGCCGGAGAACCGGACTGCCGCGCGTGCGGCGCTCGAGGAGAAATATCTGGCGTCGCCGAATGTCATCGGCGTCATCGTCGGCCGTTGAGCATTAGCGTCCCGGGGCGGACATCTCGGCCGGGGATCAGTCGATGGCGGCGCGCCTGGCGCGCATCAGGTCCGCTTGCGAGAGTTGTCCCGTCGCAGTTCCCCGTTCCTTGACGGAGGCCTCGGTCTCCGGTTCCACCGGGCCGGCGGGACCTGGCGCCACCTTCATCTCGCCGAGCCTGGCGCGGACGGACGGCGTCAGGCCGGAGAAGCCTGCGACCGGCGTGAAATCCGGCGTCCGGGCGGCGCCGAGGCGAACGCCGGTAAAGGCCACCAGGCCGTCGGTGGTCGCCACCACGTCTCCGGCACGCAGCGACGTATCCTGGCTCAGGTCGATGGCGGCGAGCCCGGCCGGGTCGCGGCCGTTGCAGGTGCAGTCGGGCTTGAGCGCCTTGCGGTAGGCATAGGCGTTGGTGCTGTCGGCGTAGCGCTCGCCGGTGTTGGCGACGGCGTTGTCGATGGAGCCGCCGAAATAGACTCGTGTCGGCGCCGCGGGACAGAATGCGCGGCACAGTTGGGCGGGGGACATGCCGCCGCGTCCCGAAAGCGGGAAGTACTTGCCGTCGCAGCCTCGCACGCAGAAGGCGGTGCCGCGCGTGGACGGCGCGGCGGCGGCGCGCGGCGCGGCCGGTTGCTGGTTCAGCCCGAACGGATCGAAGGAATTGTCCGGTGGCGGCGCCGCCTGCGGCCGCGGCGCATTGCCGAACAGGAAGTCGAACAGGCCCCGCGCGGAGGCGCCGGGGGCCGTCAGCGACAGGCCGACGGCGGTGGCAAGCGCGATGGCGGCGGCCCGCCGCGGGGACGCAAGACGCAACGTGTGACGCAACGCGGACTCCCGCCAATCAGCTAGAGCCGTTTCCGTTCCGGGAGAATCGGAACGGGGCTCAATATCCTTGTTTGAGCGCGTTTTCTTGACGCGAACCGGGGCCCGCTTCGCTCGAAAACGCTCTATCGCGCAGCATTGGCAAGTGCCGCCGGACGATCGGGGCGGACATTATCGCGGGATGGTAAACGAGAGGTGAGCGCCGGCCGGGTTTGGGGCGCGTTGCTTTTGGATGGAATCACCGCTTGTCATGCCCGGATACGATCCGGGCATCCATCGTCCGGAAAAGGCGGATGGATTGCCGGGTCATAGGCGAACGGAAGCGACGCCGTTGGATCAGACCCTTAGAACCTGATCCAGCTCAGCAGCAGGAAGGTCGGCAGCAGGATGCCGAGCGACCACAGCATATAGCCGAAGAAACTCGGCATCCGGATACCGCGCTCGTTGGCGATGGCGTAGACCATGAAGTTCGGCGCATTGCCGATATAGGTCATCGCTCCCATGAACACGGCGCCCATGGAGATCGCGGCCAGCGTGGCCGCCTGCGCGGTCATCAGAACCTGCGGATCGCCGCCGGCGAGCTGGAAGAACACCAGATAGGTCGGTGCGTTGTCGAGGAACGACGACAGGCCGCCGGTCAGCCAGAAATAGGCCAGCGGGTTGTTGCTGCCGTCCGTATGGGTGACGAGGGCGAGCAGCGCGGCGAAGGGACCGTTCGCGCCGGCCTGCAGCATCGCCATCACCGGGATGATGCAGGTGAAGATGCCCGCGAACAGGATCGCGACCTCCTGGATCGGGCCCCAGGTGAAGCCGTTGGCGGCGCGATGCTCGCGGCGGGTGATCAGCACCGAGACCACCGTGCAGAGCACGAACACGGCATCGCGCAGCAGGTCCTGCAGTTCGAGATGCGTTCCGGCGACCGTGAAGGTGATGCCGGGCTTCCACTGCGCGCTGACCAGAATGGACGCGATGACGATCGCGATCAGCAGCAGGTTGGCCTTGCCGTGCAGCTTCAGCGGCGAATCCGGCGTCGGATCCTTGATCCGGCTGAACCGTCCCTCGAGGTGGTGCATGTAGATGTCGAGCATCGCGAAGATCACGAGCACCACGCTGGCGACCAGCAAGGTCTCCCACCACAGGTATTGGGTGGTCCAGAAGAAGCTGACGCCCTTCAGGAAGCCGATGAACAGCGGCGGGTCGCCGAGCGGCGTCAGCGAGCCGCCGATATTGCAGACCAGGAAGATAAAGAACACGATCACGTGGGCGTTGATCCGCCGGTCGTCGTTACAGCGGATCAGCGGGCGGATCAGGATCATCGCAGCGCCAGTGGTGCCGACGACGCTTGCGAGCAGCGTGCCCACCGCCAGCAGCACCGTATTGGTCAGCACGCTGTCGTGCAGGTTGCCTTCGAGATAAATACCGCCGGCCACGGTGTAGAGGGCCAGCAGCAGAAGAATGAAGGGCATGTATTCCAGCAGCGCGGTGTGAGCCAGCGTATTCACCGCGACATGCAGGTCGGTGGTCAGCACCAGCGGCACCACGACCAGCGCGGCGAGCACCGTGGTGATCTTGCCGTAGTGGTGTTCCCAGAGGTGCGGGTAAAATACCGGGCCGGTCGCGATGCAGAGCAGGATACCGACGAACGGCAGGGCCCATGGCAATGCCAGCCTGGCGCCGTCGAGGGTTTCGGCCGCCATCGCCGGGCCTGCTCCGGTCAGGAGCGCCAGAAGAGCGAGCAGGGCGATCGGCAGCGGGCGGCGCAGGCGGGACGTTCTGAGCATGCTTCAAGAGCTAGCAGGAACCGCAAGGACTCGTAAACCCGGCTATAAGCCGCAGATCGCTATCGGTTGAGGAATTCGGACGCCTTGTAGAGCGCGCGGAACGGCACGCCGGCCGCGGCGAAGGTCTCGGCGGCGCCTTCCTCGCGGTCGACCATGGTGAAGGCGAGGGCGATCTCGCCGCCGGCATCGCGCACGGCCTCGACCGCCTTGAGCGCCGAGCCGCCGGTGGTGGTGACGTCCTCGACGATGACGATGCGCTTGCCTTTCAGGCTTTCGTCCCTGGTCAGGCCCTCGACGGACAGGCGCGCGCCGTGCTCCTTCGGCTTCTTGCGCACGAAGAACGCCGCGATCGGCTGGCCGCGTTGCCACGACAGTTGCGCGATGGCGCCGGCGAGCGGCACGGCCCCCATCTCGAGGCCGCCGATATAGTCGAGCCGGTCGTCTTTCAGTGCGTCGAAAGTCAGTTCGGCCAGCAGGGCTGCGCCTTCGGGGTCCAGCATGGTCGGCTTCAGGTTGAAATAGAAGTCGCTCTTGCGTCCCGATGCCAGGGTGATTTCACCGCGCCCGAACGAGCGCGTGAAGATGATGTCGGCGAGGCGGGCGCGCGAGGCTGCAAGGGACACGGGCTTTGGCTTTCGGATCGTTGGGGGAAGGCTTGACGGTAATTGTAACGGCCCCCGCAGCGGCTTTCCAGAGCCGCACCGGCGCCGTCAACAGCCCGCTTCCAGCAGGTGATCCTGCCGCCCTGCCGCGATCAGTCGCGGCCGGTGCTGAGCGCGAACCAGACGGCGATGCCGGCCAGCATGATCGCCAGTGCCCGGCGGATCGTCCTGCGCCGGTCCGGCGTCCCGATCCGCGCTTGCAGGTGCGAGGCCAGAACGACGAGCGCCAGGTGGATCAATGTCGCGATCGCGACATAGATGGCCGACAACATCAGCGTCTGGATGCCGACATCGCCGCGATCGATCCGGACGAATTCGGGCAGGACGGCGATGAAGAACATCGCCGCCTTCGGGTTCAGCAGGTTGGTGATGAGGCCGCGCCGGAACGCCGCGGACGGCGTCACCGCGACGGGCGGCGCGGCGGCTGCGGCACCGTCGCGCTCCGCCTTCCAGGCATCCCATGCCAGCCAGAACAGGTACAGCACGCCGGCCCAGCGCAGGCTTTCATAGAGGAGGACCGAATTGCTGATGACGGTGCCGAGGCCGAATCCGACCGCGATTCCGTAGGCGGAAAGTCCCAGCGCGATGCCAGCGACCGCGGCGAAGCCGGCGCGGCGTCCCTGCGCCAGCGACAGCGCCGCCAGATACGCCATGTTGGGTCCGGGCGTGACCTCGATGATGGCCGAGGTCAGCGCGAAACCGAGCAGGGAATGCGACGGCACACCATCGATCAATTAATGCGCCTCGTCCCAGTTGGCGGCGGCGCGCGCATCGACATGCAGCGGCACCGACAGCGACACCGCCGGAAACGGTGCGTCCTGCATCACCCGCTGGACGACGGGAAGCGTGGCCGCGACCTCGTTGTCCGGTACCTCGAAGATCAGTTCGTCATGGACCTGAAGCAGCATCTGCGCCGACAGGCCATGCCCGGCGAGCGCATCCTCGATCCGGGCCATGGCGCGGCGGATGATGTCGGCGGCGGTGCCCTGCAGGCGCGCATTGATCGCGGCGCGTTCGTTGAAGGCGCGGATCGACGGATTCGACGCCTTGATGTCGGGATAGTGACACTTGCGGCCGAACAGCGTGGTGACGTAGCCGTGCTCGCGGCAGAACTCGCGCGTCGCATCCATGTAGGCGCGGATGCCGGGAAAGCGTTCGAAGTATTTCCTGATATAGGCGGCCGCCTCCTCGCGCGGGATGCCGAGCTGGTTGGCCAGGCCGAAGGCCGAAATGCCGTAGATGATGCCGAAATTGATCGCCTTGGCGCGGCGGCGGACCTCGCCCGGCATGCCTTCCACCGGCACGCCGAACATTTCCGACGCGGTCATGGCGTGAATGTCGAGGCCGTCGTGGAACGCCTGCTTCAGCACCGGAATGTCGGCGATCTCGGCCAGCAGCCGCAATTCGATCTGGGAATAGTCGGCGGAGACCAGCTTGTGTCCCGGCGTCGCGACGAAGGCACGGCGGATCTTGCGGCCGTCCTCGGTGCGCACCGGGATGTTCTGCAAGTTCGGCTCGTTGGACGACAGCCGGCCCGTGGTGGTGGCGGCCAGCGCATAGGTGGTGTGAACGCGATGGGTTTGCGGGTCCACATGTTCCGGCAGCGCGTCGGTGTAGGTGGATTTCAGCTTGGAGACCTGGCGCCAGTCGAGAATCTTGCGCGGGAATTCGTGGCCCTGCTCGGCCAGTTCGTCGAGGATCGCGGCGGTGGTGGACCACGCGCCGGTCTTGGTCTTCTTGCCGCCGGGCAGGCTCATCTTGCCGAACAGGATGTCGCCGATCTGCTTCGGGCTGCCGGGATTGATGTCCTCGCCGGCAAGCGCGCGGATCTCGGCCTCCAGCCGTGCGGCGCTTTGCGCGAAATCGCCCGACAGCCGCGCCAGAACCTGCCGATCGATGGCGATGCCGCGCCGCTCCATCCGCGCCAGCACGCGCACCAGCGGGCGTTCCAGCGTCTCGTAGACGGTGGTCATGCGCTCCGTGACGAGGCGCGGCTTCAGCACCCGCCACAGCCGCAGGATGATGTCGGCGTCTTCCGCCGCGTAAGCCGCGGCCTTGTCGGTCGCGACCTGGTCGAAGGCGATACGGTTCTTGCCGCTGCCGACGAGGTCGCCGCGGTTGATCGGCACATGCCCGAGCAGCGCCTCCGACAGCCTGTCCCTGTCGTGGCTGCCGCGCCCGGCGTCGAGCGCATAGGACATCAGTTGCACGTCGTCGATGCCGGCCAGCGTGATGCCATGCTGCGCCAGCAGCACCGCGCCGAACTTGATGTCGTGCCCGACCTTGAGGATCGATTCGGATTCCAGCAGCGGCCGCAGCGCCGCGAGCGCGTCGACGGCGGCGATCTGGTCTGGCGCGAGGCCGGCGGCGAACAGGCCGTCGCCGTCGCCCGACTGCTTGTGGGCGAGCGGGACGTAGCAGGCATCGTTCGGGCCGAGGGCCAGTGAAATGCCGCTCAATTCCGCCTGCATCGGATCGATCGTTGGCGCCATCAGGCCGATCGCGATGATGCCCGCGTCGCGTGCCCGCGCGATCCAGCCGTCGAGCTGATCGAGGCCGCGCACTGTTTGATAGACGGAGGCGTCGAACGGCGTGGTGCGGGCGGCTTCGGCGCGCGCCGCGGCAAGCGCCTGCGGCGTCAGCACCGGCGTGTCGGCCCTGGTGGCCGGTGTGGCACGACCGGCTGCGGCGGGCGGGCGGTCGCCGAACAGGTCGCCGCCGCCGGGCGAAGGCGTGGTCGGCGAAGGGCCGGTCCCGCCGGCGAAGGCGCTTTTCAGCCGGGCGTCGGGCTCGACATCGGCTATGTCGACATGGGCATAGTCCGCGACGCGGCGGGTCAGCGTGGTGAATTCCATCGCCTTCAGGAACGCGATCAGCTTGCGCGCATCCGGCTCGTGAACGGCAAGGTCGTCGAGCGGAACGTCGAGCCGGACCTGGTCGTCGAGCAGGACGAGCTGCCGCGAGATGCGCGCCTTTTCGGCGTTCGCGATCAGCGCCTCGCGCCGCTTCGGCTGCTTGATCTCGCCGGCGCTGGCCAGCAGCGTGTCGAGGTCGCCGTAGTCGTTGATGAGCTGGGCGGCGGTCTTGATGCCGATTCCGGGTACGCCGGGGACGTTGTCCACGCTGTCGCCGGCAAGCGCCTGCACCTCGACCACCTTGTCCGGCGGCACGCCGAACTTCTCGATCACCTCGGGCACGCCGAGGCGGCGGTCCTTCATGGTGTCGTACATGGTGACGCGGTCGGTGACGAGCTGCATCAGGTCCTTGTCGGATGACACGATGGTGGCGGTGGCGCCGCGCGCGCTGGCCTGCCGCACATAGGTCGCGATCAGGTCGTCGGCCTCGAAGCCGGCCTGTTCGAGGCAGGGCAGGTCGAAAGCGTGCACCGCCTCGCGGATCAGCGCGAATTGCGGGATCAGGTCGTCCGGCGCCGGCGGCCGGTGCGCCTTGTAATCGGGATAGAGCTTGTTGCGGAAGGTGACCTCCGACTTGTCGAACACGATGGCGAGATGGGTCGGCCGGTCGTCCTGCGGCATGTCGCGGAGCAGCTTCCACAGCATGTTGCAGAAGCCGAGAACGGCATTGACCTGCAAGCCGTCGGACTTGCGGTTCAGCGGCGGCAGCGCGTGATAGGCGCGGAAAATGTAGGACGAGCCGTCCACCAGAAAGACGTGATCGCCTTTCAGGGCGGCTGGGGCAGCGGCGGGGGCGGGCTTCTTCGGCATGGCGGCAATGTAAGGGCTCGCCGGCCGATTTGACAGCCGCTTGGCGGCCGTTCCCCACCTTTGCGGGACTACTCCGCCGGCTGCAGTTTCGCGGTCGGCTTGCGCGGCGCGATCCAGAACGCATCGGGCCGCTCGAACAGGAATTTCAGCCGGGTATTGCGGCAGGCCCACCAGATCGCCACCGCGCCGATCACGCCGGCGATCGTGACAATCACCGAGATCGCTCCGATATCGTGGATAACGCCGGTCTTGAGCAGAAGGGTACGGGACGTCGCCATCGGCAGGAAGAACGCCAGATAGATCACGATCGAGTGCTCGCCGAAATAGCGGATGAAATCGAGCCATTGTCGCCGCGCCAGCAGCACGCCCACGGTGATGACGGCGCAGGCGCCAACCAGCCCCAGCATCAGCGAGATGCCCGGCATGTCGGCATAGCCGCGATGCACCAGCGTGGCGTTGGTCACCGCCCACGCGGCGAGCGCCAGCAGTGCCAGGCCGGCATGGCTGCGGGCCTGGTCGGCGAGGCGGAACACGTAGCCGGCGAACAGGTAGCCGGAATAGATGTAGACGAAGCGCGCGGCGAATTCGTCGATCACCATCCAGCCGGTCGAAAGATGCGTCATCTCCAGCGCGGCGGCGGCGATCCAGATCAGTGCCGGCGGCAGGCGGCGCGTCGCCTTGATGGTCACAAAGAACACCGGCAGCAGATAGATGAACCACAGCGTTCCGAACGGATCGATGAAGGACAACAGATAGAGCTTGACGACCCCGGCCCAGCCCATCTGGGCGGCGAAGACGGGGGCCTTGAACGCGAACTGGATCGTCACCCACAGCACGTAGAAGTAGGCGAAATGCACCACCTTGCGGTCGAGATAGGTGCGCCAGTCGCGATCGATCACCAGCGACAGGAACAGGCCGGAGATCAGGAAGAAGTCCGGCATCCGGAACGGGCGGGCGAATTCGATCACGCCATGCATGAATCCGGTCTGCCCGGCGGCCAGCTCGACGCCCCGCACCGAATGCATCATCACCACCATGATGATGCAGATGCCCTTGGCATAGTCGACCCAGTCGACCCGGTCCGCGGCCGGTCCGGGCGGTTGTGGCATCGCGGCACTTGTACCAATTCCGGTCATCGGTGTTCCTTTTCGGCGCAGATGCGGCATCTGTCCGTGCCATGCGCCGCTCCGGCTTCACACCATACAAGGAATGTGCCGGCTTTGGCCGGAGCCGTTATAAGACCTTCGTGATCGATTGCCATTGACCAAGAACCCGACCTTGCCACGCGCCTTCGCCCCGCCGCTGCCGATCGATGCCGTTCTCGACGCGTTGACCGGCACGCTTGCCGCGCGCAATGCCGCGGTCCTGGTCGCGCCGCCCGGCGCGGGCAAGACCACGCGCGTGCCGCTGGCGCTGCTCGACGCGCCGTGGCTCGCCGGCGGGCGCATCGTCATGCTGGAACCGCGACGGATCGCCGCGCGGGCGAGCGCCGAGCGGATGGCCGGGACGCTGGGGGAGCCGGTCGGCGAGAGGGTCGGCTATCGCGTCCGGTTCGGCTCGAAAGTGTCGCGCGCGACCCGGATCGAGGTCGTCACCGAAGGCATCTTCGCGCAGCAGGT